>JAILBP010000111.1:0-11189 GCA_024680835.1 Lachnospiraceae bacterium | reverse complement strand
TGCCTCGGATCTCATGACCGATGCTCCGGGAACAGTGGATGCTGCGCAGCTTGAGGAGCTCGGTATAGCTGTTGTGGCAGAATCATAACAGAAAAGATCAATTCAGACGGGATGCGGACAGCGTCCCGTCTGTGAGTATGGAGATGTTGTGACTATTCACAGCCACTTTACATACATTCTACAGGCTCGCCCTGACATCGGCAATCTGCGAAGCCAAGCTGGCAGAATTGCCTTGTCGGGCTCTACTGCCGCTATCGCGGCTGCCTGTATCATGTATGTAAAGTGACTGATTCCAGTCAATATCATACAGACTGTCATATTTGCCAGCAAGCTGGCATATGCCTGTCTGTATGATATTGGCTGTGAATAGTAACCATCGTTCAACTTAAAATTCTTGAAATTGCCTTGTGTATTCAGTATAATATACAAGGCGTTTTTTGTTTCGTTGTTGTGAGAGGATACCGGATGAAACTCATCGGATTGATCACGAAGGACACAAAAGAAGAAAATCAGAACAAAAGGATCATCATTGCCCTCAGGATATTGTGCATCATCTGTTTTGTCGCATTTATTGCGGATATGATCCCTGTGGCAGCAGGCATCATCAGAGAGTATTCCTTCAGGGTTTCGTTTTTGTTTTTTGCCAATATCATGGTGTTTTTGTTCACATACAGGCTGAAGACCAGAACTTCTCTCATATATTTTATAGCTTATGTTTTCGTGTGGTCACTGGCTATGATGCCTGTTTTGGGATGGTCTGCCGGAATGCAGAACTATCACATCATAATACTGATGCTGTGCTTTTTTGCTACTTACAGCAAGGCACTGTACAAGTTCATATACGCGGGATTGGTGCTGGTCTTCCGTGGTGTCACTGTGATTCTGGTCAGCGGTATAAAATCCGATCTGGTGGTCAGCGGAAGCGCGGTTGACAAATATATTCAGATAACCAATATTTCCGCAGTGTTTATTTCCATCGTGCTGCTGTCATATCTTTTCAGCAGAGAGGAAAACGAAGCCGAAGGCAAGCTCATCAAATACAACGACAAGCTTAAACGCGAGGCTAATACCGATAAACTGACGGGGCTTTTCAACAGGCGCAGGGCTGATGAGTATCTTGAGGAACTGATTGAAGGAAAAGATCATGATTCCGTCAGCGTCACCATAGGTGATATCGATTTCTTCAAAAAAGTAAATGACAATTACGGGCATGATGCGGGAGATGTTGTACTGAAACGCATAGCGGAGCTGATGACCGCAAATATGGGGGAGTCTGCGTTTATCGCCAGATGGGGCGGAGAGGAATTTCTGCTGATACTGCCGGGATGCAACGGAGATGATGCTTATATTGCGATAGAGCGACTGCGTGAGACGATAGAACACACCGAGATCGCGGTAAATGACGATCTGAAGATTAAGGTTACCATGACCTTCGGCATAGCTGAGTTGTCTTATGTCGCAGGTGTCGAGGCTTCGGTCAAGGAAGCTGATGAGAAACTCTACATGGGTAAGCAGAGTGGCAGGAACAGAGTCATTTATTGACATAGATGACATATTTTACGGAGGAATACAGGATGTCGGATTTGATCGCTGTCGTAGATGACGATTCCATAAATCTGCAATTGGCGGAACGATTTCTCGGCAAAAATGATTTTCGTGTTATTAAATATAATTCGGGGCGGGAATTTGTGGACCGTGTAAGTGACGGGGAGATTCCGGACCTCGTACTGCTGGATATCATGATGCCGGAGATGGACGGTTTTGAGACACTGCGCCGGCTGAAAGAGCTTATTACGCAGAAGGGGCTTAAGGAGATCCCTGTTGTATTTATGACCGCCGATGATGATAATGTCACGGAAACGAGGGGACTTGCTGCAGGTGCACTGGATTTTGTGCGGAAACCCTTTGTGGCTGAGGTACTGGTGCAGCGTGTCAGGAATGTTATCACACAGACAAGGCGCATGCAGGAGCTTGCCAAATACTCGGAGACCGATCACCTGACAGAGCTTCTGAATAAAGACGGTGTGACCGATCTGCTCAGGAGGGTATGCACAGCGGAGAGCGGAGCGCTGATCGTGGTGGACCTCGACGGTTTTAAGCTGGTTAATGATATTTACGGACATGATATGGGAGACCGGGTTCTTGCCGGATTTGCGGATATATTGAGACGGAATGTCCGTCAGGATGATATAGTGGGGCGCGTCGGAGGAGATGAATTTATCGTCTTCTGTAAGGGCGAGCGCAGCCTGCAGGCGGTAAAGGATCTGGCTAAGCGATTGAATGAGCTTATCATCGGAGATGCCAGGAAGCTTTTGGGGATGGATATGAAGGTTCCTATAGGTGTGTCCGCCGGTTCTGTTTTTGTGCCTGATTCGGGTACGGAATATGAGGAGCTTTTCCGTTATGCGGACAGGGCTCTATACTATGTTAAAAACAACGGAAAACACGGCTGCGCATTGTATGAAGAGATAGAGAAAGACTCAGGAAACACCTCCGGTGACATCACGACCCTCAGCATGGCAATGGCAGAGAGAACATCCATAAGACATGCCATGTGGATAGGTGAGGAAACCTTCCGCGATGTGTATCAATACATGATGCGTTACATCCAAAGCTACAGCGGAGTCGCTTATAAGGCACTGTTCACGCTGTCTCCGGGAGAGGGGACGGTATTGGATGAAAAGGAATATGTCGGCCTTTATCATGAGTTCGGAGAACTTGTACAGAACACCCTTCGCAAGAGCGATGTCATGATGCAGAACAGCAAAAACCAGTATTTTCTGCTACTTCCGGAGCTTGAGGAAAAGAATTCCCGGCTGGTAATGGAACGCATTATGAAAATGTGGAAGGATCATCCGGGGGCCGGACTTATCAGGGTCCATTACGATCTTCAGATGGTGGAGCCCGAGAAAGCTCAGGAGATACGCCGCATCAGGGATACGCAAGACAGATCTGACAAGAATAAGACCGGTCAGCCTATGGTTGTAGTGGTGGATGATGACACCATCAACCGCAAGACCGCCGGCAGGATCCTAAGCAAGAGCAATATGGAGGTTGAAACCTTCGAATCCGGGGAGCTTTTGATCAAATACATAGAAGCCGGCAACCGTCCGGAGCTTGTCCTGTTAGACATATTGATGCCTGATATGGACGGTTTCGAGACTATAGAGCGGTTGAGGAGAGTTGAGAAGAGTCTTAATATGGAACCCACTCCTGTCATATTCCTGACAGCCAATGAGGATGAGGAAGCCGAGACAAAAGGTCTCAAAGCAGGCGCCATGGATTTCATACGAAAGCCTTTTGTGCCGGATGTGCTGAGCATGCGTGTACGGCATATCATTGATCTTGTGGCTCTCCAGAGGAACCTTTCGGACGAAGTCAGCAAAAAGACCAGAGAGAATGAGGCTCTGTCAATCCAGGTGGTACTGGCTATCGCCGATGCCATAGATGCCAAGGATACTTACACTAACGGCCACTCGCGAAGGGTTGCCGATTACGCCCGCATGATCGCTGCCCGTTACGGATACGACAGTGATAAACAGTCGGATATATATATGATGGGACTGCTGCATGACGTGGGCAAGATCGGTGTTCCGGACGCCGTGATCAACAAACCCGACAGGCTTAATGATGAGGAGTTCAGCCTGATAAAGGAACATCCCGTCATGGGCGCAAGGATCTTAGAGAATATTAAGGCTATGCCGCAGCTTGTCATCGGCGCAAGATGGCATCACGAGAAGTTTGCAGGCGGAGGCTATCCGGACGGTATCAGCGGCTTTGATATACCGGAACAGGCCAGGATCATAGCAGTGGCAGATGCCTACGATGCTATGACCAGTCGCAGGAGCTACCGCAACGCGCTTCCGCAGGAGAAGGTGAGAGCGGAGATCGCAAAAGGCAGCGGAACACAGTTTGACCCTGCCTTTGCGGATATCATGCTGCGGATGATAGATGAGGATAAGGATTATAAACTGAGGGAATTCTGATTAAAAAATTCTGAATGGGAGAGATAACATGCTGGAATTAAAAAACGTATCGTTTCAGGTTGAAGATGACAGCCTGAGCAGGGAGATCATCAGAGATGTGAGCCTGGTGATCCCGGATGAAAAACTTGTGGTCATCACAGGACCCAACGGCGGAGGCAAATCTACCCTCGCCAGACTTATAGCAGGTATAGAAAAACCCACAGGAGGAAAGATACTGCTGGACGGACAGGATATCACGGATATGACCGTCACAGAGAGAGCCAAAAACGGCATCGCATTTGCTTTTCAGCAGCCTGTGCGTTTTAAGGGGATTCAGGTTTTTGACCTGATACGTCTTGCTACCGGAAAACAGATATCTGCGGCAGATGCCTGCGAATATCTTTCGGCAGTGGGACTGTGTGCAAAGGATTACATCGACAGAGAGGTCAACAGCAGTCTTTCGGGCGGCGAGTTAAAGCGTATAGAGATAGCTACGGTACTCGCCAGAAAGTCAAAGCTGTCTGTTTTCGATGAGCCGGAAGCGGGTATCGATCTTTGGAGCTTCGGAAATCTGATCGAAGTTTTTGAGGAGATGAGGCGGGAGATAGATAAGAGCTCGATCCTCATCATCTCGCATCAGGAGAGGATCTTAAACATCGCCGATGAGGTGATAGTGTTAAAGGACGGTCAGGTGGCATCCCGCGGCGCGAAAGATGATGTTTTGCCGCAGCTTTTGGGGACTTCTTCGGCGGTTGCTTCCTGCAAGCCGAACAGCATATTGAAAGGAGCGGCGACAGTATGATACAGCTTGATGAAATACAGAAAAGACTTCTGAGCGAAGTGGCGGGACTTCATGAAGTTCCGGAGGGCGCCTACAATATCCGCTCCAACAGTGAATCCGCAGGCAGGGCTTCGACAGCCAATATAGAGATCACTCCCAGGGAGGACGGACAGGGGCTGACTGTCCGGATAAAACCGGGGACCAAAAATGAGAGTGTTCACATTCCGGTAGTCATGACCAAGAGCGGACTCAAGGAGCTGGTCTACAATGATTTCTACATCGGCGAAGGCGCGGATGTGATCATCGTAGCGGGATGCGGTATAGACAACTGCGGCCCCAAGGATTCGGAGCATGACGGAATACATCGTTTTTATCTTGAGAAGGACGCTAAGGTCAAATATGTTGAAAAACATTACGGTTCCGGCGACGGATCCGGCAAGAGGATCTTAAATCCGGGCACCGAGGTCTATATGAAAGAGAACAGCACTATGGAGATGGAAATGGTGCAGATCAAGGGTGTGGATGATACAAACCGCACCACGACGGCAGAACTGGATGCCGGTGCGAAGCTGGTGGTCAGGGAACGTCTCATGACACACGGTAGCCAGAACGCTGTCAGTACCTACGTGGTGAACTTAAACGGAGAGGGTGCTACGGCGGATGTGGTATCCAGGTCTGTGGCCAGAGATGATTCTTATCAGAGATTTGATGCAAAGCTGGTAGGAAATGCTGCATGTTCCGGACATACCGAGTGCGATTCCATCATCATGGACAAAGGCAGGATCTTAGCTGTTCCGGCTCTTGAAGCCAACAATGTGGATGCCGCTCTGGTGCATGAAGCTGCCATCGGAAAGATCGCGGGAGATCAGATCATAAAGCTGATGACTCTGGGACTTGACGAAAAGGAAGCGGAAGAGCAGATCATCAACGGATTTTTAAAATAATATTGCGAGGAGAGACAGAAGCCCGGACTTTCTGTTTTTAATGAGATGAAATTTGACAATATAAAGACTGTCATCTTCGATATGGATGGCATCATATTCGATTCTGAGGCAGCATATATCGGCTGCTGCAGGGACGTGGCAAGTGGCTGGGGCATAACATTCAGAGAGGATGTGGCCATAAAATGTCTCGGTGCCACGGTAGAGCGCACAAAGGAGCTGATCCGCGAGGCTTACGGTGATGAGTTCGATACGGACAGGTTCTGGGATGACAGCTTTAAGCTCTTTATGGAGAGATACGATAAGGGCAGGCTTCCCATGAAACCGGGGGTTAATGAGATCCTGAAGTTTTTGAGTGAGAACGGTTTCGGTATAGCGCTGGCATCGTCTACCCAGGAGTGGGCGGTAAGACAGGAGCTTTCGGACGCGGGCATCATAGATTATTTTGACAGGATAGTGTGCGGGGATATGGTGACGAGGAGCAAGCCACATCCCGATATTTTCCTGAAGGCGGCAGAGCTTATGAATACGGATCCGGCGGATTGCATGGTGATAGAGGATTCCTTTAACGGTATCAGGGCGGCGCATGCTGCGGGGATGCATCCGGTGATGGTTCCGGATATCTTACAGCCGGACGAGGAGATACGCGGTATGGCGGATTTTGTAGCGGAGTCACTTTTTGACGTGAAGAAATTGTTACTATTCACAGCCGATATCATGTAGTATACAGGCTGCCAGCTTGCTGAGCAGATTGCCGATGTCAGGGCAAGCCTGTAGAATGTATGTACAGTGGCTGTGAACAGTAACAAGAAGCTTCTGGCGAAGGGGAGTTTTTTATGCGGGGAAGATCGTATTGCGATAAGATGAAAAACGGTCTGCGACGGCTTGTAAGTATTGCCGTTGCGGCCGTTTTGTGTATGGGAATGTTTTCAGGATGTGGACAGAAACCGGAGGTGGAGGAGCCAAAGCTGATACTGGGCTTTTCGCAGCTGGGGTCGGAGAGCGCCTGGCGTATAGGCAATACTCTGGATATTGAAGAAAAAGCCGAAAAATACGGCATTAATCTGATGTTTGACAATGCAAATCAAAAACAGGAAAACCAGATTGCTGCCATAAGACGTTTCATAGCTTACAAGGTGGATGTCATAGCATTTTCTCCCATTGTGGAGGAAGGCTGGGACAATGTGCTGACGGAGGCCAAAAACGCCGGGATACCGGTGATCCTGGTAGACCGTGACATCAATACGGAGGATGAAGGGCTTACAACCTGTCTCATAGGCGCGGATTTTTATAATGAGGGCGTGATGGCGGGGGAGTATCTTATCAGAAAGGCAGACAGCTTAGGACTCGATCACGTGAACATTGTGGAGATAACCGGCACGGAAGATTCCACACCCATGCGAAAACGTCAGGCAGGTTTTATGGATACTATAAAATCTGACGGGCGAATGGAGGTCATGGAGAGTATTAACGGTGACTTCTTACGGAGCCGCGGAGCCGAATGCATGCGTGAACTGTTGTCGAAATACGGTGATGAGATAGATGTGGTGTACAGTCACAATGATGATATGACGCTGGGAGCACTGACGGAGATAGAGGCAGCCGGGTTAGTGCCGGGGCAGGATATTGTGATAATCTCCATAGACGGCGGACAGGAAGCTATAGATGTATTGAAGGAAGGCAGGATCAACTGCGTTGTGGAGTGTACTCCCATGCTGGGAAATGCTCTCATGAACACCGCCCTGAAACTTAAAAACGGTGAGGAGGTTGAGGCTATTATCCATCCGGATGAGCGGTATTTCAGTGACGAGCAGGATCTGAGCAATCTTTTACCGAGAGGATATTGATATGAGTGGTAAGACCCGTATCAAAAAGGAAAAGAGTATAGCGGGCAGGATCGACCGGATGAGCCAGGCATTGGTGTTCGTGCTGGTGCTTCCGGTCTTTATAAGTCTTGTGCTGATGTTAGTCTATTCGGGCCGCTATCACAATGCCATCAAGCGAATGGAAAAGATAGCAAGTTTAAGGACTGTGGTTGCGGAGGATCTGCCTGAGGGTGTATGGGGGATAGTAAGCGGCAGGTATACCATAGCCGAGAGCAGGGTATACGGCATTATCTACAGTGTTTATGATGTCATCGACGAGATCAGTGAAAAGAGTGACGAGGAAAACAGGATCTCGCTCATGGTGGCGAAGCGCACCATGGAGACGCTGGAAAATTATGTCAACAGGATCAGGACCAACATAGAGGAAAAACGTCCTGTTGTGGAAAATGAGACTGTGTTCAATGAGGTCCGGGATGTGGCGATGCTGGTGGACAGTATGCTGGGTGACTACATCACACAGGAGATCAAATCCACGGCGCAGGAGAGCGCTGTTTTACAGATACTGATACTGATAACGGCCATGGCTGAGGCTGTGACGGTGGCCTTTGCCTGGCTCTTACGCAACAGGGCTACGAAGAAAACATCCAAATTTATAATGGAACCTATAGACAGGCTTGAGTATGTGGCGGGAAGACTGGCAGAGGGAACGCTGGATGCGAGAGTCCCGGATACGGAGGTGGCGGAGCTTAGAAATCTCACCATAAGGGTCAACATCATGGCAGACCGTCTGGAAGAGATGATGGAAAAGAGCCGCCTGGATGAGAGAAACCTTAGAAAAGCGGAGCTTCGTACTCTTCAGGAGCAGATCAATCCCCACTTTCTGTACAATACTCTGGATGCCATTATATGGAAGGCAGAGGCCGCAGATAAGGACGAGGTTATCGCCCTGACTAACGCTCTGAGCGATTTCTTCCGCATCAGCCTGTCCTCGGGAGCCGACTGGATCCCTGTGGGACAGGAGAGAAAACATATCGAAGGTTACTTGAAGATCCAGCAGACAAGGTACAGGGACATCATGCGGTATGAGATCGATATACCTGAGGAGATCTGCGGATTCTATGTTTTGAAGCTGTTGCTGCAGCCGCTGGTGGAGAACGCTCTCTACCACGGGATAAAGATAAAGCGCGGTGGCGGTGTCATACGGGTAAGGGGTCGCCTTGTGGATGATATGCTGGAGTTTACCGTATCCGATACGGGAACCGGCATGACGGAGGAAAGCCTGCGGGAGCTTAAAGAGCGTATGAAGAAGGGACAGCCCTCCGTCAGTGAGGGAGCCGGGGGCTTCGGTCTGGTGAATGTGAATCTTCGAATAAGGCTTTATTACAACCAGCCTGAAGGTCTTAATATTACAAGCGGCAGGGAAGGCACATCCATAAGTTTCAAGGTGCCGTGCATTACGAGAGAGGAGATATCTGAAGATGAAGGTGTTTCTGGTTGATGACGAGATAGTCATACGTGAGGGCATAAGGGAGTCGTTTCCATGGGAAGAAACGCCGTATACTCTGGTGGGGGAAGCACCGGACGGGGAGATGGCGCTGCCCATGATCAGGGATACAAACCCTGATATAGTGATAACGGATATCAAGATGCCGTTCATGGACGGCATAGAGCTGTGCAGGATATTGAGAACCCAGATGCCCTGGATAGGCATTATAATCCTGAGCGGATATGACGAGTTTGAGTATGCCCGCACCTGTATAAGTCTCGGTGTCAGGGAGTATATGCTGAAACCCATAGACTCGCAGGAGCTTAGACAGATACTGGACAAGCTGAGTGCCCAGCTGGAGGAGGAGAGGAAAGCGGGAGAGCATGCCGAAAGCCTCAGAGCCCGCATGAATGTGAGCGCAGATGTCCGTTTTCTGAAGGAAAAACTGATAGGTTCCCTGTTCTCGGATGAGTCCATGGAGGAGGATGCGGAGAACACCCTGCTGCAGCTTAGGGCTATGGGAACGTCTTTGAGCGCTCCTTTTTATGCGGTGATGGATGCGGCTTTTTCGCCTGTCGATGTAGGACAGGAAGCGGCTTTCATCCTGGCGGAGGCAGGAGGCGGCGTGGTGCATGTCTCGGGAAGCCGTACAGGTACCAGGCTCTTAGTTCTGGGAGACAGTGCGGATGACACTGAGGAGAGAGCGTATGCTTTTTCTTCTTCTTTATCAAATGATCTGGAGCGTGCCGGCTGTACCAATATCAGGATCGGCATCGGTGAGATCGTGGAGAAACCCTCGGATATACTGAAGAGCTTTAAGAGCGCAAGGCATATAAGACATATCCTGTCGGAGAAGAGCACAGAAAACCCACTGATACTGGGGGTTAGAGAGATGGGCGATTCGGTGAGTGACACAGGAGTGCCCTCGGTGATCAGTGAGGCGAAAGTGTATATGTCACAGCATTTCTGCGATCCCAACATAATGCTGCAGGATGTGGCAAGCGCCGTGAATATGAGTAACAGCAGATTCTCTACGGTATTTTCGCAGCAGAGCGGTCAGACGTTTACGGAGTATCTTATTTATCTGAGACTCAACAAGGCCAAGGAGCTTTTGCGAAACACAGACATGAAAAGCTCGGTGATAGCGCACGAGACAGGGTATAACGATGCACATTATTTCAGTTATATCTTTAAGAAGAACACGGGTATGACACCCTCGGAATACCGTCAGCAAAATCAAAACCAACCTGAATAAAAAAATAATCAACTGTTTTTTGAGAGTACAAAATCATTTTCAACCAACTTGAAATGATCATTGATTTACTTTAGGTTATTGCAGAGTTAAACTCCCTATTGTAAAAGGAATTAGCCCGCAGCGGGCTGACATGGCGAGGCCGGTCAGTGGTCGCGCCTATACAATAAGGAGGAATGAAAATGAAAAAGGCAAGAAGATTTCTTTGTGCAGCTATGGCATTAGCAATGTCATTCAGTCTGTGCGCATGTGGTGGCAGTGCAGGTTCGAGCGCAGATTCAACCTCGTCTTCAGGTTCGACAGATACGAGTGCGGCAGCTCCGGCAACCACCGGTGGTACCATCAAGGTCGGTGTTGTTAACAACCCGCCGTCAGAGTCAGGTTACCGCGAGGCTAACGTTAAGGATATGGAGGCTGTTTTCTCATCAGCGAACGGCTATGAGCTTAAGACTGCATACAGCTTAAAGAATGATGAGCAGCTTCAGGCAGCTCAGGGCTTCATCACAGAAGGTGTTGATTATCTTCTCGTTTCCGCAGCAGAGACAACAGGCTGGGACGAAGTTCTCGAGCAGGCTAAGGAAGCAGGCGTTAAGGTTTATCTCTTTGACCGTATGATCGATGTAAGCGAAGACCTTTACATTGCAGCAGTTGTTTCAGACATGGCAAAAGAAGGTGAGACAGCAGTTAACTGGCTGCTCGATCAGAACCTTGATACTTACAACGTAATCCACATTCAGGGTGCTATGGGTTCAGATGCTCAGATCGGACGTACAGGCGCACTTGATGAGCAGTTTGCTTCAGGCAAGATGAACAAGGTTGTTCAGCAGACAGCTACATGGGACGAGGCAGAGGCAAAGAAGATCGTTGAGTCTGTTATCAACAGCAACGAAGAGTTCAACGTAATCTACGCTGAGAACGACGGTATGGCTAAGGGTGCT
>JAILBP010000152.1:0-4222 GCA_024680835.1 Lachnospiraceae bacterium | reverse complement strand
AAATTTTTAGATGGTTTTTTCAAGCTGCTTTATTGACAACACCCCCTTAAATATGTACTATGTATGTATTGATGTGACAAAAACAAACATTAAAGTTTTTAGGAGGACAATAAAATGAAGACAGTACAGATCTCACTCAATTCGATTGACAGAGTAAAGTCATTTGTAAATGCCATTTCACAGTTTGACTTTGATTTTGACCTTATCTCAGGTCGTTATGTTATCGATGCAAAATCCATCATGGGAATCTTCTCCCTTGATCTTTCAAAGCCCATCGATCTCTCTATCCACACAGAGGATAACATCGACGAGATCATGGAAGTTATCAAACCCTACATCATCTAATACGGTTTGATCACGGGATCCTGCCGGTTTCTGACACCGGCACATCTATGTTGAAATTTTACTGAGATTAAAAACGGCACCGCCTTTAGGGCGATGCCGTTTTTGAATTATTGGAAAATAAGCTATTCTGTTACTATTCACAGTAACGTTATTCTTCTTCAAGTATCTGCTTAAGGGAATTCTCCACATTTCCGGTCACCCCGTTCATCAGGCTGATAGATGCGGTTGTCTCTTCCGCAACAGCCATGAGGTTTCCGGCTCTGTCGTTGACATGGGCTACAATCTCGCTGAGCTTTGCGGATTCCTCCACCAGCTGTTCCACAGTAGTCCTGATGTCGTTGTTATTTTTGTTGCTGTCGTCGGCTGCCGACTTCGAATTACCTGCCAGCTTTTTGATCTCATCCGCCACTACGGCAAAGCCTCTTCCTGCCTCACCGGCTCTCGCCGCCTCTATGGATGCATTGAGCGCCAAAAGATTCGTCTGTGAAGATATCGCTATGACATCGATGTTATTCTTATCGAGTTTGGCAAGGTAACCCTCTATAACAGACAGCACCTCTTTAAGCTCTTTTGCGAAATCATCCACCTCAGCCATCTCCGTGGTGATACCGCTGGTGGATTCCACATTCTCACTGCTGGCCTTCTCGATGTGGCTGATAGAATCTCTCAGAGTCTTGAAATTATCGCTGATCTCCTTGGCCAGTAACATCTTCTTTTCATTCATCTCGTCATGAGCCTTCTGTATCTCATCCGTCAGGGCGATAGCATGTTCTTTCTCTTCGTACGCTCTGTCTTTAATGTAATGAACGCAGTTATGAACGTGATTGAATCCGTTGTAGATAGCGGCAGCCATCTCACGGCAGGATTCATATCCGCAGCATCCGCAGTCGATGGTCTGCTTTTCTTTCGTATCTTTTTTCAGTTTGATAAAGATATCGTTGATCTCCTTCTCACTCGGAGTCTTAACAGCACATTCACGGCTGCGGTCGGTATATTTTCTGATGAAATCATTAAGGTTTAGCCCCGCAAACTGTTTGTTGAGAGCCGCAAGACGCTTCTCCGGAGTGGCTTTTCTGCCCCAGGGTGAATTTGCGGATGCATTTTTGCTGTCCTTCTTTATCTTCTGGATTGCCATGAATACATCTTCATCCATTTTCTCCCTGGCATCCGTACCTGTACCGTACAGACATCCGTTGGTACAGTTTAAGGCATCCACGAAAAGATATGATGTCCTGCCGTTCTTGAGGCGGTCTTTGTTGCGGCGGAGATATTCATACAAATGCCTCTCTCCCTCCATCTGACGCACCAGGGCATCCTCTCCCAGAAGCCAGTACACATTCTCCTTGAGTCCGCCGGGCATGGGATAGATGGAACCCAGACCGTACTCTATCTCGTCCTTGTACGGAACCGCGCCGCTCACCGGGTGCTCCTTGAGATATTTCACAAGATGTGAAAAAGTAATGTTATAAGATACATATCCCTTGTTGTTGGGATCGTCGATCTCGTTTTTCTTGGCTATGCAGGGGCTTATAAATGCCAGCTTGTCATTGACATTCATGTATTTTTTCATGTATATGGCCGTGCACATCATGGGGGACTGCACAGGCATTAGCTTTGGCAGAAGCTCCGGCATATAGCGCTCAATATAACCCACAACTGCGGGGCAGGGCTGGGATATTCCGCCGTAGAATTTATTCTCAGTGATGTATTTGATGTAGCCCCATGTACAGATATCCGCACCGAAAGAAACGCTGACGAAGCGGTTTACACCGAGCTTTTTGAGCATTCCCAGGTATTTCTCATACTCTCCGGGATAATTAGCCAGAAATGCGGGGGCTATGATAACGGAAATCTTCACTCCGTTCTTGAGATCCTCAAAGAATCTCGGAACATCATCCACATATTCCCTTGCCTGATGTTCGCAGGCATCAAGGCAGGCACCGCACGCAATACAGCGAGCCGGATCAACGTCTATGACATTGCCCCTGCCCTTTTCTATAGCTATATTGGCACCCATACTGCAGCAAACTTTTATACAGCTGTTACATCCTATACAATTGTCATTTGTACTGACCAGTCCCATCTATGACCTCCCATTACAAAAGTGTGAGAAAAACAGACACTAACAGTATACTACAAAAAACGTATTTTTTTCAAGAAAAAAGGATATAACATTTTTCTATACCGTTATCCGGCATATCCTGTTGATCAGATCCTCGTCGCTCTTACATGAATATCGCACATATTCTCTGGAATATCCCACATACTCATCACCGACTTTCTCCTCGAAGAGCACTTCCACCTCTCTGCCGGCATAATACGCGCGGAACTCCTCCGACATGACAGCCCCAAGATCTATCAGTATGTTGGCGCGGCGTTTTTTCACGCTCTCCGTGAGCTGTCCCGGCATCTCAGCAGCCTTTGTGCCCTCCCTCACGGAATATGGGAAAACATGGAGCTCATAAAAACCTGCTTTTTTGACAAACTCAAAGGTCTCGGCAAACTCCTCCTCAGTCTCCCCGGGGAAACCGGTTATAACATCGGTGGTGATGGCGGGATGCTCAAAGTGTTTTCTGATGATATCACATTTCTGAAGATAAGTCGCAGTATCATACCGCCTGTTCATACGCTTCAGCACAGTATCGGACCCCGATTGAAGGGATAGATGAAAATGCGGACAGATCTTTCCGAGAGCTGCCAGTTCACCGGCGAACTCCTCTGTCACGATGCCCGGCTCCAAAGAGCCCAGCCTGATGCGTTCAACCCCATCCACTTCATGGACAGCCTTTATGAGCTCTAAAAGTGATGAGCCCGTATCCCTGCCATAGCTGGACAGATGAATGCCGTTTATTATGATCTCGCGATATCCGGCTGCCGCGAGTCCCCTGACTTCGTCTACAACGCTGTCTTTGTCCTTGCTCCTGGCCCGGCCTCTGGCAAAAGGTATAATACAATATGTGCAGAACATATCACATCCGTCCTGGACCTTTATAAACGCCCTGGTGTGACCGCTGTTCTCGGAGAGGGTCAGATCTTCAAATCCGACTCCCTTTTGATTGATATCGCTGACAGCCGAAAGATGTGTTGTATATGCTTCATTTCCGGCACCTTCACCCTCATGGAAAAACTCCGACAACAGGGATATGAGTTTTCCCCTCTCGTTGTTGCCTATCCTGATATCTATGGGCAGATCGTCCAAAACATGAGCTTCCGCAGTATTGACAAAACAGCCGCACGCCACCACGCAGGCATCCTCGTTGCGGCGTTTTGCCTGACGTATCATCTGCCTTGATTTTTTATCGGCAATATTGGTGACAGAACAGGTATTTATGACGTAAACGTCCGCCTTCTCGTCAAAATCCACAAGGCGGTAGCCTGCGTTTTTCAGAAGTCCTGCCATAACCTCCGTCTCGTAAGCGTTCACCTTACATCCGAGATTATGGAGCGCTGCGGTCCTTTCTATCTGCATATCACAACCTCTGTGGTCTCAATGGCTTTCGTCATGAGCTCATCTATTTTTTCGGAAAGATGGGTCTCTGACTTTTCTATGCTCTTCAACAGCGGTTTCGTCACCGGATGCTTTGCCACAAATATGGTGCAGCAGTCCTCGAAAGGCAGGATAGAAGTCTCAAAAGCACCGATCTTCTCCGATATCTCCACTATATCCTGCTTGTCAAAGCTGATGAGTGGTCTGTAAACAGGCAGCTCGCAGACCTCGTTGGTACAGTATAAGGATGCCATGGTCTGGCTGGCCACCTGACCTATGGACTCACCGGTTATGAGCCCAAGACAACCGCTCTCCTTTGCAAAATGCTCAGCGATCTTCATCATATATCTGCGCATTATGATGGTAAGCTGGTCATGAGGACATTTCTCG
>JAILBP010000011.1:0-5536 GCA_024680835.1 Lachnospiraceae bacterium | reverse complement strand
CTCTGTCCGGGACCTGTGGATACGGAGTTTAATTCGGTTGCAAATGTAGAGTTCGCACTTAAAGGCATTTCGGCTGACTACTGTGCCAATTACGCAGTTGACATGATGAAAAAGAGAAAGGTTGTCATAATACCGACTCTACTTATGAAATGTCTTTTACCGGCGGGACGTTTTATACCGCAGAATCTTTATATTGCCGGGGTTTCGGGACAGCAGAAACGAAAAATATACAGATGAGGATACTGATCTTCAAAAGATGTTTTGCCATTGATGCAGCAGGATGTTCAGATTATTTTTCATACAGTTATTTTGCTGTGTGATATAAGCTTGTATACTCGGGGATTTTATATGGAAGATAAAGAATTGGTAACAGCGGCTCTTGATGCCCGCAAAAGATCATATTCGCCGTACTCGCATTTCGCGGTGGGAGCGGCTTTGCTGACAAGTGACGGAAATGTTTTCACCGGATGCAATATTGAGAATTCGGCGTATTCACCGTCCATTTGTGCAGAGCGGGTGGCTTTTTCAAAGGCCGTCAGTGAAGGATACAGGGAGTTTACAAAGATAGTCATAGCAGGAGGACCGGCTGATGCGGAAACACTCGAATATTGTCCGCCCTGCGGTGTGTGCAGGCAGGTTATGAGTGAGTTTTGTGACAGGGATTTTGAGGTTATCCTGGCGAAAAGTGCCGATCAGTATGAGACGCACACTCTCGGCGGGCTTTTGCCCTTGAGTTTCTCTTTATAGTGAGTTTAGCACTGTTATCACATTATTAGGAAAGGAACAGACCGGTTTGCCCCGGTCTGTGTGTTTTTATGATAAAAGCAGAGAATCTGTCAAAAACATTTGAGCGCAGTGTAATAGCGCCGGAAACAGGAAGATCAAAAAGGGAAACATTTTTTGCGGTGAAAAATGTCTCATTATCGGCTGAAGAGGGCGAGATAGTGGGACTTCTGGGACCCAACGGAGCGGGAAAGACTACGCTTCTTCGCATGCTGGGTTCCCTGATGACGCCGGATGAAGGGATCATAAAGATCTCCACGGGTAATGGCGATATCATAACCGATCCTGTCGAGAGAAAAGCGCATATCGGTTATCTTTCCGGCAATACCAAGCTGTACGGAAGGCTTACTGCCAGAGAGATGATGAGAAGCCTTTCCGAGATCTACGGTATGAAAAAAGAAAACGCCGATGCCAGAATAGAGGAGATCTGCGAGATCATGGATATGTCAAAGTTCATAGACAACAGGATCGAGAAGCTTTCTACAGGACAAAGCCAGAGGGTTTCCATCGCAAGGACCCTGATACATGATCCCGAGATCTATATTTTTGACGAGCCTACATTGGGGCTGGATATTATCAGCGCGCAGGCTATCGTATCATTCATGAAATCGCAAAAGGGCAGGGGGAAGACAGTAATGTATTCTACCCACTATCTTGAAGAAGCACAGTTTTTGTGTGACCGCGTGCTGGTACTGTATGACGGCTCCGTTATTAAGTCGGGAACACCGTCAGATCTTATTGAAAAATACGGCGGTGAAAACTTAAGACAGGCGTTTTTTGAGATCATCAGTCTTTATGAAGGAGGGAAATTATGAAACCTTCCAGAATTATTGCCCTGTTTAAAAGAGAAATGCTGGATGTCATCCGGGATAAAAAGACCATTGTCATGATGGTGCTGATACCTGTTTTATTGTATCCGCTGATGATAGTGGGAATGGCGCTGATCATGAATGCGATAGTGTCAAATACGGCTGAAAACACCTACAGAGTGGCATTTGACAACGTTTTTTATACAGATGAAGCAAAGAGCCGTGTGAAAGATGAACTCTGCGATATACTGACAGGTGACGAGACGGATTATACCGTCAGGATAATCCCGACAGAAGAGGGAAAAGACTGTGCAGGTATGTTGGAAGAGGATCTTATCGATGCCTATATTTCTGCGGGAGAGGGCGGAACCTATAATATCTGTTATTACAATGCGAGGGATCTGTCCGCAAAAGCCGCCGATATCATACGGGATGCCTTTGAGATTTACAGCAGGAATCTTACAAAAGAGATGATAAACCTTTCAGGCTTGCCTGCTGATGAGGTGTTAAATCCAATATCTTTTGAAAAAAATGATCTTTCCACGGCGGAGGAATCAATGGGCTCCATGCTGGGATACTATCTGCCGTTTATGATCATTACAGCGATTCTGCTCGGCGCTGTATATCCGTCTATCGATGTCACTGCGGGTGAAAAAGAGCGTGGGACACTGGAGACGATGCTGACGCTTCCGGTGACCAACCTGGAACTCATCATCAGTAAGTTTCTGGCTGTTTCGGTGATAGCGGTTGTTTCTGCACTGCTGAATATTCTGTCCATGGGAGGCGCAGTAATCTTTTTGGTACTGACCTCGGTGAGGATGGGGGGCGATTCCGGTCTTAATATCAATTTTGCAACCTTTGTGCCGGGAATCCTGTTTACACTTTTGGTCATGGTGTTCTTTGCACTTCTGGTTGCGGCAGTGTGCATGTGTTCCAGTGCATTTGCAAAGAGCTTCAAGGAGGCCAATAACTACGCGACTCCGGTGCTGCTGTTGTTCATGTTTGCATCAATGTCTGCCATGATCCCGAATATAGAATTCACGAGGGAGACGGCAGCCATCCCGGTGGTAAATGTTTCCCTTATGATAAAGAGTCTCTTTGCTTTCAAATATGATTACGGGTGCTTTTTTATAGTGTTGGTGACAAACGCTCTGTATGCGGCACTTGCCGTGATAGTACTGGCAAAGCTATATAAGACAGAGGATATCCTGTTCAGTGAGAGTTTTCATTCCGTCAGACTGTTCACTGCGAGAAGAGACATGAAGGGGGGAGGTCTGCCAGGGCTTGGTGATGCGGTACTGTTGTGTGCCGTTACGCTGGTGGTTGTCCTGTATGCGGGGAATTTTGCGACGGTACGCTTTGGGTTTGGCGGCGTTGTATTTCAACAGCTTGTGATAATGATCTTTCCCTGCATCTATGCATGGTACATTAAATCCGACAAAAAAACACTGTTTTTGCTTAAAAGGCCCCAAATACGTGAACTTGCGGGAGGATTATTGCTCGAAATAAGCGCATACATCGCTGCGTTCATGCTGTCGGCTGTTCTGATACCTCTGTTTGAGGATTCGGCATCGAATTTTGAGGACATGGAAGAGCTTTTGACCGGAGCTCCGGATATAGCGGTCATCCTGGCAGTGGCTTTGCTGCCCGCTATAGGAGAAGAACTGTTTTTCAGGGGATTTCTCATGGGAACCTTCAGAAATCAGGCGGTTTTGCAAAAACGGAACACTCGGGATTTTAAAACCGGAGCTTTTATTGTGATATTGACCACGGTGATCTTTGCCGCATATCATATGAGCCTGCTGAGATTCTTTACGGTCGGGGTCGTAGGTCTCGCCGCGACCTTCGTGACCTACTATACAGGCAGTATCTTTACCGGAATGCTGATGCATTTCATAAACAACCTCGTATCTGTGCTATTGTCACTGTATCCCGATACAATGACGCGATTATTCCCGTTTATGTCGGATGAGACACTGAGCCTTACGGAAACGGCATATCTCATTCCGATTGCATTAATCTGTTGCATCTTGGGATTGTTTTTGCTTAGAGCCTTTCCTTTGGGCAGGCAGACGCGCAATCGGCAGTAGAGACGGGCAAGGCAGATCTATGCATACGCGGGAACCCCGCGACGAAGGGAGGGAGGGACCATCATGACGAAGTCATGATTTGTAATGGTTCCGACCGATAGGGCAGCGTATATCATGCACGAGGCACGAGTGCATGATGCCATCCCGGCGAGGGATCGCGAAGCGACAGGTAATTCGTTTACGAATCGTGCCATTACATTAATAGTAGGAAGGACAGATGAGTATCATGAGAAGTGTTTTAAGAAGATTAAGTTCGCTTTTGTTGGCAGCAGTTATCGCAGCAGGAGGAATACCTGCTGTTAATGCATTTGCTGCACAGACAGCAACGGGAGCCACCACTGCGTCGGAAACCTCTGATGAGCTGAGACAGAGACTCTCCGACGCGTTGGAAAAGTCAGCGTCTATGCCAATAATGGAATGTTTTGCACCCATTGGAAGTTCTCAGGACATGAGCGTCATCATATTCGAGGGTGTTTATTATGACAAGTCAGAGAATATGTACTGTGAGACCATCACTCATGTTGAGGACAGTACGGACAAGGTGTTGTACAGTGCTATAAACTATTATGATATTGACGAAGGTATCTATTATACCGAGACTCCGGAGGGTGGATACAGGTTCTCGTTCGGTGAAATTTCTGATACCATGTACGACTATCTTTCACTGGGTTTCTATCTGGAATATGTGCCGAAGGGTGAGTATGCCTTAGAGGGAAAGAGGAGCTTATTGTTACCGGATGGTAATACTGTTGAATGCGATGTCATCACTGTGACAAAAGAGGTTGAAGAACAGTTCACGCCTATTGACGGAACATTTGCAGGTAAACATTTGGCGCTTGGCGATGCCGGGGCTGATGACAGTACGGTGGTTGATGGTGTTTTTGGCTATGATGTCATAGGTGATACAAAGACCTTAAAAGATGAATATCTCATAGGTGAGGATGGACTTTTGTATTCTGTGGACCGTTTGTCAGTGGATTACAGTACAGAGCACAGCATGGCACACGTATTCTGCTACCCGGATGCGAAGATGACTATTCCGGATGCGATACGCGAGCATGCAGTGATAGATGCGGATGTAACGGTGGAAGAAGGCGGTATCGTCTATGTTTCGCATTATATTGAGGACAAGCCTTCCCTCGCAGTTTGTGATTATACTAAGGCGACACCGCGGAAGGTGACGATTCCTTCAAAGGTAAAGATTCTGGGGAAAAAATACAGGGTAGATATGGTGGGAGTTGCTGCTTTTGCCGAGATGAACAGACTAAAAAGCATAACGCTTCCTAAGTCAGTGGATTACATAGGAAAGATGGCATTTGCCGATTGTAATTCTCTTAAAAAGGTGGTTATCAAAAACAAAAAGCTGAAAAATAAGCTCCTGAAAAAGGAGGCATACAGAGACAGGGTATGTATCGATACCGATATGATCGACAGGTGATGCGGATCGGGCTCAGAATCCCGAGGCTGCTCTGACATGGTCGTTAAAGCAGGCCGCTCACAGCTTTATGAAAGAGGAAAATATGTTAAGTAAGGTTTTATCAAAGGAAGCCTGCGCAGGCTGCAGGTTCTGCTGTTCATTCAGAAGGCAGAGTCTGTGGGAGCTGCCAAGGCTTTCAGTGGAATTTACAGAGAAATATAAGACTGATACATACGGTAATCCGATAAAGTACAGGATCAGCGAAGACAGAGGGAAAAGGTTTGCGGTCACCGATCTTACGGGTGACTACAGAACCGATGACCCTGAGGAAGAGGTAAAGTGCCCGTTTCTGGATGAAAACACAGGATGTATCCTGCCCGGTGAGGACAAGCCCTTTGATTGCAGTATCTGGCCCTTGAGATATATGGAGAAGCCGG
>JAILBP010000010.1:0-20091 GCA_024680835.1 Lachnospiraceae bacterium | reverse complement strand
CTCTGTCCGGGACCTGTGGATACGGAGTTTAATTCGGTTGCAAATGTAGAGTTCGCACTTAAAGGCATTTCGGCTGACTACTGTGCCAATTACGCAGTTGACATGATGAAAAAGAGAAAGGTTGTCATAATACCGACTCTATTTATGAAATGTCTTTTACCGGCGGGACGTTTCATACCGCAGAATCTTTATATTGCCAGGGTTTCGGGACAGCAGAAAAGAAAAATATACAGATGATTCAAGGGTCAAAAGCCTGACTTCACGGCAAGCTTGCTTGCCAGTGGAGGCATGGCTCATTGACCCGCCCCGATATGAGCAAGAAGTGGGGTGCAGGATGTCCGGTGGACATCCGTTTTTGCACCGACCGGAGTGAAACGGAGACCGAAGTCACACAAGATTGCGAATATCGGGCAGGATTGTGGGTATTCGTCATAAGCGGTACCCTCTTAGGACCATAAATGGAGGATAAGAAAATGAGTTTGGTACCTTATGTAGTGGAGCAGACAAGTCGTGGAGAGAGAAGTTATGATATTTACTCGAGACTTCTGGAGGAGAGGATAATATTCCTGGGTGAGGAGGTTTCGGATACCTCCGCATCAGTCATTGTGGCTGAGCTTTTATTCCTGGAGTCCAAGGATCCCGGCAAAGACATACATCTTTATATCAATTCACCGGGAGGATCAGTTACTGCAGGTATGGCAATATATGACACCATGCAGTATATTAAGTGCGATGTTTCCACCATCTGCGTGGGTCTTGCCGCATCAATGGGGGCATTCCTTCTGGCAGGAGGCGCCAAGGGCAAGAGATTTGCTCTTCCCAACTCTGAGATCATGATTCATCAGCCCAGTGGTGGAGCACGTGGTCAGGCTACCGAGATTCAGATCGTAGCTGAGAACATCTTAAAGACCAAGAAAAAACTAAATGAGATGCTGGCCGCAAACACAGGCAAGCCGTATGAAGTTGTTGCTGCAGACACAGAGAGAGATTATTTCATGACTGCTGAGGAAGCACTTGATTACGGGCTTGTAGATAAGATCATCTCAAACCATGAGTGATGATTCTTTGCTGTGAACGCCGCAGGGGTTAATCCTGTGTCGTATCTGATCACAGTTGTTTTTCAGAGATCCATCCCCATGTTTTTCATGGGAAAAGATCGTAGATAGTAGTAGAGAGTTGACAAGCGGATTGGAGAAAGATCGTGGCAGGGAAAAAAGACGTATTAAGATGTTCATTTTGTGGAAAGACCCAGGGACAGGTTCATAAGCTTATCACCGGATCAAACGGTGTATGTATATGTGATGAATGTGTTGACCTTTGTAATGAGATCATCGAGGAGGAGCTCTTAGATGACATGGGCAGCCGTCAGAAAGATGTACCTGATTATGACGACTTCTCCATACCTGTGGGAGAATACGCAGATTCTGACGAAGGTGAAACCTTTGAGATCAATTTACAGCCGCCTCAGGTGTTAAAGGAGTTTTTGGACGACTATGTAATAGGACAGGAGGAAGCCAAAAAGGTTCTTTCCGTTGCAGTATATAATCACTACAAGCGAATAACGGCAGATGTGGATATAGATGTGGAGCTACAAAAGAGCAACGTCCTGCTGTTAGGACCTACCGGTAGCGGTAAGACGCTCTTAGCACAGACTCTGGCACGAATTTTGAATGTGCCATTTGCCATCGCAGATGCCACCACGTTGACCGAAGCCGGTTATGTGGGCGAGGATGTGGAGAATATCCTCTTAAAGCTCATTCAGGCTGCAAATTATGACGTTTCCAGAGCGGAGTACGGCATTATATATATCGATGAGGTTGATAAGATCACAAAAAAAGGTGAGAATGTATCCATCACCAGAGACGTATCCGGAGAGGGCGTTCAGCAGGCGCTGCTGAAGATCCTGGAGGGTACCGTGGCTTCCGTTCCTCCCCAGGGAGGCAGAAAACATCCCCAGCAGGAGCTTATTCAAATCAATACTACGAATATACTCTTTATCTGCGGCGGTGCTTTTGACGGATTGGAGAAGATCATAGAGGACCGTATGGACAAGTCATCCATCGGTTTCGGCGCCATAGTCAATTCCAAAGAGGAGAGGAATACAGGTGAGATCTTTAAGGATGTAATGCCTCAGGATCTTACCAAATTCGGACTTATCCCCGAGTTTGTGGGTCGTGTCCCTGTTGTGGTATCCCTTGATTCATTGGATAAGGATGCCCTCATCCGCATCATCACCGAACCCAAGAACTCTCTCTTAAAGCAGTACAAAAAGCTTTTGGAGATGGACGGCGTGGTATTGGAATTCGACGATGATGCTATCGAGGAGATTGCAAATCTCGCCATAGAGCAGAAAACGGGAGCCAGAGGCTTGCGTGCTATCATGGAGCACACCATGATGGATACCATGTACTCAATACCTTCAGATCCCAAGGCAAGACACTGCCGCATTACCAAGGCTGCGGTTGAAGGCAGGGAAAAACCGGAGGTTTCCGAGAAATGATGTTCAAATAGCACCTTTGTGGACCGGAAGTTTCAAAGGTGGTACGGGATATAGATCTCCGAAAACGAACAGGACATGTTTTGGTGCCCCTGCCTGACAAGGTGGGGGTTTTGTTGTCACAGGAGAAGATATGGTTATAAAAAATGTAAATCTTGAAACAGTCATAGGCGTTACCAGTAAGGTGCCGGAGAATGCTTTGCCGGAGGTGGCTTTTGCAGGAAAATCCAATGTGGGAAAGTCATCGCTCATAAATGCTCTCATGAACAGAAAGAGTCTTGCCAGGACCAGCTCAAAGCCGGGTAAGACCCAGACTATAAATTTTTATAATGTAAATGACGAAATATATTTTGTAGATCTGCCGGGGTATGGTTACGCAAATGTTCCCGAGAGCGAGAAAGCTAAATGGGGACAGATGGTGGAGAATTATCTAAAAAAGAGCAAAGTGCTGAAAAACGTTTTTTTGCTCATAGATATCCGCCACAAACCCGGAAAAAATGATATAATGATGTATGACTGGATCAAAAACTGTGGATACAGACCGGTCATAATAGCCACAAAGGCTGACAAACTTAAAAGGTCCCAGGTACCGGGAGCGTTGAAGGATATAAAGGAGACTTTGAAGCTTAAGTCCGGAGACATTATGATCCCGTTCTCGGCAGAGACCAAACAGGGCAGGGATGAGATATATGCGTTGATCGATGACGTGATATCGAAGGAAATGCCCGGATTGTGAGGTATTACATATGAAGATAAAGAGAATCAGTACTGATACTGTAAGATGTCTTATCACTAAAGATGAGCTGGAAGCCAACGGACTTTCGGTCAGTGACTTCATGGTCAATGACGGACGCTGCGAGGAATTTATCCGTAAGATAGTAGCCCTAGCCGAGCAGGAAGTGAATTTCAAGGTGTGCGGTGGGCCCATGTCTATCCAGGTTGCCGCATTGCCCGATAATACCATAGTGCTGACGCTGTCCGAAAAACAGGACATGAATATCATGGATTTTTTGAATGCTCTCAAATCGGCTGTAACAGGCGTTGCGGAGGAGCAGGCGCCTCATCAGGATCCCTCTGCCAATAAACAGGGATCAAATCCGTATGAAACGGTGGAAGCCGGTGAGGAGATGCTGTTCTATGCGGCAACGCTGGATCATTTGATTGCGCTGGCTTTTAACATGAGTACAAAGGACATTACCTGCAATTCATTGTATTCGGCAGGAGACAGGGGATATTTTCTCTATGTGGAGTGCAAAGGCGCCGATGAGAAGCGTCAGAGGGAGATAGCTTCCTGCTGCATGGAGTTTGTGGAGCTTGTGTCTGCAGACAGAAAGCGCATCCTGTATTTCATTGAGCACGAAAAATGCCTGATAAAGGATTCTGCATTTGAACGCATCAGTGCTATGAAGACACTTCAGATTGTGTGATATCGATCAGTACAAATAACCTATGATAGGATAATCTGAGTGACCGTTGAGGTCGCGGCGGGGAGAATATGGACAAGAAAGAAGTTAACGAATTAAAGCGAAGACTGACTCGTGACGGTGTTACGTTTTCGAAATTCTGCGGTTGTTATGTGAATTCCGAAAAGGAAAAGGTTCTAAACTTTTCGGAAACGTTTTTGGGACTTGAGGATGATGTTCTCCTCAAATACATTGAGATCGCCAAAAAGGTTTTCTCCGGCAACATCGGAGATAATCTTTTGACTTTGGACTATGAGACTTCCATGGAGGGGGAGGGAACTCCCCACAGAGCTCTTATGGCGTTAAGGGATTCCTCATTGTCGGCGCAGCCATTGGTGGATGTTTTTTTTGATAAGGTTATTGAATCATACGGTTACGCGGGTAATTACCTTATCCTGCTCTTTGCCGATGCTTATGATGTGATCACAAAGACAAAGGACAATCTTAAGCTGGACGAGTCAGAGGAGGTTTTCAAATACATTCTCTGTGCCATATGTCCGGTAGAGCTTGCCAAGCCTGCACTGGGATATCTGGCGGATGAGGGCAGGATCGGGTCGCGGATCAGAGACTGGGTTGTGGGAATGCCTGATACGGGGTTTATGTTCCCTGCATTTAACGAGCGCAGCACGGACATCCATTCTGTTTTGTTTTATACAAAAGATACCAAGGATCCCCACAGGGAGCTTATGACTGATGTGCTGGGGGTTGCTGCCGGCAATACCGCGACACAGAAACAGACTGTGTTTAAGAACATCATAAGACATGCAATAGAGGACGAGGAAGCATCAGAGAAGGTGTCTCTCGACATATACGAAAAGCTCACCGAGATAACATCCGATGAAGAGACAAAAGAACCTGTCATCCTCACATCGGGAGAATTAAAGAACATCATCAAAGACAACGGAGTGAGCGATGCAGAGGGTGACCGCATCTTATCCGGTTTTGAGGAAAACTTCGGGGAGGATCTTCCCGAAGCTGCTTACCTTATCGATAAAAAGGCTGTGAAGACTCTGGAGGCTAACGCCCGGGAGAATGAACTTAAAGAAGAGATCGCTCTACTTAAAAATGAGGTTGATTACCACCGCAGTGTCAGTGGTGAAAACACTGAAAATACAACGGATATCACGGAGTTTGACGTTATCATGCATGTAAAGCCCACAAAGGTTTCCCAGATACATACGGAAGTTGTGGACGGCAGAAGATGCGTGGTAGTGCCGCTTCAGGACGGCGAGGAGTTCTGCATTAACGGGGTGAGAACAAAATGAATGAGATAATATCACGTTTTATCCTGTATACTGACAGAGGCCGGGAGGATATCCTAACAAGACTTTCGGATATAATAAGATGTGCAAAAGAGGGCAGTGAAGACTGTGATGTGCTGCGTACCAGAGCTTTCTCACAGATAAAGGAACTTCTGATCCTGGCTACTGATTACGGCTTTGATGAGGATCTCTGGGCCAATTACATAACATACCGCATCATAACGGATGAGAACCCCTTTTCCCTGACAGCCGAGAAGGCGGGCAGGCGTGAGGGGTCTGTCAATCTTTTGGCAGAGAGCGATTTCACCGCATTTTATCAGTTGATGCATTATGATTTTAAATGGCTTGACGAGCTTTTGGGCATGAATTGTTTTTCAATCCTGCGTTCCTACAAAGCGGTGATAAAACCTGAGGAAATGTATAATCGCAACGTTTCCGAGAAGGTCAGGACTTTAAGTTCGAAGCTTATGGCATCGGCCGATGTGCAGGAGTTCAGCGATCATGTCATGGACTTCTACAGAGATTACGGCGTTGGCATGTTCGGTCTGAATAAGGCCTTCAGGTTCAGGAGCGACGGTGAGAAGATAACATTCTTGCCTGTAAATAACATGCAGCAGGTGAGCATGGATGATCTCATAGGCTATGAAATCCAGAAAGAAAAGCTCCTGCAGAATACGAGAGCTTTCGTATCCGGTCAAAAGGCCAATAACTGTCTGCTGTTCGGAGACAGCGGAACAGGTAAATCCACCTGCATAAAAGCGGTTGTGAATAAGTTCTACCCGGACGGTCTGCGCATGATAGAGATATACAAGCATCAGTTCAGGGATCTTTCCAATATCATCGCCGGCATAAAAAACCGCAATTACAAGTTTATCATATATATGGACGATCTTTCCTTTGAGGAGGATGAGACGGAGTATAAATTCCTTAAAGCCGTTATAGAGGGCGGTGTTGAGACAAAGCCTGACAATATCCTGATATATGCCACATCAAACCGCAGGCATCTCATAAAAGAGACCTGGGGAGACAGGGCGGATGTCAGCGTGGAACAGGGAATACATAAATCCGACAACATGGAGGAGAAGCTCTCTTTAGCCAACAGGTTCGGAGTTACTATAAGCTTTTCGAAGCCCTCGAGACAGGAGTATTTCGATATCGCTATAGCCCTGTGCAGACGCAACGGCATAGACCTTCCGGAGGATGTGATACGTATGGAAGCCAATAAATGGGAGCTTTCTCACGGTGGAGTTTCCGGCAGGACGGCAGAGCAGTTTGCAAAACACATGATAGTATTCAAAGATAATACCCACTGATAAAAAAACGGAAGTCATGGACTTCCGTTTTTTATTATTCATCTGTTTTGATACCGTAGTTTAACAGCAGATCTGCCCATTGCCTGTAATAGACAGCCTGGATATGCACGCCGTCGGTTGACTGTTCCGACAGCAGCGCGCCGCTGTGTGCGGTGTAGCTTCTGTCAGTAAAGAATTCGTTGATATTGAGATAGAAGACTTTCTCACCGTCCGCAAATCTGGCAATGGCAGCGTTCTTGGCATTTATGTTTTCGTTGTTGATGATATTGTCCGCCTTGCTCTTGGCTTTGGTGACGGGCATTATGGACTGGAGAAATACGATGGCATCAGGCTGGTATGACTGTATCGTATCCAACAGCTTTTTGTAGATCCCTGCGATATAATCTGTATTGCCTGTGCCTATGTCATTGATGCCTATGCAAAGATAGATCTTTCCGTATTTCTTTTTCTTGAGGAGTTTTTCGCCGGTCGTGGTCTTGCCGCTCTTGTGATCTTTGGCACATTCCGTGGTCAGCGCCTTATTGATGCTCAATCCTGTCTGACATACAAAATCCGCATGATCCGGCAGGTCAGAGTAGTATTGCAGTCCCACGGTTCTCGAATCACCTATGAAAAGCGCATCGTCAAAGAATGAGTAATCCCCGGCGGTAAAGTAATCATATTCCGTTGTGAGAGGTATGAGGCCTGTGTCCACATAGCAGTCGGATTTTGCTTTTCTGGGCTTGTATGTCTCATAGACTGTGACGCCTTCCACCACCAGCCCATCGTCAGCATCCTTATCATCCTTATCATCCTTTTTTGAAGGATCCTTCTCCTGCGGATCATCCGATGTTGCGGAACTGCCGTCATCCTCCTCGGAGGAGGTATCTTCCGTGGATGTATCCTCCTGCGTATCAGCCACTGTGCCGGTGTCATCGGGATCGGGATCCTTAGTATCCGGGGTGTCCGTATCCACCGCATCACTGTAGTCATCCTCTTCGGGATCATAGTAATCGATCTCGTCGTCCGTCTCCGCGGCATACTCCACACTCTCGGTATCTATGTCGGGATAATCGGGATCCAGCAGGAGGCCGAATATGGGAACTGTCTTCCGGACTTTCATTATGTTTTCGGGACCTACCTGTATTACGGTGACGCAGGTCAATACTATGGATGTGACGGTAACACAGGTCAGAAAAGGCGCATGTTTTATGACATATCCTGTTTTCTTGAAAAAGTTTATGATAGAACCCATTTCTGTCCTCGTAAGAGCTTATTTTCAGCGGGATGATCACATTGAAGGAAAAAATGTCTGCAGTAAAAATCCCGATGCTTAAAACCTGAAATATAAAAACGGATTATCGACTCCCCGGAAGAGCAGATATACGCTGATCCAGAATATCGCAAATGATATAACACTCTGCAGCAGTTTGCCTCTTAACATCTTGTAAAGATTGATGGGAAGAGCTGTACACATAACGGCTCCCAATAAGAGAAGCCACCAGTAGTCCGAGAGGGTGTCCTTTAATACCATGGCGTTTGTCATGGCTTCTCCGCTTCTGATACCTATCATGTTGCCGAGATAGATCAGTAATGTCTTAAGGTCGCTGATGGTGAATATAACCCAGCTCACCGGTATCAGTACCAGTGTGTATATATGTCCCAGTATGTGAACCCTGTCGAAGATCTTCAGCATGAAGAGCTTTTCGATGCCCAGCAGTACAAAGAACATAAGTCCCCATATGATGAAGTTATATGCGGCTCCGTGCCAGAGTCCGGTCAGCGCCCAGACAACCATGAGGTTGAAAATAAGCCTGATCTTTGAAACACGGCTTCCGCCGAGGGGAATGTAAACATACTCTTTGAAGAAGCGCCCCAGAGTCATGTGCCATCTTCTCCAGAACTCGGTGAAACTTCTGGAAATATATGGTGCATTGAAGTTCTCGGGAATTTTGAATCCCAGCATTCGTCCCAAGCCCATGGCCATGAGGGAATAACCCCAGAAGTCAAAATATATATACATTGACAGCGCTATGGCGCAGAGCCAGCTGTAGGCTAAAGACATATACGGGATACCGATGGTGGTGGTGGTGTTCCAAAGGGTGTAGAGATTGTTGGCCAGTATGACCTTTGAACCCAGACCCATACAGAACAGACAGGCACCTGATTCCGCATCTGCCAGAGTCACATTGCGTCGCCGCATTTTTTTGCGAACTTCGTCGTATTTAACAATGGGACCTGCTATAAGCTGCGGGAACATTGCTATATAAGCCGAGAAACTGACCAGATGGCGCTCGGGTTTGTATTTGCCCCGATAAACATCCACAACATAGCTTATGAGCTGGAATGTGTAAAAACTGATGCCCAGTGGTAAAGTGAGACCCAATATAAAGTCGTCCCTGCCTAATACATCGCCGGTGAAGAAGTCAAAATATTTGAAAACAAACAGACCGCCAAGATCCAACATCATGACAAGTGCAAGGGTGAGCTTTCGCACAAATTTCTTTTCCTGCATGCTGATCATAATAGCGGATATGAAGTTGATAAATATGAGACATACAAAATATACAAAATATCCCGGCTCGAATTTTTCAATAAAACAGCCGTATCCGTAGAAAAACAGACTTCCGAGCAGGAGAATACAGTTTTTATATCTTCTCGGTGTTAAATAGTATATTAGGAAAAAAACAGGGAGAAACCTGAAAATAAAAAACAAACTGGAAAAAACCATTTTTGCTCCCAAAAAAAAACAAGTATTTGATATGATCACATAAGAAAAGGCTTAAAACATACCGTTTACATATATGGATATCCTAAGGTAGTGTACAAAAATTCAAAAAAAATTTCAATAGGTAAACATAAAGATGTTGAAAAAAAAATAGTCTTATGAGAAACTGTCTTTTGTGAATTATTCACAACATGGGTTATTTTGCAAAAATAACGGCAGGAGATGTGCTTCATATCGCGATCGCGCGCATGAATATATTTACGGTAAACGACATTTCCGTTTACCGTATCGTTAGGAGGAAAGACATGAAGGTAGGAGAACTTCTGACAGCCGAAAAGATAGCTATAGGAGAGGCGGCGGAAGACAGGGACGCAGTCATAAAAAGACTGGTGGAGCTGGTGTGTGAGAGAGGCTTTGTGACCAAGAAAGAAAAGCTGTTAAAAGCCATCGCGGACAGGGAGAGTGAGGGTTCTACAGGAGTTGGAGGCGGAATAGCCATCCCTCATTGTATGACGGTGGCGGTTAAAAAGCCGCTTTTGTTTGGGATGACACTGGAAAAACCCGTGGATTTTGACTCTTATGACGGAAAACCGGTGGACATGGTGTTCATGATAGCCAGCCCTGACAACGGTGATAAGAGCGGAATGGAGGTAATGAGCAGTCTTTCCCTGCTGCTTACGGATGATGAGTTCGCCGGAAATCTGCGAAAAGCCGGTTCTCCGGAGGAATTTTTAGAGATGGTGAATGCAGCGGAGTCCGGGGAGAAGACAGAGGTAAAGAAGTCGGGAAGCTCTAAAAAGAAGACTAAGCTTGCAGCAGTGTGTGCCTGCCCTAACGGCATAGCAAAGGGACCTTTGGCTGCCGGCGCGCTGGAAAAGGCGGCAGAGAAAAGCGGCTGCGTGATAAAGGTTGAAAAGAGGGGGTCAAAGGGCTCGACGGATGTTCTTTCCGCAGGAGATATAGCGGATGCGAAGGCTGTTATCATCGCAAGCGACATCGATGTACCCATGGAGCGTTTTGACGGTAAGAGAGTTGTCAGAGTGACCACTGATGAGTGCATTAAGTCCCCGGCAGATTATATAGAGCAAGCGGTATCCGGCGGAGTATCACAGTTTGACGCCGCAAAAGCCAAAAAAGAGAGCGGAGTTAAGACCGGGAAGTCTGCAACTCCGGCAAATCGTGGCATAGCCGGTTTCATAGCCATGATATTGCCGTTTTTTACCGGCGCAGCGGTTTTGGCTCTGTTTGCGGGAGTCATAAAACTTATGGGTTACGGTGGAGCGATATATGTTGATATCAATAACAGCCGGACTTTTGCCACTATGATAATAGCAGCTGTTGTAACCGGATTTGTTGCCGGTCTCATAGCCGGAGACGAGGGAATGGCAGTGGGATTTTTCGGATGTCTCCTGGTACGCTGGGGGCAGATCTTCGGAGCCCGGATCTCTGTGGTATCCATAGTGATGATATGCGTGACCGCATTGGTGATAGCTGCCGTGGCGGGAGCGCTGGTACTGTTGTTAAAGAAGATATTTTCGGGTATACCTGCAAAACTTACCTGGCTTAAGAATATTATTCTGATACCGCTGACAGGCTGCATCATATCTGAAGCTCTGGTGTGGTTTGCCGTAAACCCGCTTGTAGCTTTGATCGCAGGTACGATCGCAAAATAATGGTATGATAATGGATGGTGTGATAAGACCGGAATGGTCGGCCCGGTAATAGCAGCAGAAACGGGAAATACATCACAGCCTGAAAAATGAAAATATGAGAGGAACTAAAATGTCAGTACTGAAAGGAATAGAGCCGGCGCCGGTGTTTAAGATCTTCGAGGAGATCAGCGCGATACCCAGAGGCTCTTACAATGAAAAGGCAGTCAGCGATTATGTTGTGAGGTTTGCAAAGGAACACGATATCAAGTGCAGACAGGATGAGCAGGGGAATGTGATCCTGCACAAACCCGCCACAAAGGGATATGAGGACGAGAAGGCCATCGCTCTTCAGGGTCATTTGGATATGGTCTGTGAGAAAAAGAAGGGAAGCGACCATGATTTTACCAAGGATCCCCTGAAGCTTAAGGTAAAAGACGGATTCGTCAGCGCTAAAGACACAACTCTCGGTGCAGATGACGGAGTGGCAGTGGCTATGGCTTTGGCATTAATGGCGGATAAAAACCTCAAGCATCCCAGAATGTATGTTATACTGACTGTCGCAGAGGAAGTCGGTATGGAGGGAGCCATAGGCATCGATCTCTCAAAGGTGAAGGCAAAGCGTCTTATCAATATAGATTCGGAGGACGAGGGAGTCTTCACTGCCGGATGTGCGGGAGGCGTTACCTGTGAGGTCTCCATGAACCTGATCAGGGAAAAACAAAAAGGATTCCCTGTCACCATAGAGATTTCCGACCTGACCGGTGGCCATTCCGGAACGGAGATACACAAAAACAGGGCCAATGCATCAAAGCTCCTGGGACGTGTGTTAAACCAGTTAAGGTCGGAGAATATTGAGTTTTTCCTGAAGAGCATGCGGGGCGGCACCAAGCAGAACGCAATTCCCGTGAATGCGTCGGCAGAGCTCATCGTCAAAAAGAAGATGATACCTTTGCTGGAGGAGGCAGTGGCACAGGCGGCATCGGAAATTTCCGTAGAGTATGCGGTTTCCGATCCGGGGCTTTCCGTAAATGTGACGGTTGATAAGAATAAGACTGTGGAGAATGTGCTGGATAACAGATCCTTCAGACATGCCATGACCTTGCTCAACACTACGCCAAACGGAGTAGTGTCCTACAGCCAGAACGTGGAAGGTCTTGTGGAAACCTCCGTAAATTTAGGTATTATGAGCATCGAAAAAAAGAACGGAGAGTTTGTTTTCCTGGTGAGAAGCTCGTTGGATTCGGCAAAACATTCCCTCCTGTACAACATAAAAAATCTCTGCGAGGTAGTGAACGCAGAATTTGCTGTATCCGGAGATTACCCCGCATGGGAGTACCGGCCCGACTCGCCACTCAGGGACAAAGCCGTATCGGTATTCGAGGAAATGTTTAACAAAAAGCCTAAGATAGATATAATACATGCAGGATTGGAGTGCGGTATATTCGCATCAAAGATCCGCAACATGGATGCAATTTCCATCGGCCCGGACCTTTACGATATCCACACCACCTCGGAGCGCATGTCCATAGCTTCTGTAGACAGAACTTACCGTTTCTTACGCAACCTCATCGAAACCAAAGACTGAACCCTTTAAAGGCTCCCCCTCGGGGGGAGCTGTCAGCGCAGCTGACTGAGGGGGCCTTTGAATGATAAAAAAATATTCCACACAATCAAGGAGGAGTTAAAAAAATGATAGCAAAGATCCTAATGCTGGTGATCTTCTTCGGTGTCATGATAGGCATCGGACTGTATTGCCGCAAGAACGCAACTGATGTAAACGGATTCGTCCTGGGAGGGCGAAACGTAGGACCGTGGCTGACGGCTTTCGCCTACGGCACAAGTTATTTTTCAGCCGTGGTATTCATCGGATATGCGGGTCAGTTCGGATGGAAATACGGTATCGCATCTACATGGATCGGTCTCGGAAACGCTGTTATAGGTTCTCTCATGGCCTGGGTGGTTTTGGGCCGCAGGACCAGAGTTATGTCACAGCACCTGAACTCGGCCACAATGCCGGAGTTCTTCGGACGCAGGTTCAATTCCAACGCATTGAAAGTATTCGCATCTTTCATAGTGTTCATATTCCTGATCCCCTATACAGCATCGCTGTACAACGGTCTGTCAAGACTTTTCGCAATGGCTTTTGATATCGATTTCACTGTCTGCGTTATAGTGATGGCTATCCTTACCGGAATCTATGTTATCGCCGGTGGTTACATGGCTACAGCCATAAATGATTTTATTCAGGGCTGCGTAATGCTGGTCGGTATTATTGCGGTCATAGCGGCTGTGCTCAATTCAAACGGGGGCTTCATGAATGCGGTTGCCGGTCTTGCCTCCATCATGGATGTTAATTCACCCCATGTTTTCCCGGGAATGTTTGCTTCGTTCTTAGGACCCGATCCCGTCAACCTGGTGGGTGTCGTGATACTTACATCTCTCGGTACCTGGGGACTTCCACAGATGGTACAGAAGTTCTATGCTATCAAGCATGAGACACAGATCAGGAAAGGCGCAGTTATTTCCACATTTTTTGCGCTGGTTGTTGCAGGCGGATGCTATTTCCTCGGCGGATTCGGACGTCTCTTCTCTGATAAGATCGATATTGCAGCAAACGGTTACGATTCCATCATCCCGACCATGCTGTCAAGCCTGCCGGATTATCTCATCGGACTCGTGGTCATACTGGTGCTCTCAGCATCAATGTCAACACTTTCATCCCTGGTTATCGCATCAAGCTCAACACTGACCATTGATGTTATCAAAAACCATATCATAAAAGATATGAATGAGAAAAAACAGGTTATCTTTATCCGTATCCTTATCGTTGTATTTATCGCTATCTCGGTAGTGATAGCGATCGTGCAGTACAAAAATAATGTTACCTTCATCGCACAGCTCATGGGTGTTTCATGGGGAGCGCTTGCAGGTGCGTTTTTGGCGCCTTTCCTGTATGGCCTGTACTGGAAGAAGACCACAAACCTCTCGGTTTGGGTTTCGTTCATATTCGGTTCAGTGGTCATGATACTGAATATGCTCATAAGACCTTCATTCCCCACACTTTTGCAGTCACCCATTAACTGCGGCGCATTCGTAATGATAGCCGGTCTGGTGATAGTACCGGTGGTGAGCCTGATCTCACCCAAGCCGGATGCAAAGAAGGTGGAGCAGATCTTCAGCTGCTACGACAAGACAGTACAGGTTAAGACATTTAAATCGCTGGATGACAACTGATTATGAAATTTAAGATTATGGTGCCCTGCCATTTCGGGCTAGAGGCAGTATGCAAAAGAGAAATATATGATCTCGGTTACGAGATAGATGAAGTGAGCGACGGCCGCATCACATTTACAGGTGACGAGGAGGCTGTGGCGAGAGCCAATATCTGTCTTCGCAGTGCGGAGAGAGTGCTGGTCTGTGTGGGTTCTTTCACAGCCACTACCTTTGATGATATGTTTGAGGCTGTGAAGGCTTTAAACTGGGAGGACTATATCCCGGAGGACGGAAAGTTCTGGGTCACCAAAGTGTCCACGGTGAAGAGCAAGCTGTTCTCACCATCGGACATACAGTCTCTGGTCAAGAAGGCAATCGTGGACAGACTCTCCGTAAAATATGGTGTAAACGGTCGCATGAGCGAGACCGGGGATGACTATCCCATCCGGGTGTTCGTATACAAGGATGCTTTTTATGTGACACTGGACACCACGGGCGCCTCACTTCACAAGAGGGGTTATCGAATTGAGGCGGGAGCTGCGCCGCTGTCAGAGACACTGGCCGCAGCTCTCATCAGCCTTACTCCCTGGAGGGAGGACCGTATACTCATGGATCCTTTCTGTGGCAGCGGTACCATACCCATAGAGGCTGCAATGATGGCAGCGAACATTGCACCGGGCGTTGACAGGAGCTTCACTGCCGAGAAGTGGAAAAATCTCATAGACTCTTCCGTGTGGAGAGATGTGAGGGATGAGGTCATAAGCCTTGAAAACAGGGATATACAGACGCACATACAGGGCTTTGATATGGACGGAAAGGTCCTTGGCATTGCGAGAGAAAACGCAAAGAGAGCCGGAGTATCGGACCTTGTTCATTTTCAGCAGAGGGATGTTTCCGATACTTCTCACAGCGGGCATTACGGTTTCGTGATCTCCAATCCGCCCTACGGTGAACGTCTGGAGGAAAAGAGCGCGCTGCCGGCATTATACGGCGAGATAGGAAAGATGTATGCAAAGCTTCCCGACTGGTCCATGTATCTCATTACCAGTTATGAGGATGCTGAGAAATACATAGGCAGGAAGGCCGATAAAAACCGCAAGATATATAACGGTATGATAAAGACATATTATTATCAGTTTATGGGGCCGAAACCGCCCAAAAAGTGATTAAAGGATCATGCAAGGAGATACGGAGTATGAGTAACAGGATAGTATTTGCCACAGGCAACGAGAATAAGATGAGAGAGATAAGGCAGATCCTCAGTGATCTGGGAATGGAGATCGTATCCATGAAGCAGGCGGGAGTTGATCCGGATATTGTGGAGGATGGCACCACGTTCATGGAGAATGCGGTCATAAAGGCAAAGGCGGTGGCAGCCCTTCTGCCGGATGATTTCGTCCTGGCTGATGATTCGGGACTGGTGGTGGATGCCCTGGGCGGTGAGCCGGGTGTTTACTCTGCCAGATATATGGGAGAAAATACCTCATATGATATAAAAAATAAGGCGATAATAGACCGGCTTGAAGGTGTACCAAAGGAGAAGAGGACAGCAAGATTCGTATGTGCTATAGCTGCCGTAACGCCCTCGGGAAAAGTATTGGAAGCAGAGGGTAAGATAGAGGGCTATATAGGCTATGAGCAGGCAGGAGAGAACGGCTTCGGCTATGATCCCATCTTTTATCTGTATGAAAACGATCTGTCTACCGCGCAGATCCCTCCGGAGGAGAAAAACAGCATCAGCCACAGAGGCAATGCCTTAAGAGCGATAAGAGGAGAGCTTGAAAGGGAAATAAAAGCTTTATGAAAATATTTGTGATGAGTGACAATCATGGAAGGCTTGATAAGATAAGGCTGGCATTACAGAAAGAGTCGGATACTAAGTTTGATCTGGCTTTTCATCTGGGTGATTCCGAGCATACAGAGGATGCCATAAAGACTCTTTTCGGCGATGTGCCCGTGGATTTTGTGAGGGGCAATATGGATTCGTATTACAGTACATATCCTGTGGATGTGGTGGTGAGTAAGTGCGGTCACAGGATATTGCTGACACACGGACATGAACATCGTGCCAGAAACGGCGTGATGTATATGCGTGACGTTGCGGTGGCGCGGGAAGCGGATATAGTGGTGTACGGACACACTCATGTGCCGGATATCCGTGCTTTCGGAGGCATTTGGTTTTTCAACCCGGGCTCCATTAATTTTCCGCGTCAGGAAGACCGGAAATGCACCTACGGAATTCTCACCCTTGAGAGAGGGCAGGACCCTGTTTTTGAGATAAGGAGTATATAGCATTATTAAAGGCTCCACCCTTTGGGGGAGCTGTCAGCAAAGCTGACTGAGGAGGTATGGTACACTGTGCGAGCCCTCCCCTTTGGGGAGGGTGCCCGAAGGGTGGGTGGGGCATATGATCATGAATAACCATAAAAAAACCGGATAACTCGCGTTATCCGGTTTTTAATGAGGATGAGGAGGCTCGAACTCCCGACAACTTGATTAAAAGTCAAGTGCTCTACCAGCTGAGCTACATCCCCGTATTTGATTGTATTTATGAACTGGGCTAGTTGGATTCGAACCAACGAATGCAACAGTCAAAGTGTTGTGCCTTACCCCTTGGCGATAGCCCACTATGGCAGGCGCCCTGCACTTAGGGTGGATAAAGGGATTCGAACCCTTGGCCTCCAGAGCCACAATCTGGCGCGCTAACCAACTGCGCTATACCCACCATAATGTGCCTGAAGGGATTCGAACCCCCGACCCACGGCTTAGAAGGCCGTTGCTCTATCCAGCTGAGCTACAGACACATTTTACAACTTATGTACCGATAGCTACATAAGAAAAGCGGGTGATGGGAATCGAACCCACGTATCCAGCTTGGAAGGCTGGTGTTCTACCATTGAACTACACCCGCATGTGTTGGTCAATCGGGGTGACAGGATTCGAACCTGCGGCCTCCTGGTCCCAAACCAGGCGCTCTAGCCAAGCTGAGCCACACCCCGCAACGTCCTCATGACGCCCCCGTGACGCAAGTGGTATATTAACACTAAAAATATGATCATGTCAAGCACAAATTTAAAAAAATTTAAATTTTGCAAAAATAGCCTCAGAATGGTAAAATATCAACGGTATTTTTTCGATATATATAACACATTCAGGAAAGGAGAAAAGCCATGAGTTCTGTGCCCAGTATTTCATTTTTGTATAACAGGTATTATTCGCCAAACCGTGAGATGAGATTGTCTTCCACCAGGGAGAATTCCACCAATCACGATGTGGTTTCTGCAGACACATCAGCGCTGTCAAAGGCGCTTGATGCACTGGATGAACTTGATTTTGAGGACAAGGAAGCGGATAATACAAAAAAGATATATAATACCATCATGTCATTTGTGGATACGTACAATAATGCCATGGATTCCGCAGGCGACAGCGAGACCAGAGGAGTTTCATCAAAGGTTGGCAAGATGAAGCAGGCTTTGAAAGAGTATTCCAAGGAGCTGGAGGAGATCGGTATTTCGGTCAAGAACAGCGGAAAGCTCTCAGTAGACAAAGCCGAGCTTAAAAAAGCAACCCTGTCTAAGGTGAAAAAAGTCTTTTCAAAGGATTCATCGGATTTCTCATCGGAAATACGTAAGATAAACAAAAATCTTAAGAGACAGGTCACCAGAGAGGCTGTGCCCCTTTTGGATAAGAAAAAAGATGATTACAGCGATATCCTGGGCGGAACGTTTTCGGCGCAGGCCTGATGATATGGCAAAATATGGTGTTTTTGTCAGAAAAATAAACTAACGAGGTTAAAGATCATGCGAAAGAAGATTCTTGGATTGGCACTGGCAACATGTGTGGCATTGGCTGCATGCGCAGGATTTGGTATTGCGCAGGTAAATGCCGCTTCGAAATCCGGCTCAACTGCATCTGCCACAGATACCGACGGTAACGGTATAACCGATAACGGTTTTGTATACAGTGTAAATTCAGGTGGTACGGCTGTTATCACGGGTATCGATAAGACTTTGTTTACCGGCACAGGAGCACTGGCAATCCCCGATTCTATTGTAGATGCCAGCGCGGGAGCAGCGTCTTCGGGCAGCACTTCAGGCAGTGGTAAGTCGACAGGTACTGCTTCGGGCACAACATACAAAGTTACGGACATAGGCAATTATGCTTTTGCTCAGATGGGCGGTATCACATCCGTGACACTTCCCACAGGCGTCCTGACAGTCGGAGAGAAAGCGTTTTTCCAGTGCATAAGGCTCACGTCGGTTTCCATACCTGCAACGGTAAATTATATTGGAGATCAGGCTTTTGGGCAGTGTGATGCTCTCAACAGTATCACCGTTGCCGCAGGAAACAATTACTATATCGTGGACGGTGGCGCACTGTTTGAGTACAGCGGAGGTTTTTACAAACTTATTCAGTATCCCACAGGCAATTCCGCTACCACATACACCCCGGGTTCGATAGTCTCCAACAGACTTACCGCGGTCGGAAACGGCGCTTTTGCAGGTGCTTATTTTCTTGATACGGTAGCTCTCCCCGCAACGGTTACGGAGATCGGATCCTATGCATTTTATAACTGCAGCTCTTTAAGTTCGATGCAGCTGCCTGTATCGGTCGTATCTATCATGGAGTCGGCATTTGAAAACTGTACTTCACTCAAGGTCGTAACACCTTCCGAAAAGCTTACTACCATAGGCAATAACGCATTCAAAAACTGTCCGCTTCTGACGGATGCGGAGCTGGGCGAATCGGTGACTTCTATAGGAACGGCAGCCTTTTATGGTTGTACGTCTTTAAAGAGCGTTGTGTTCCCGCACAGCACCACGTCCATTGGAGATATGGCTTACTATGGGGACAGTTCGCTGGCCAAGGCTGTTATACCGGCTTCGGTGACATATATCGGCAGTGCGGCTTTTTCGGGAACACCGGTGACATTATATACACATGCAAATTCAACTGCTTATAAGTATGCCAATACCAACGCCCTCCCGGTAGTGGAGACATACACAGTGTCGTTCTACTCGGACGGTGGTTCGCTCCTTTCGTCTCAGGAGGTTATAGTGGGAACGGCAGCAGAAGCTCCCGCAATGGCCGAGAGAGAGGGATTTACACTGAAATGGTCAACTTCATTTTCAAATATTACAGCTGATACCGTAGTTACGGCTTCATGGATCAGGACATATAAGATAACTTTTTCCGATCCTTTCAATAACAGGGTTGAGGTTGTGCCCGTAGAGCCGTATCAGTCAGCTGTCGCACCCAAGTGGACGATGGACGGATACACTCTGTCGTGGGATGTTTCCGAAGGAAATTACAGAAATGCATCGAAAGATGCTACCGTATATGCTGAGTGGACGGATGCCTCTACCGGTTTCATGATCAATAAAGACACCGTGAAACCCGCACCGAAAGGGACTCTCATCACCAGGGAATCATATACATACAAGGTCACATCCGCCAATGTCCAGGATCCGTGTGTGGCATTGGTCAGCTTTGCGGATGATGAGGCGACTGTGGCACGTATTCCTGCCACGGTGAAGGAAGAGGGCGTCACATATAAAGTTACGGTTATAGCCGCATCTTCATTTGAAAACAAGACTGCTCTTACTCAGGTGGCGATAGGTGAAAATGTTAAAAAAATAGGCATTAATGCATTTAACGGATGCACCGCGCTTAAGCTTTTGCGTATCAAGAGCAAAAAGATCACAAAGATAGGTGACAATGCATTTTTCGGTATAAAAAACAAATCAACGGTATATACATTTGCATCAAAGCAGAGTGCGTATAAAAAGCTATTGAGCGTGTCCGGACTTAAAAAGAAGGCTGCGTTCGTTTATAAAACATTTTAGGAGCCGGGCTTATGATCTTTTCCTGCAAAAACAGATTGTTTCAAAAACGCATATTGTGCATGATCCTGTTTTCCATGATGTTTATGCTGGTCGGTGCTGTCCGTACGGTGAGCGTAAAGGCAGCGGACACTGCAG
>JAILBP010000002.1:0-6649 GCA_024680835.1 Lachnospiraceae bacterium | reverse complement strand
TATCTATGAAAGGTTTTTGTGCCTGTTCATACATTGTTATTTTGAGGCTTTAGCCTCCTGCACCAGCTTGCTGTTTTTCTTCATCCAATAGATAAAGGTCACTACAGTGATCGCCAGCAGTATCAGCTGCGGTACCACGGTTTGCACGCAGGGATATATTCCCAGCACCTCCAGCAGAGCATTTGACGGGATCCATGCCACCCACGCCGGAGAAGACATTGTTATCACATCACCTTCGATCAGCTCCTTGATGCCGGAGCCCAAAAAGGCGATAGACATAATCGACATCAGTATACTGGTCGCCAGAAAGAAGGGCTTAAGCGGGAGCCTTACAGACAGCAGGCGGATCGCCAGGTATACAAACACCAGGCAGACACAGCCCAACACAAAGCCAAGCCACACCATGTTTGTATCCTCGCCCGTCAGCATGGGCTGATAGAACAGGATCACCTCCGCGCCTTCACGATATACTGCCAGAAAAGCCGTGAATGCCAATGCAACCGTAGAACCCCTGCCGGCGGCTTCTCCAACCTTGCTCTTGATATATGCATCCCATGCCTCGGATTCCGACTTAGAAACCATCCAGTTGGATACCCAGAACAAAACCACTACCGCGATCAGCGCCGTCACACCTTCGATCACTTCCTGACTGGCACTGTTTGCCAGCTTTAACTGATTCAGCGCCCATGCCGAAACAAAGCTCAATACAACACCCAGAACAGCTCCGATATATACCGGGCGAAGCTGACGTTTTCTTTCGCTCTCGGATTTCTGTGTGGTCTTGATCAGATATGCTATGATCGCTCCCACCACCAGAATGGCCTCAAAGCCTTCTCTGAGGATTATGGTAAAGCATGCAAGGAACTTTGCTACGGCAGCCGACCTTGATGTTCCGGTCACTTCACCATTTTCGTCCACTCCGTCCAGCTTGTTGGCATCGGTGTGGATCATTGTACGCAGTATATCCACTGCTTTATTGAACTCTTCTGCCGATCCATCCTTTGTGGCAGACTTGGCTGCGGAAAACTGAAGCTCCACCTCCGACTTTCTGGCTCCTGAGATAAATCCCATTGTATTGCGCTCAAATCCGGTGGTTTCGTAATATCCGTAATAGCCGTCATTCACGCAGGCATATGCGCCCTCCATATCTCCTGCCGCATATTTGGCCTTTGCCTCACGGAATACCTCCGCCATCGCATCCGCAACATCATTCCATTTTTCAACGGAAACGGGAATGCCGGCAGCCGTTGTGTATTCCTCCCAGGTGGCATAATAGGCATCCGCGAACAAGGCTGTGGCTGCGGTCTCTTTCTCCTCCGCGATCTGTACCTCTTCCTCTACACCGTCAAGCTTGTTGGCGGCCAGACGGAGATCCGCTATCAGAACATCCTTATCAGTCGTTACATCCTCAACACTTTCGCCTGCCTTGATCCCGGAATTCAGCCTTGAAAAATCCGTTTCCACCGTTTTCTTGCTGGCACCGGGAAGCTTACGCTGCATTTCAATCTTAAGACCCGATTCGCCCCAATAGGCGTTTTTGGCTATAGATACCTGCGTTAAAGCTGCCTCGGTATCACCCGCCTGATAATCTGCTACTGCAGCATTCAGGGTTTCCTCAATAGCATCTGTAACCTGATTCCAGGTAAATGTCTCCAAAGAGTTTGCCTCTTTGTATTCTGCCCACGAGGAATAGGATGCATCTGCCAATACTATCTGCGGCATTCCTGACAGCAGGATCAGGCACATCATGATCGCCGTAATTACCTTATGCTCTCTCTTTCTTAAATAATAATACATTTTATGTAACTTCCTTTCGTTAGCCCCTGCTAACTATGGAATGTTAGCACTCGCTAACCTCTTTGTCAACTGATTTTTATTTTTTTTTGTTGTAACACTGCTCTGTCCCCATGAATATGGGCAAAATCCGGCGACGTTCTTTCCACCGGCGCTCTGATGACGTAATATATGGTTATATGGCAAAATTGCATTACACGAAATAGGCATTCCGGACAAAAACAAAAGAAAAAGGGAAAGTGTCGGAAAACCATAGCACTTCCCCTTATCTTAAGACTGTTTTTACATCCCCTTTTTGTTTTTCGCTTTAACTCCTCAAATCATACCCATCTCATGCGGGTTTTTTAACACCTTCTTTAGCTTTGCAGGTTTCTGCTTATCTACTACATTTTTGAGCACCTTATCCCTCAATCTGCCTGTGGCAATATCCTGTTCAAGCCTTTCGGCATTGAAATTTGTGCCCTCCAGATATCTGCTTGCGGTGACATAATCAAGGATCTTATTCTGCGTATCCATCAGATCATACTGCCCCGCCACAATCCCCTGCAATGCCTTGATGTTCTTAGGCTGCGAGAAAACCTGCGCTATGATCACCTGTGCAAGTCTCTGATATTTTTCAGCATCACCTGCCCCCTCTGCCCGGACAAAATTCATAAAGCCACCTGCGCCGTATGCGTTGTATTTCTCCTGATACTCCTTTTGCAGGGCATCAGCATCTTCTTTTACTTCGTTCCATCGGTTTGTAAAATCGTCTGGATAAGCCTTTACAAACAATCTGTCAAACGCTTCCTCGCTTTGATCACGCTCCTCCCCGGTAAGAGCCCGGAGATCCTGAATTTTACCCTGCTCATTTGGTCTCGATCCGTCAAGCTTTCCCACTGCAACTTCAAACAGCTGCTGAGCCTCTGTGATACGATCTATGGCTTTACCCTTGCCCTGTGCCTTGTCATCCTGCTGCCTGTCATGAACCTGAGCCTCATATAAAAATGTCCTGTCTTCATCAAAGGCTGTCACGCCATTCTTTCCCGCAACCGTACCATATCCGGTGAGGAACCCTTCCAACGTCGCAACCATCGTCCAGGATGAGAATACATCGTCGATATGCTCGCCAATTATAGACCTCGAGACCGACCGCACCGGGCTCCTTCAGCTTGCTGACTGCCGTTGCGCACATTTTGCCATACCATCCGGCATTTTCAATCGTCTGTTTGCGATCTTCTAAATCCGAAGAATACGGATGGTCTCTGAAAGCCCTCAGAAAACGCTGACCCAGATCCTTTTGCTCCTCTATACTGAACGTATCGATCCGGGCAAAGTCTTCCGGCGACATCTTCTCTTCACTCAGACAATAGATAGCGAAAATCGTGATGAGCTTTGGATCTTCGGTTGCATCTAACGCACGCCCTGGGTACTATAGTTTCAAAAAAAGTAGCAGTTTTACTGCTTATAAATACAAAACAACACAGTTAAAAACAATTATACTACCCTTGCTATGATTTTTCCATAAGGAATAGGTGCAGTTATGGTCGGACAGGTATTGGATCTTGAAGTCATTAAAAAATACTGACCTCCGGTCATCAGACTTAAGTCTGACTTTTGGAGGTCAGTACATCTAGGTAGCACTTTCTTTTTTACTTTCTTTTTTTGTAATAAACTCAGACCAAACAACAGAGCTCCCACCAGCAAAAACAAGCTTCCTCCTATCCAGTAAATATTGGTCAATCTGTTGGTGGTTCCGTAAATATCCAAGGCACCCCTCACCAGAAATCCCACTGTAAATATTGCCAGACCTGACCTGTATATCTGAACTGCTATATAACTCATGGGTTTATAATCCACCCTTCCCCGCCATAATAATATAGCAGTTGGCATAACCCCACCCAGAAGGCAAAAGGCGTAGGCATAGATCATAAAATAGGAATAGACCCCAAAACTGAAGGCCTCATATATTGCCCCAAAAACAGCTACAAATACTGTAACTCCTACATATACCAGGAGTCGTTTTATCATTTTTTTCTGATCATCCGATGTAAACAATATCACTCACGCTCCTTTCCTTTATGGTGCTTCCGTTGGTGGTCGGCTTGTTTATGACCTGACCGTCAAAATACATGGTGGAAGATCCTCCACCATCCAGATTATAGGCTGTCTCAACTCCCAGACTCTCCATAAAAGTTGCAAGTTCATAGAGGGATAAGCCCTCGCTCTCATCGGTCCTGCCATCGGAAACCACGAAAACATAATGCCCCTGAGATATATAACCTATGGCAGTACGGGGATTATCCGACATTGCCTTTCCAACCTCATCTGAAGTTGTAACAGAAATCTGACCGTCTTCTACCAGGGCAGGTCCGAAACAAAGAACCTGATATGCCCCCTGGGCCAGTAAGTCTTCTGCAGTAACATCACTTTCATTTATTATCTTAAAGGAACCATCCTTCATTATAACCAGGTCTTCCTGATTTGACTTTGCCGTATTCCTGTATAAGATACCGTTACGTATTACGTAACCACTCTCCTGGGCTCCGTAAAAATCACCATTGATAGCCAGGATTGCCCCAACTGATTCAGCAATCTCCGAGGTTTCTTCTTTTATATTCTTTCCGTAGGTATCATCTGCCAGGGCTGTGGCTAAAGATGATACATTCTCCAGGACCACATCCGCCACATATATATTGGTATCGTTTTGCCTGTAGGTGTTTATGGCTATGGTAACCCCATCCTGACTGTAGTAGTAGTCGGAATTTGCAGCCGTAAAACTTGAAGTTGATGTATCTGATCCGGAGGCTGAACCATCACTTGTCGATGAGCCGGTACCTGAGGTTGAACCGGTGGAAGTTTCATCCGAACTCGAGGTGTTTGAATTTCCGGATGAATTGCCGGTAGCTGCAGAGGAAGTGCCACTACTTGACGAAGTACCACTTTCTGATGAAGTGTCTGTACCTGAATCCGAATCTGAATCATGTCCCCTGCCCTTTGAATGACCTCGTGACCTTGAACCTCTTCCGTGGTGGGAGGTCTCCGTGGTATCTGTTGACTCAGTTGAATTTCCTGTTTCTGTAGAATCTCCTGTTTCTGTTGAGTTTCCCGTTTCTGTCGAATTTCCTGCTCCCGTTGCATTTCCTGCCTCTGAAGATTCTGTAAGATCCGTCGCCTCACCGTCTCCTGAGGCTGAACTCAGATCAGACTGGCTTCCCTCCAAGTCTGAATCTGCTGTAATATCGGAGTCTGCAGTATCACCGTCCCCGGCATAAGCTACTGTAGATACAGGTGTAAGTTCATGGGGGATCACAAAAGTATCCAATATGACATATCCGGTAAAAGCCGTTAATACTATTCCGAAAACAAGAGGATAAATATTTTTCTTTTTCATAGGCCTACCACCTTCCCGGATACCGGTCTTTTCTTAAAGCCAGTCTCCTGCCTCCCAGGATCAAACAATCCCTGTTGCGAGCCGCCTTATCGCATACTGCATAAGCGTCTTCAACTGCATGTTGGCCATCTGAATCCAAAGTTACCACCGCATAATCTCCCCTGTATTTGAGGTAAATATACTGCATGCCCTTCTTCAGAGCAAAACCCTTACCCTGATTGTTGGGATAGGCCAAAACAGTCGCTTTACCGCTTATGGTCCTGAATTATTTTTCGTATTTACGACCGCTTCCATCATCCACCACCAGGATATCAAAGCCTTTTTCTTTCAAGCCTCCAACACTTAATCTATACTTACTACCGATTTGTATCTTATTTATGGTCAAAATGTGTTTTTTCTGCGAACAGGTGCCCTATGAACACCTTGGCTTGTTGCAAAAGTGCCCTATGAACACACCTTGGCTTGTTGCAACGAAAAGAGAGCCGATTCTTCGGCTCTCCTCCAAATTCTCATTACAATATCTCGTCATTATGGAATGAAACACTTCTGATATTTACTTATCCGATAACTCCTATCAGAACACACAACTCAAAGAACCTTTGATGCATAACTTTCCATCCTTGTATACTTTTTTAAGTATTTTTGTCATTTTAGTGACCACTTCGTCATGTGCTGTTTTCATAATGGCAATACGTTCCGCTTCCGGCTTACTGAAATAATACTCATACATATTTCAATGTTAATGATCACCTGCGGGAATTCGCAGGAATTATCGATCTCAAAACTGATGCTAATCTTTTTATCCATACTATGATAACTCTTCTTGATCAATCAGTTAATGTTTCTATTTTATTATGTAATCAATCACAACCGATCTTTGCAAAGCACATGGGATATATGCATAACCTAAAGGAACTTAAGCTGCAACTTAAGCGCCTCCCTGCTTTACCTGATCCCGCCTTCATATAGATCGATTCTATCAGTTACGATTAAAAATATTTTAACAGCACTGTCTATATCTGTCTATATCATTTCAACAGATTCTGTCTAAACGGTCATTTTAAGAGTTTAAACGGTCATCATCATGCAATGCTCACCTTAAACACCACAGGCAGCCGCGAATCATTTTTGCATTCGATTCTCAGTCCATCCTCATCATGAGAGAAACTTGCATTCTTTCCCAAAAGAGTCGTGATCTTTTCGATCCTGCAATTAAATACGCCCTGTTTTTAGCAAGTGACCTGACTGTATACCTTCCGTTTTCATCCGCTCTCATTGCAAATAAATAGATGCAACCTTTTGGCAAAGCAGCCGTATCTGGAACAACAAATCACATCCGTTGAAAAGAAAAAAACAGATAACAAGCCTGTAAAAACAGATTTCACTCAATGCCTGTCTTCTGTTATTCACGTAAACAAGCATTGACTGCTTTATCATTGACTGCAAAATAAAAGGCTTCTCTCAATTTGAGAGAGAAGCCTA
>JAILBP010000287.1:0-61049 GCA_024680835.1 Lachnospiraceae bacterium | reverse complement strand
CATGATGTTGATGTGACGGTTGACGCCCGTTCGGAGAAGATCGGATTCAAGATCAGGGAGGCGCGTCTTGACAGACTGCCGTACATGCTCATAGTAGGTGCCAATGAAGAGCAGGATAACACTGTATCTGTCAGAAGCCGTTTTGAAGGTGATGAGGGTGTTAAACCGGTTCAGGAGTTTATAGATCAGATATGCGAGGAGATTCGTACGAAGGCAATTCGTACGGAGCAGGTTCAGACAGAGGAGAAAAACTGATCTTTAATTGATGATTTATCAGATTCAGACAGGGCAGGGGTGTTAAGCCCCCGCCCTTTTTTTAGGACAGGTGTATAAATGGATTACAATATTAATTTTCCCCACTTGGGAATTTATATGGATCATGTGGGGAAACTCATCAACATTAACGGTTTTACCATTGCCTACTACGGCATAGTGGTGGTCATAGGCATCCTGGCAGGCGTTTGGATGGCGCTCTCCGAGGCGAAGCGTACCGGGCAGGATGTGGAGATGTATATGGATTTCGCCATTTATGAGGTCATATTCTGTATAATAGGTGCGAGACTGTATTATGTGATCTTTTCCTGGGACAAATACAAAGACGATCTTTTGTCGATATTCAATCTGAGACAGGGCGGTCTTGCAATCTACGGGGCAGTCATAATGTGCCTGGTTGTATGTCTTGTATACACAAAGGTCAAAAAACTGGATTTTCTCCTGCTGTGTGACACAGGAGTTGTGGGGCTTCCTCTGGGTCAGCTCATAGGCCGTTACGGAAATTTCTTTAACAGGGAGGCTTTCGGGAGATACACGGATTCATTGTTTGCAATGCAGCTTCCCGTCACCGCTGTGAGGGCGTCTGATGTTACGATAGAGCAGATGGAGAACGTGGTCAATGTAAACGGCATAGATTATATACAGGTTCATCCGACTTTCCTGTATGAATCGTTATGGAATCTGGCGCTGTTCCTTTTCCTGATCCTCTTTGTGAGATACAGGAAAGTGTTTAAGGGACAGGTAATGCTGGTGTATCTGGGTGGATACGGTCTCGGAAGGTTCTTTATAGAGAGTTTGAGGACCGACCAGCTGAAGATCCCGGGAACGGATATAGCGGTGTCCATGGTGGTGGCCATGACTCTGGTGGTACTGTCGGTGATCCTGAATATCGTTGGCATTGTGAAAGCGAAAATTAATGTGGCGGCGGATGGAGGATCCGAACCGGAAGGTGGAGCAAAAGTGGTGCCGGGTGGAGACAAAAATAAAAAAGATATTAAGGATGAGTAAAATTTTTGAAAAACCATATATTGGGGTTTGAGCCCGGATTTTAGAAAATTTAGCACAAGTATTGGTTGTATTGTACAAAAACGATTGGTTATTTTTTGTGGAAACATAAAAAATAACCAATTTTTTTTAAAAAAAACTCTTGCATTTTGAATTGTTCAGTAGTAGTATTTTGAATGTCGGTGGATGGCAAGTGGAGACTTAGTGGATACAAGGTGGTAGAAAGTGAGTCGAAATCCCATCCCATAAGCTTATGACCACGTTATCTGTCCAGTTGTTCTGTGAAATGAGCGGATAGATCAGAGAAAAAGAGGGGAACATGCCTTATGTTCATGGGTGAGTATGATCATTCCATAGATCCTAAGGGCAGGCTGATAATTCCGTTAAAGTTTCGCGAGTTGCTCGGTGACGAGATAGTGATTACCAGGGGATTTGAAGACTGTTTGTTTGTGTACTCCAAAGAAGAGTGGGCGAATGTCGAGGAGACATTCCGCAAAGCGCCGCAGTATTCTGCAGAGACGAGATATTTTCTCAGACATTTCATCGCAGGTGCATGCGAAGTGGAGATAGACAAACAGGGCAGAGCTTTGATACCCCAGAAATTGCGGGAGTTTGCGGGTCTGGATAAAGATGTGGTTTTGGCAGGCGTTATTACCAAAGTGGAGATCTGGAGCAAAGAGAGATGGGACAATGCAACGGGAACCGAAGATATCGGTGAAGTTGCCCAGAAGATGGCGGAATCGGGATTCGTATTCTGATGTTGACAGGTGTTTTTTATGAGTAAAGAATTCGAACATATTCCGGTTATGCTGACCGAGGTACTGGAAAATCTGAATATACGACCGGAAGGGACGTATGTCGACGGTACGTTGGGCGGTGCCGGTCACAGCTTTGAGATCAGAAAAAAGCTTTCCGGCGGGCAGCTTTTCGGCTTTGACCAGGACGAAGATGCTTTGGGATTTGCGACAGAAAGGTTATCGGTCTTTGAAAACGGCGTTACGATCATAAGATCCAATTACGAGAACGCAGTCAGCATTTTAACTGAAAAAGGTATCACAGGCGCAGACGGTATACTCCTTGATCTTGGTGTATCCTCCTATCAATTAGACGAAGAAAGCAGGGGTTTTACCTACAGAACAGACGAAGCGCCTTTAGATATGAGAATGGACAAGGCAGGCACTCTTACAGCCGAAAACATCATAAACGGCTATTCCGTAGAGGAACTGACCCGAATCCTTAGGGATTACGGTGAAGAGAAGTTCGCGAGAAATATAGCGAAAAATATAGTGCTCGCCAGGCAACAGTCACCTATAGAGACAACGGGAAGGCTCAACGAGATAATAAGGGATTCAATCCCGGCTAAGATGAGAGCCACAGGCGGACATCCTTCCAAGAGAACCTTTCAGGCTTTGAGGATCGCTGTGAACCGTGAACTCGAGGTGTTAGAAAACAGCATAGATAAAATGGCGGATTTCCTCAATCCGGGTGGAAGACTTTGTATTATAACCTTCCATTCGTTAGAAGACAGGATAGTCAAGAACCACTTCAAGACATTGGAAGATCCGTGCACTTGTCCGCCATCCTTTCCTGTATGTGTTTGCGGAAAGGTTCCGAAAGGACGGGTTATCACAAAACATCCGATCCTGCCGACGGAATTGGAAATGGAGACGAATCCGCGGTCAAAGAGTGCAAAACTGAGGGTTTTTGAAAAAACATAGAAGAGAAAAGGAATTCGAACATGAGGGAAATCGGTGGTTTTGAGAGAGATGAATACGAGTGGGATATGAAGGGTGCGGGATACGGCGCTTATATCAATGACAACGTTGCCCGTGACCTGGACTACGCAGAGTCTGAGGATGATTATGCGTCTGAGGAGGAGTTCTACCGTGAGCGCGAGCAGGAGAGCTATGAGGAAAACGCCGAGATAGTCCGCAGAAACCGTGAGCGCCGCAGGAGAAACGCCATTGCGAGACGCCATCAGGAGCAGATGATGATGGTCACTCCGCAATATGTATTTTTTTTGTCGTTGGCACTGATTATCACTTGCATTACAGTGATGTTTTATATAAAATTACAATCGGATATCACCACAAGGCTCAGGAGCATTGCATCGCTTGAGAGCTCGCTGGATACCGTAAAGGTCAATAACGACGCGGTAGCCAAGAGGCTTGAGACAGCAGGCGATATCACGATGGTAAAAAAGGAAGCGCTGAAGATGGGCATGAATTATGCCGGCGAAGATCAGATAGTATATTACAGCATCGATTCTTCAGATTATATGACCCAGTACAGCGGGATTAAGTGATAATGGGATCCGTTCAAAACAGAAAAAAGAGAAAAACGTTTAAGGTATCCAGAGACAACAAGAAAAAGCTTACCGTGATCTTCTTTGTGATTGCGGTAGCTTTTGTTGCGTTAACGGTAAAAGTTTTTTATATCGAGGAGGTTTCGGGAGAGCAGTACGAAAAGCAGGTTCTGTCCCAGAAATCCTATGACTCCGTCAGCCTGGCGTACCGCCGGGGCGATATCACAGATTCTAAAGGCACTATCCTGGCGACATCCACGGATGTATATTCTCTCATACTCGATTGCAGGGTAATGCTGTCTAAAGATAAATATCTTGAGCCGTCAATAGCGGCGCTCATGCAGTGTTACGGCGATGAACTTGATGAGGATAATATCAGGGATATCATCAGTAAAAACCCCAATAACGCATATATAGTACTGATCAAACAGATGCCCTATGACCGTATGAAAAAGCTGTCAGATCTTATGAATGACGGGGAGCATTCTCTGGTCAAGGGACTTTGGTTTGAGAAAAGCTACATCAGAAGCTATCCGTACGGAAGCCTTGCCAGCGAGATCATAGGCATGGTGCAGAATGACGGTGTTGGTCTTCAGGGACTTGAGAAATTCTATGATAAGGATCTTACAGGCATAAACGGCAGGGTATACGGTTTCCTTAATTCCGACAGCGATTACGAGAAAAATACCAGGGTTGCCAGAGACGGTTACACTGTGGTCAGCACTATAGACGCAAATCTTCAATCCATTGTGGAAGATAAGATCAAAGAGTTTCTGACTACATTTCAGGATAATTACAACGAAGGACCGGCAGCGCAGAATATTGGTGTTTTGATGATGTCGCCCCAGACCGGCGAGGTTCTGGCCATGGCTGATTATCCGAGCTTTGATCTCTCGAATCCCAGGGATCTCAGCGCATATTACTCCGAGGAAGAGATAGCGGAGATGGATAACCATGAGATGTATGAAGCCCTCAACCGCATCTGGATGAATTTCTGCGTCGGATATACATATGAGCCCGGTTCCACGGCAAAGCCCTTCACGGTGGCGTGCGGGCTTGATACCGGTGTGCTGACCGGAGATGAAGAGTTTTATTGTGACGGTGGAGAGAATATCGCTGAATACCGTATCAAATGTGTCAATAAATACGGACATGGTATGGAGACGGTAAAGAAGGCATTGATGGACTCGTGTAATGATGCTCTGATGCAGATGTCCTACGTTATAGGTGTTAAAAATTTCACAAAATACCAGTCTGTTTTCGGCTTCGGCAGAAAGACCAACATTGATCTGCCGGGTGAGTCAAGGACGGACAGCCTCGTGTACACAGAGGACAATATGACCAAGATCGATCTTGCTACCAACTCCTTTGGTCAGAACTTCAATACAACCATGATCCAGCTTGGCAGCGCCTTCTGTTCACTGATAAACGGGGGGATGTACTACCAGCCGCATATGGTTACAAAGATATTGGACGAGGAAGGACAGCTTATAAGGCAGTATCAGCCTACGTTGCTCAAACAGACCATATCCAGGGATACTTCCGAAAAGCTGAAGGATTATCTTTACGGTGTTGTATCCGAACAGGGTGGTACCGGTAAATATGCCAAAGTCGCAGGCTATTCCATGGGCGGTAAGACAGGAACCGCACAGCTTGCCCACCGTGACGGTATCAACTATCTGGTATCTTTTATCGGATATGTTCCGCAGGACGATCCCAAGGTCATGATATACGTGGTGGTAGACAGACCGAATACCCAGGATCAGGCACATTCAACATACGCGCAGAATCTTTGCAGGGAGATACTGGAGGAGGCTTTGCCGTACCTGAATATTTACCCTGATGAACCTTTGAATGAAAAGTCGCTTACCAGCGATGTTACCAACTTCCTGACAGGTTTGTCGTGGTATTCGGACAATGCTCTGAATGCCACCGAGCATTACAGCGAAGAGAACAGGATCGTCATAAAAGACAATACTTCGGAAGAAAAAGCCGGTGACGACGGACAGGCGACGGAGAATACACAGCTGCCGTCAGAGAATACGCCTGCTTCCACCGGTTCCGGGACAACGTCTTCTGATACATCGGGAACATCAGCAACCGATAGTACTCCTTCCGTTAATACGGGAACTTCTGCGGGAGATACAGGATCTTCCGTCGGAGATACAGGAAGTTCATCGACAGATACCGGAGAATCGACTGAAAATACGGATTCTTCCGAGATCACGCTGCCTGATCCGGTCTCACCTGATGAAGGTGAGGATGCCGGTGAGAATACCGGCGAGGCGGGAACGGGTGAAACCGGAGAAGCGTCCGACGGGGAAGCTGTGGATGGTCTGCCGGAAATGGAACTGGAATTGACACCGGAGGAGGAAAGTCATGATATCACAGGATAATTTCAGGATTTATACCGCAACGGTGCTGACTTCTTTTATAGTGACTTATCTTATACTAAAACCGTTGATACCGTATTTCAAAAAACTGAAGTTCGGTAATACCGAGAGAGAAGAGCTGGCAAGCCATCAATCCAAGAACGGAACTCCCTCTATGGGAGGAGTGGGGATTTTGATAGGTACGATGGTGGCTATTACAAGCGCATTTGGTCTTGAGGAGGCCTACGGTCACGCAACAGAAGGTCTTCGCGGCGTTACCCCGGTAGTGGTGGTAATGCTGTGTTTCGGTCTTATAGGATTTATGGATGACTACCTAAAGAGTGTCAAACATAAATCCGACGGACTTGCCGCTATAGAGAAGATGGGATTGGAAATACTGGTAACGGGCGTTTTCATGGCTTACATCATCCTGACACACGACGGAGACCAGTTTATAACCAATGTTTATGTTCCCTTTGTGGATGTCACATTGAACCTTGGTATTTTAGGTTATCCCATATTTTTTCTGGCTGTCATAGGAACGGTTAACGGCGTTAATTTCACTGACGGAGTGGATGGACTTGTGTCCACGGTGACACTTCCGGTGTGTGCTTTCTATGTTGTGGCGGGAGAGACGACAGGTATCTACGGTACATCCATGACAGCGGCAGCTACCATGGGAGCGCTTTTCGGTTTTCTGATGCACAACGCGCATCCTGCGAAGATCTTCATGGGTGATACCGGATCTCTCGCGCTGGGCGGTTTTGTGGCGGCTTCTGCCTACATGACCGGAACACCGATATTCGTGCTTTTGGTGGGATTTGTGTACTGGATAGAGATCTTATCTGTGATGCTGCAGGTCTCATATTTCAAGATCACCAAAGGAAAGAGAATATTCCGCATGGCGCCGATACATCATCATTTTGAGCTCGGGGGATGGAGCGAGACAAAGGTGGTTACCGTATTCGCATCCATCACTGCTGCGTTATGCGCCATAGGCATATGCGGCCTGTGAGTAACTTAAATGAGACAATGTTTATTTGAGGTAAAGACAGATGGATTTAGGAAGAGTTATAGTAATAGGAACGGGTATCAGCGGAATCGCTGCGTCAAAGCTTCTAAAAACAAAAGGATTTGACGTGGTGCTGTACGACGGCAATAAAAAGGCTGATGCCGAGGATATTAAAAAGAAATTGAAAGATTCAGGGGCGCCTGAAGGCATTGAGATCAAAATAGGCGGACTTGACAGAGAGTATGCCGGGAACTTCAAGACCGGAGTTCTCTCGCCCGGTGTTCCCCTTGATTCGGATGATGCAAAGAGTCTGTTTGATGCAGGGGTTAAGGTTATAGGAGAGATCGAGCTGGCGTATCTTTTCAGCAAGGGAAAGGTTTGTGCCATTACAGGCACTAACGGCAAGACCACCACGACGGCCCTGACCGGAGAACTGCTTAAGACTACTTATCCGGACACCAGAGTGGTGGGAAATATCGGTATTCCCTATACGGATATGCTGGATGATATGACAGATGATACAAGGGTTGTGGCTGAAATTTCTTCTTTCCAGCTTGAGACGGCAGATACTTTTGCACCGAAGGCGTGCGCTATACTGAATATAACTCCGGATCACCTCAACAGGCATCACACCATGGAAGAGTACATCAAGGCCAAAAAGAAGATAGCCAAAAACGCCGAAACCGTTGTGTTGAATTACGAAGACGATTGTCTTGCGGATTTCGGTGACGATCTGCTGAGCGATACGGATAAAAACATCATCTTTTTTTCGAGCCGTACAAAGCTTGCGGAAGGATATTTTTTGGACGGTGACGTGATATGCAGGTGCATAGGCGGCAAAAAAGAGGATATCATCCATGTGGATGAACTCAATATCATAGGACGGCACAATTACGAGAATGTCATGGCGGCCATAGCTATGGCAGATTACTCAGGGGTCAGCCGGGAGAACATCATAAAAGCCCTGAAGAACTTCAAGGCGGTTTCCCACAGGATTGAGTTTGTGGAGGAGATCGGAGGAGTTAAATTCTACGATGACTCCAAGGGTACCAATCCGGATGCGGCAATACAGGCCGTGAGAGCCATGAAGAGCCCCACATATCTGATAGGCGGCGGTTACGACAAGGGCTCCGATTACGTGGATTGGATAAGATCCTTTGGCGGCATGGTGAAGAAGCTCTATCTGTTGGGTGCTACAAAGGAGAAGATAGCTTCCGACTGTGATGAATGCGGTTTTAAGGATTATGTTTTCGTGAAGGATCTTAAGGAAGCTGTGGACCGTGCCTTTGAGGAGGCAAAACCGGGAGAGAATGTTTTGCTGTCCCCCGCCTGTGCTTCGTGGGATATGTTCAAGTCCTACGAACAGAGGGGAGACATGTTTAAGGAAATGGTAAGAGAGAGACTTTAATGTTTGGATTTGGCAGAAAAGACGGCAACAGAAAAAAACGCAGGAAGAAAAAGGTGATCTTTTATGATTACACCCTTTTCTTTCTGACTGTTTTTATGGTGTGTTTCGGTCTTGTCATGCTGTATTCGGTCAGTTCCTACGATGCGTCCATCAATTACGGAAATGCGGCTTATTTCCTGAAAAAACAGCTGAGGTATGATATAGCCGGTATCGCAGTCATGATAATAGCATCTCTGATGCCCATGAAGGTTTATAAGTTTTTTGCGGTTCCGGTATATTGGGTAAGTTTGCTGTTCTGTCTTCTGATATTCACTCCCCTGGGAGTCTCTTACAACAACTCCAGAAGATGGCTGAATCTGGGTATAGAGTTCCAGCCCTCGGAGATCATGAAGGTAGGCATCATACTGATGTTGGCATATATGATCAGCAGACGGCCTACGGTTATGCAGGAATACAAAAATGTCATCATCATCATGGTGGAGATAGTGGCGATACCGTTTGTGGCCATTGCCGTAACAAACGCCAGCACGGCTATCATAGTATTGGCGATAGCGGCAGCCATTGTCTTTGTGGCAAACAGGAAAACGCTTCCTTTCCTGGTGACGGGAGGACTAGCGGCGGCTGCCCTAGCGGCATATCTGCTGTACGGCGCAACATACAGAAAAGACAGGATAGAGACCTGGCTTCATCCCGAGAGCGCAGATGATGCATATCAGACAGTTCAGGGATTGTACGCCATAGGCAGCGGTGGACTCTTCGGAAAAGGACTTGGCAATTCCATGACCAAACTCGGAGCCCTGCCCGAAGTTCAGAACGATATGATCTTTTCCGCAATCTGTGAGGAACTTGGCGTTTTCGGCGCAGCGTGTCTTGCAGTACTGTATATTCTGATGATATGGAAGTTCATCATAATAGCGGTAAACGCAAAGGAACTTTTCGGAATGTACCTTGCAACCGGCGTGATGGCACATATCGCTATCCAGGCTTTGCTGCATATAGCGGTGGTGACCAACACAATACCCAACACCGGTGTCACTTTGCCATTCTTCAGTTACGGCGGAACCAGCGCCGTGATCATGCTGGGAGAGGTGGGGATGGTGCTGGCGGTATCGCGGACCATTAATGTTAACATAGAAGAACCGGAGGAACCGGATGAATAGCAGAAGATCACACAAAGGACTTTGGTTCCTTCTGGGGATCGTGATATTAGCGGCGACGGTTTATATACTGCTGATGAAAGTTTTTACCGTCAGGGATGTAAATGTTACGGGAAATGAACTGTATTCTGAGGAACAGATAAAAAACAGCGTATTGAATGATGATTATTCGTTCAGCACTTTGTATGTATATTTCAGGTACAAATTCGGATTTGGCAGCAAAACGCCGTTCATCGATTCGGTGGAAGTGGAAATGAACGGACCGCACGGTCTTGATATCACGGTTCATGAGAAAGGAATATTGGGATATATCTATATAGACGCTGTAGGACAGAATGCTTACTTTGACAAGGACGGCTTTGTGGTGGAGATAACTTCGTCATCTATAGACGATGTACCGAAGGTCGGCGGATTAAATGTCTCTTCCGTGGTGTTGTACGAGATGCTGGAGATGGAAAATGCGGATGAGCTCAACGATCTTCTGCTTTTGACCAGCCTCCTGAAAAAATACGGTATCCATGCTACTCAGGTTGAATTTGATTCTGCGGGCAAAATGTCCGCGTTGAGCGGAAAGATTACCATAAACATAGGATCGGCCGATTATCTTACGGAAAAGATAATGCGCCTCAGTTATATACTGGACAGTGATGAACTCAAAGGGAAAAAGGGTGTTCTGCACGTGGAAAACTGGACTACTGAGACAACAGATATTATTTTTGATCCGGATTAGTAAAAAATTTTTAAAAACCTGTTGCGATTTGTGCTAATAAACAGTAAAATAAAACAGATTGAGGGTTTTATCTATTCAGAAGTATAAAATATGTGAGAGGAGAGATTTATTATGCCGATGCTTGAGATTACAAACCTTGAGACAGCCAGCAATGCGAGGATAGTGGTCGTAGGAGTCGGAGGCGGCGGAAATAACGCTGTTAACCGCATGATCACGGAGAATATTTTAGGAGTGGAGTTTATAGGCATAAACTCAGATCAACAGGCATTGGAACTTTGTAAAGCTCCGACCCTCATTCCCATAGGAGAGAAGCTCACCGGAGGTCTCGGTGCAGGCGGCAATCCGGAAAAAGGTGAGAAGGCCGCAGAAGAGAGCATCGACGCTATTACGGATGCTATCAGAGGGGCCAACATGGTATTTGTAACATGCGGTATGGGAGGCGGTACCGGAACAGGTGCAGCTCCGGTTGTGGCAAGGGTTTCCAAGGAGATGGGAATCCTTACCGTGGGTGTTGTCACAAAGCCTTTCAAATTTGAGGGTGGTGTGCGTTCCAGAAACGCGCAGACCGGTATAGAAAAACTTCAGGAAGTTGTGGACACTCTGATCGTTATCCCCAATGAAAAGCTGTTTTCAATGGTTGACCGCCGTACAGGCTTTGACGATGCATTGAAGATCGCAGATGAGGTGCTTCAGCAGGCAGTTCAGGGTATCACGGATCTTATTAATCTTCCTGCTCTTATAAATCTTGACTTTGCCGATGTTCAGACAGTTATGAGAGATAAGGGACTTGCACATGTGGGTATAGGCTCCGCTACCGGAGATGACAAGGCTATAGAGGCAGTGAGACTTGCTGTGGAGAGCCCGCTTTTGGAGACCAGCATTGTAGGTGCTTCCGATGTCATCATCAATATTACCGGTGACATCACATTGTTTGATGCATCTGATGCCGCTTCATACGTACAGGATCTTACCGGAGATGATACCAATATCATAATGGGTGCGAGAGAGGATAAGAACATGGCTGATACTGTGAAGATCACGGTTATCGCCACAGGTCTTGAGAATACCGGAAAGGTGATCAAGCCTGCCGAGGATCCCAAGGCAAATCTTCAGAGAAATTTCTTTGACAGCCTCAATTACAACACACCGCAGCCGCAGCAGACAGGGTTTGCGGGCGCGAGAACAGCAGGCAACACAGTGGTTCAGCCACAGGTTCAGCCCCAGGCTCCTCTGACACAGCCGGCGCAGCCGCGCAGACAGTTTGATGCGAATGCTTCATTCGGAACATCCGGTCTGTCACAGGCGCCTACGCCAGGACTCAGAAAACCAGAAGCGCTCTCACCCAGGGTTAAGGAAAAAGATATACAGACACCAAGCTTCCTGAGTGGTTTCCGTAAAAATTAATCTTGATTACAAATGATATGTGGTGCCGGGATATTCCTGGCACTACATTTTTGATACTTCCGTGTTTAAATAGTAACCGCAGACAGCAACTGCAGGAGTGTATATGTTAGATCGGATTGATGAGCGCGACCGCAAGAAGAAACTTGCAAAAACGGTCGTGAAACGATGGAATGTAAGATACAAGTCTGTAGATGATGAACCGGAATTGTCACCTGAAACAGCTTCTGTTAATAAGGAGCCTGAGATGAGTGACGAGGAAAAGGAAAGGCTCCGCGCTGCAGAAGAGATCATTGCAAGACTTAAAGCTGAGGCGGCCGAGGATGAAGCGGCCAAACAGGCTGAGATAGCTGCGGCCAAGGCCGGTTATAATGCGACAACAGGTGCATATTCCGGTGGATACGGCAAGAATCAGGAAATGAATGATTCTGAGCGGGAGATGGTCGGAAACATCATGTCAGAGAGAGAAAATGCTTTGATGGAAACCATACAGTCGGCTGAAGACGGGATAAATTAATACTAAATAAAAGGATCAACATATGAAAAAGTTATTGGACAACCTTACGGAAGAGTTGATAAAGATATTTGATGAACTGGGATATGATAATAAGTTTGCAAGGGTCAGTTTCTCCAACAGACCGGATCTTTGCGAATTCCAGTGCAACGGTGCCATGGCTCTGGCCAAGAGCTTAAAGAGACCGCCTATAGAGATAGCGGGAGAGATCGCGGAAAAGCTCAGCGGAAATGAAATCTTCAAGAATGTCACGGCTGTAGCTCCGGGATTCTTAAACATGGACTTGAGCGACAGGTTTATTTCGGATTATATTCGTGAGATGACCAGGGATGAATACCGCTTTGGCTGCGACAGGAGCACTAAAACGCGTACGATCCTCATAGATTACGGCGGACCCAATGTGGCGAAGCCGCTGCATGTGGGACATCTTCGTTCGGCAGTCATAGGCGAATCCATAAAGCGAATGGGTATCTTCATGGGTAATACCCTCATAGGAGATGTCCATCTCGGTGACTGGGGTCTTCAGATGGGACTGATTATCCACGAACTTTCGATCAGAAGACCGGATCTTCCGTATTTCAATCAGGCTATTACGGATGATTATCCGAAAGAGCCGCCGTTTACTATTTCCGAGCTTGAGGAGATCTATCCGACGGCCTCTGCAAAATCCAAGGAAGACGAGAAATACAAGGCCAAGGCCATGCAGGCTGTAAAGGATCTGCAGCAGGGTCGTCCCGGGTACATGGCTCTCTGGCAGCATATTATAGATGTTTCGGTAAACGATCTCAAGAAAAACTACAAGAGACTGAACGTGTCATTTGAGGTTTGGAAGGGTGAATCCGATGCGGATCCCTACATCCCCGAGATGGTAAGACGCATGAAGGATCAGGGCTTCGCCCATGAGAGCGAAGGCGCACTGGTGGTGGATGTCAAGAGAGATGATGACACAAAGGAGATCCCGCCCTGTATCATATTAAAGAGTGACGGTGCCGCGCTGTACCAGACAACGGATCTTGCGACACTGGTTCAGAGAGAAAATTCATATCATCCGGATGACATTATATATGTCGTGGATAAACGTCAGGAGATGCACTTTACACAGGTGTTCAGATGTGCCAGGAAGACAGGCATAGTACCGGATGACACGGCACTTCATTTTCTGGGCTTCGGCACCATGAACGGTCCGGACGGAAAACCCTTCAAGACAAGGGACGGCGGCATCATGAGACTTGAAAACCTGCTGGATGACATTGAGGACAAGATGTATTCCAAGGTTTCGCAGAATGAGAGCATCCCTGAGGATGAGGCCCGCGATATCGCTGCAAAGATATCTGTTGCTGCAGTGAAATACGGAGATCTTTCCAATCAGGCATCCAAGGATTATATATTTGATCCTGAGAAGTTCACATCATTTGAAGGTAATACGGGACCCTACATCCTCTATACCATGGTGAGGATAAAGTCGATCCTGGCAAAATATGCTGAGGCAGGCGGAGACAAGGCGGATGTCATAATTCAGTTCCCCGGTTCGGCCAGTGAAAAAGGATTGATGCTGTCACTGGCGGGATTCAACGGAGTGATCGAGAATGCCTTTGATGAGCTGGCACCCCACAAGGTATGTGCCTATGTTTATGAGCTTGCAAATGCGTTTAACAAGTTTTATCATGAGACTAAGATCCTCAGCGAAGAGGATGAGGACAGAAAGAAATCCTATATTTCCCTCATTAATCTGACACTGGGTGTATTGGAAAAATGTATAGATGTTCTGGGATTTGAAGCCCCGGAGAGGATGTAACACATAGAAAGAAGGCAGACATAAAATGACAAAAGTAGATATCATATCCGGATTTTTGGGTGCGGGAAAGACTACACTCATCAGAAAGCTTATCGAGGAGGCTTACAAGGGCGAGAAAGTAGTTCTCATCGAAAATGAATTTGGAGAGGTTGGTATAGACGGCGGATTCTTAAAGGACGCCGGCATACAGATCACGGAGATGAACTCCGGATGCATCTGCTGTACACTGGTAGGTGATTTCGGCAAAAACCTGAAGGAAGTCATAGAAAAATACACTCCCGACAGAATATTGATCGAGCCCTCGGGTGTGGGAAAACTTTCGGATGTTATGAAGTCTGTTCTGGATGTTGAGGAGACACACAATATCAAGCTCAACGGACTTGTTACTGTAGTGAATGGCAAGAAGGCATTAAAACAGATGAGAGCCTTCGGAGAATTCTTTAACAATCAGATTGAATATGCTACAACTGTTGTGCTGAGCCGTACACAGGAGATGGAGCCTGCTGTATTGGACGCATGTGTGGCCGCACTTCAGGGATTGAACCCCAAGGCTTCACTTATCACCACCGACTGGTCGAAGATCAGCGGAGAAGCCATTCTCAAAGTAATAGAGAGAGAGGATTCTCTCGAGATGAAGCTCATGGCAGAGGAAGCAGCAAAGGCAGCGGTTGCTGCCCATGAGGCTGAACATCATCATCATGACCATGAGGATCATGATCATGAGCATCATCACGATCATGACCACGAGGATCATGACCATGAACATCATCACGATCATGACCACGAGGAACATGAGCACCATCACGATCATGAGGAGCACGAGCATCATCATGACCATGAGGAGCACGAACATCATCACGACCATGAGGAGCATGAACATCATCATGATCATGAACACGAGCATCATCATCACCATCATGCGGATGATGTGTTCACCAGCTGGGGTAAGGAGACAGCCCACAAATATACAAAGGAAGAGATCGAGAGCATCTTAAAGGAACTCTCTGAGGGTGAGAAATTCGGTACTATATTGAGAGCTAAAGGTATGGTGGAGAATACCGACGGAACATGGATCTACTTTGACCTTGTGGACGGCGATTACGAGATCAGATCCGGAGAGCCGGATTACACCGGGCGTCTTTGTGTTATAGGCTGTGATATCAAAGAGGATGATCTTCTGGCACTGTTTCTTTTGAAATAATCCGTGAATCACCTTTTGACCCTCGGATCATGTGGTTCCCAGGCCGGAAAGTGAGCGGTTCACAGCTTTTCATATAAGCTTAAGACAGTTATTTAACGGCAAACGGGTTTCAGCCCCTGCCTATCAGAAAGGATTTGACAGTTATGGAAGAGATACCGGTATATCTTTTTACCGGATTTATGGATTCCGGAAAGACGACACTCATAAAGCAGACGCTTCTCGGTGGAGATTTCAATGATGAAGGCAGAAAAACGCTTTTGATCGTCTGCGAGGATGGTGACGAGGAATACGATGAAGATGCGCTTGCGGAAGTGAATACGCAGGTGGTATACCTTCAGGACAAGGAAGAGCTTAATAACGAAAAGATCAGGGAATTAAACCTGAGATACCTTCCCGAGCAGGTTTTCATAGAGTATAACGGAACGTGGGAGATGGGCCTTATACTGGATCTGGAAGTACCTGAGGGCTGGATTGTGGTACAGACTCTGACAACAGTGGATGCCACCACCTTCGAGATGTATCTGAACAACATGAAATCCATGATGCTGGAACAGTTTTTCATGTCAGATGTAGTCATCTTTAACAGATGTGATGATGACACTCCGAAGTCTAAATTCAGGCGTATAGTAAAAGCCAAAAACCGTAAGACACAGCTGGCTTACGAGAGAAAAGACGGAACTATGGATGACGGTGAAGATCAAGAGCTCCCCTATGATATGTCGCAGGATGAGCTGGAGATCACGGATGCCGATTACGGTATCTGGTTTTTGGATTGTATGGACAACCCCAAAAATTACATCGGTAAAAAAGTGAGTTTTCTGGCTCTGGTCTACAGACCGGATGGCAAATTCAAAAATAATATCTTTGTGCCGGGGCGTTTTGCCATGACATGCTGTGTTGAGGATATACAGTTTATAGGCATGAAATGCGTTTACGATCAGGCATATACCTTAAAGCATCGCAGCTGGATCAATATCACCGCTGAGATCAGGTATGAGTTTTCGTTTGAATACAAGGGAAAAGGTCCGGTATTGCATGCTATCTCGGTGACACCGGCCAAAAAGCCCGAAGATGAGCTGGTTTATTTCAGTTAATGATCCAAGAGTTACAGCTGAGCGACCTGTTTGCTTTATCAGCGCTGATTTTTATTATCAAGGAGGAGTAGTATGTACAAGATCACCAGAAAGGAGCGCCTGGCAGACAATATCATATTATTTGATGTTGAAGCGCCTCGCGTGGCACAGAACTGTCTTCCGGGTCAGTTTATTGTGGCAAAGACAGATGAGACGGGAGAGAGGATACCTCTTACGATCTGCGATTATGACAGACAGGCAGGTACTGTCACCATCGTGATCCAGACTATAGGAGCATCTACCATGCGTATGTGCGAGCTTGAAGTGGGTGAGTACATGATGGATTTTGCCGGACCTTTGGGACAGCCGTCTGATCTTTGTATTGAGGCAAATCTCGAAGAGACAAAGGCAAAAAAAATAGTATTCATAGCAGGCGGTCTTGGAACAGCGCCTGTTTATCCGCAGGTTAAATGGCTTCATGAGCATGGCGTTAAATGTGATGTCATCATGGGGTCGCGCAATAAGGATCTGCTCTTTTACATTGATGAGATGAAGGCAGTGGCAGAGAACGTATATGTCACCACAGATGACGGTTCCTTCGGTTTCCACGGTATGGGCACAGACCAGCTGAAGGCTATATATGCCGAGGGAAAGACATATGATCATTGTGTTGCCATCGGTCCCATGATCATGATGAAATTTGTTTGCAAACTCACAAAGGAACTGGGACTTCATACCATAGTTTCCATGAATCCGCTGATGGTGGACGGTACGGGAATGTGCGGTGCCTGCAGACTGATAGTGGACGGTAAAGTTAAGTTCGCCTGTGTTGACGGACCTGAGTTTGACGGACATCTGGTGGATTTCGATCTTGCCATGAAACGTATGGCACAGTATAAGACAGAGGAAGGCAGAGCAAAGCTCGCTTACGAGGAAGGTTCAACACATCACGGAGGCTGTGGTGTATGTTAATATAGAGTTTGGTGGAGGAAAGCAATGGATGTATTAAAGAGAGTTCCTGTCAGGGAGCAGGATCCTACTGAGCGTGCGGCAAACTTTGAAGAGGTTTGTCTTGGCTATAATATGGATGAGGCGAGAGAGGAAGCAGGACGCTGCCTCAATTGCAAAAATGCACAGTGTGTAAAGGGATGCCCGGTGTCCATTAACATCCCGGGATTTATAGAGCAGGTAAAAGACGGCAATATTGAGAAGGCTTACGAGATAATATCCGAGTCCAGCGCGTTGCCGGCAGTCTGCGGTCGTGTTTGTCCGCAAGAGACCCAGTGTGAGGGCAAGTGTATCAGAGGATTTAAGGGTGATCCCCTGTCCATCGGAAAACTTGAGCGCTTTGTGGCTGATTACGCCAGAGAGAATGGCATTAAGCCCAAGGCACCGGAGCAGAAGAACGGTCATAAGGTGGCTGTTATCGGTTCGGGTCCCGCAGGACTCACATGTGCGGGAGATCTGGCAAAGGCCGGATTTGACGTTACTATTTTTGAAGCGCTTCATAAGGCCGGAGGAGTTTTGTCTTACGGAATTCCTGAGTTCCGTCTCCCAAAGGATAAGGTTGTGGCAAGCGAGGTTGCCAATGTTGAGAGTCTTGGTGTGAAGATCGAGACAAACGTCGTTATCGGAAAGTCTACCACTATTGATGAACTTATGGATAAAGAGGGGTTCGAAGCCGTATTCATCGGTTCGGGTGCAGGACTTCCCAGATTCATGGGAATTCCGGGTGAGCAGGCTCTTGGCGTGTTCTCCGCAAATGAGTTCCTGACCAGAAATAACCTTATGAAGGCTTACCTTGATGAGTATGATACACCTATTTCAAGGGGCAAAAAGGTGGTTGTTGTAGGTGGCGGAAACGTTGCCATGGATGCAGCACGTACGGCAAAGAGACTCGGCGCTGAGGTTCATGTTGTCTACCGACGCGGTGAGGCCGAGCTTCCCGCCAGAGTGGAAGAAGTTCATCACGCCAAGGAAGAGGGCATCATATTTGATCTCCTTCAGAATCCTACAGAGATCCTGGTGGATGAGAACGGTTATGTAAAAGGAATCCGTATCATCAAGATGGAGCTTGGCGAGCCGGATGAGAGCGGAAGACGTTCACCGGTGGAGATTCCCGGTTCGGAGTATGAGATTGAGGCAGATACAGTCGTAATGTCACTGGGTACCTCACCGAATCCGCTTATTTCTTCCACAACCATAGGTTTGGATGTCAATAAGAGAAAGTGCATCATCGCTTCCGAGGAGACAGGCGCCACATCCAAAGAGGGCGTGTTTGCCGGCGGAGATGCGGTGACAGGCGCCGCAACGGTTATCCTGGCCATGGGAGCAGGAAAAAATGCCGCAAAGGGCATTATAAAATTCTTTGAAGAGAAAGATGCCTGATGTGTATCATTACAATGTGTTATCCGTTAATATCCGTTACATCGGGGAGCTGAAATGATCAGACAGATTGAGGAAATGGCAAAGGGTAATATCGAGATGGAAAGGCCTTCCGTAGAACTTTCTGCGGAAAGCCTTGTATTTGATGTACCTTTTGGCGGATCGTACGAGGGTGATTTCGTTATCAGCACTCAGGGTGATTCCGTTCTGGAAGCGGATATTTTATGTTTTAATCATAACGTGACCGAATTGCGAAACTCTGTTGCAAACGGCAATGTAAAGATAAGCTTCGTGTACCGTGCCCAGAGTCTTAAGGTGGGTGATACGGATACGGGAAGCTTTTTTATCGTTACTAACGGCGGTGAGTTTCAGATCAATTTCAGTGCGAGGGTCATAGGAGAAAAGATCATTGCGTCTACCGGCGAGATAGCTTCGCTGTCGGATTTTACCCGGCTTTATGAGATCAATCCCAAAGAGGCCGAGGCAATATATAAGAGCGATGCCTTCTCCATGCTGCTTACTAATACCAAGAACAGGCTTTATTACAGAAAGATACGGAGCGTTGAGGAATTCCTCATTGCCGCCAGCTACAAAAAGCGGGCTATGTTCACTGTGGATCGCAATGTTATAAGGTTCTCTGAGCTTTTGGGCGATGAGTATACGGAGAGTATACTGCTGCGAAAAAAAGAGTTCGGAAAGATCGGCATAAAGGCATCTACGGACTCTGATTTTGTACATCTCGACAAAGAATATATCAGAGAAGACGATTTTGTAGCAGGAGAGTACAGGCTGTCTTTCACTATAGACAGAGAGCGTTTGTATAAAGGAGAAAATACCGGGCGCATCGTATTGGAAAACAACTTCCAGAGGGAAGTTATAACGGTCAATGTCTCCGTTGTATCCGAGGTGACGTTGACAAGAGAAGACCCGACGGGAGATAAAAAGTTTAACCTGAGACTGTCTGTCATGTATGAGGAATACCTGGCGGGGATCATGGTAACCGGCGCCTGGGTCACAAAGACTATCGAACTGATAAAGTCCTATAACAGCGGTTCGGTAAGGCATGAACTCTACAAGGCCTATGTCATGATGATCAATAAGCAGATGCAGGATTTCAGGACTGTTGTGGATGCCCTGAAGACCCGTACGGACAAGTTTGACATGAGGGACAGCATGCTGTTTGGCTGTCTGCTTTACCTTGTGGAAACTGACGAGAAAAAGCGGGAGACTATATTTGCCCAGATCTCGGATATTTATGCCAATAACATGGATGATTCTTTTATCAGATACTGCATGCTGTTGCCGGATGCCCCGGGATTGGATGAAAAGATAAGGCTCTCCATGATAATCAGGTGGATAAAGGACGGAGAGAACAGCCCGTTTTTTTATGCGAATGCCTGCAAGATATTAAACAAATACCCGTTCTATCTCACTGATCTCAAGCCGGAGATGCTGAAGATATTAAATTGGGGTGTAAAAAAGAAAGTCATAGGAAAGGCTCTTTGCGACCAGCTGGTGTCCGTGTACGGGGTGTCCGCAGGATACAGTAAACTGGTGGACCGCATCATCACGGGATGCTATGAGATGTTTCCGTCGAAAGATACCTTGGGAGCTGTATGCCAGTACAGGATAAAAGGCGATCTCAGACGTGAAGCGGATCATGAGCTTTACAGGAGAGCCATCGAACAGGATATTAAACTTGGCGGTCTTTATGAGTACTTTGTTGCTTCTCTGTCAAAGACACACAGGGAGGAGATACCGAGGCAGGTTGCCATTTATTTCCGCTACAATAACTCACTGACTGCGAGACAGAAAGCAGCTCTGTATGTGAATATCCTGGCTGCGAAAGATTCTGATCATGAGACATATGATAACTACCGCGATCAGATCCATGATTTTGTATTGAGAGAGATGAAGGAAGGGCTGATCGACGACAATCTTTCGGTTCTTTACAATGCAACTCTCGAAGATTTCGAGATGGATAAGGAGTTTTTTGATGCCCTGTCCAGAACTCTGTATATGAACCGGCTGGTATGTACGAATCCGGCGGCGAAGGTTGTCCATGTCATAAGCGACAGTCTGTCTGAGATATTTACATATCAGATCGATAACGGTATAGCTTTCATACCGGTCTATCCGGGAGAGTATGTAACCGTGCTTGGTGATCGTGATGGCAGGGTTTTTGTGGATAATGACGCCTGTGAACTTGAGAGACTGTTTAATCCTGCAAGATATGTCAGAAGCGCTCTTAATTCCGGCTCTGTGAAGCTGCCTTACGCGCTTCATCACATGCTCGGAAAATCAAGCTTTCAGGGACTCAACGATCAGGAAAATGAGATATTGAAGCTGTTGCTGGAATCTCCCCACATCAATTCCGAGTACAAAGAGAAACTGACCCCCGCAGTCATAAAAAATACAGCGGGCGGTTACAGTGACGATGAGCTTCTGTCCATGATGGACATGAAAAAGCTGGATGAGTCGGTGAGGAGCAGGTACGCCTCAAATCTGGTATACAACCGCTTCTATGACAGGGCGTATGAATTTGTTGAATACTTCGGACCCGGATCCATAAAGCTCGAGGAACTCGAAGAGATCATACTCTACAAGGTCAACGGTGTAAGGGAATATGACGAGAAGCTGGCAAGGCTTATGATATATGCTGTTTCCAACGGCAGCAAGCGTTATGCCATATTCAAATACCTCTGTGTTTACATGGAAGGTACGGTTGACCAGCTGTACGCTGTCTGGCGTGAAGCCGACAAAAACGGCATAGACGTTACCATCATGACAGAGAAGATTCTGTATATGATGATCTTTACCGGGGAGATGAAACATTTTGCCGGAAAGCTCTTCAGCAGGTATCTCAAGGGCAAACATAACATCATAATAGAGAAGGCATACACATTCTATTTCGCTTACAGGTTTATTGTAAAAAGGATGAGTGTGGATGCGGATGTTTTTATGGAGCTCGAAAAATTCTTCATGGACGGGGAAGAGTTGCCTGACTATGCAAAGCTTGCGCTGATCAGATATTACAGCGAGACCGGTGTGAGCGGAAATACCGCAAAACATATATTGGATGAATTGCTGTATTATTTTACCGACAGGAAGATCTATTTTGATTTTTACAAGGATCTGCCCGAAGAGTTTCAGGTCAGATATCATCTGTACGACAGGTATATCGTTACCTGCATTTCAGACAGCGAAGCCGTGGAACTCATGTACAGGTTTGATGACAGTGGTGTAAAAAAACTCGTAGTACAACGTACTCTGTACGGATATCATACGGCAGTGCTCTTATCGGCCGGTACCGGGGAATTGATGTATTATTTCAGGGATAATGAGGGACGAAACGTGAGATATGGCAGAAATGAATATGCCTCTTCACTTAAGAGCGTTCCGAACAATCTGTTCTACGGTATACAGACAGGTGAAAACCTTATCAAGACCAGGGCCATGAGCGAGACCACAGGTAAATTATTTAACATGTTATGACAGGCCGGAATACATCTTAAGACAGCAGTGTATATGTATGTGATCGTGCCGGAATACACCTTAAGACAGCTGTGAGTAGTAACGATTTTTAACTGTATGACCGAGGGAAAAGATGTTTAATAAAGACAAGAAAAAACTTTATATAGGTCTCGATTTCTCCGGAGATAATGCCATGATCAGTTTTACAACGGATTCTCTGGACAATCCCTCGACGCTCAGCATAACACCGGGGAGGGAGGAGTTTTCCATCCCCTTATATATGTGCTATCAGAAAGAGGAAAAACGTTTTTCTTACGGTGATGAGGCCTTAAGGTTTTCGAGAGCCGGTCTCGGTGAGCTCTATGACAAGATACTGAGCCGTGCATGCAAGGGGCAGAAGGCTTTTGTAGACGGAGAGGCCTATGAATACACAAGGCTTCTGGCAAGATTCATAAAACGTCTTGTGCGCATGTGCGAGACCATGATGCCGGATCACACCGCAGGTCAGCTGGTGCTTACGGTGGAGACTCTGACCTTAAATGTGATAGAGACCTTCGATAAGGTCATAGAATTGCTGGAGATACCGGATCTCAGGGTGCATATAATGGATCACAGGGAGTGTTTTTATTACTATGCCCTGAGTCAGCCGGTGGAGCTTTCACAGAATAATATAGCACTGTTTGAGTACGAAAATGAGATATTAAAGGGGATGACATTAAAACGGCTTCAGAAGTCATATCCCCAGCTTGTGGATATTGAGGAGAGGGATTTCGGTAATATTGCTTATGCACCGGATGACTGCTTTTCGGATGCTATAACGCAGATGTTCGGCAAGGATATATATTCTGCCGCATACCTTGTTGGAGACGGTTTTTCCGAGGGGTGGATGAAGGAATCCTTAAAGCTTCTGTGCAGAGGACGAAGGGCATTTCAGGGACAGAATCTGTACTCAAAAGGTGCCAGCTATGCCGCCAGGATTTCGGGCGGTGCAGTTAAGTGGGGATATGTCTATATGGGTCTCCACACCATGAAATTCAATGTCAGTATCAAAGTTAATGACGGCGGAAATACAAGCTTTCTGACTTTGGTATCGGCGGGAGGGAGATGGTTTGAGTCTTCCGGAAACTGTCAGGTGATACTGGACGGAGAGAATGCTGTCGATTTTTGGATCCATCTGCCGGACAGGCGCGATGCCAAGATAGAGAACTTTCTGCTGCGCGGGTTGCCGGAGAGGGAAAACAAAACCACCAGGATCGACATTATGGCAAAGCCTGTCAGTGATCACGAAGTGAGATTGATAATCAAAGACCTTGGATTCGGAGAGATCGCACCTTCCAGCGGAAAAGTCTGGGAAGCTCTGGTTTCGGTATGATCCGTAGTATTTTTGGAGAGTGATTAGCGTGAGCCTTGTATTGTGTAAGTGCAGATCGGCTGAACAGCCATTCTACATCAGAAGCGGAAAACTGAATATTTATTCTCTGGAAGAGCTTTTGTTTTATGCTGCCGGTGCGGTTTTCATCGACAGGGACGATTTCATGAACGCTGATTTTACCGGCTGGATCAGAAAAAATCTCGAGAATGCGGAGTTGGCCGATGAGTTGGATAAAAAGCTTAAGTCAAAGGCGCCTCTGGTAGATTTCTTCAAACCTATCGAGGAGGCCAGCGGTTATCTTTCGGAGGTTCAGGCGGGCAAACTGAATTTGAGCCTCAATAAATTCGATCATATGTCACCGCTGGAACTGGGAAAGAGGCTGGCAGATGATTTCTTAAGCAAGGGAATGCTCAAAAAAGCCATTTTAACATACAAAAAACTTTTGTCGGATGTGGGGGATACCCGCACATCATCTGCTTCCGTAGTGGGAGATATCATGCATAATCAGGGCGTGGCTTACGCAAGATTTTTTGATTTTCATGAGGCGTATAACTGTTTTGTGGCGGCATACAGGTCAAATCACAGGGTTGAATCTCTCAACGAAGCGGTGGATTGCGCTGTACTTGCCGAGGATAACTCATTGTTAAAAGAGCTTAACACATTGTTCAAGACCAGTTACGAACACATCGAAAAAGAAGTCAAAAGAGCCAGTTCGATACACACAGCATCATTGATGGAAGCCCGGAAAAATGCAGATCAGCCTTTTGATGACATAAATGAGAAATATCTTGTCGCCTGCGAGGACTAAAGTATGGCATTTTGGTTTTTCGGAAAAAAGAGAAAAAAAAAGGAAAAGGATTTCGAAGAACATATAGAGCGCATAGAGGCGAATGTACCGGTCGTACGCGACAGAGGAATCTTGGGTGCCTGTGAAGAACTCACAGAGCTGGCTGAGCAATACTCTGATCTCAAGCGGGAATACTCCGATGTGACGGCGTATATCACTGACTGTGAGACCTTGACAAATCTGCCCGACAACGAGTTTGCATACATCAGGGAGACGGCTGAGAGACTGGTGAATCATATGTCTGTAAGAGACAGATATATAAACCGCACCAAAAAGATATCCGATTCCCAGATGATATTATTTGACAAATATGAGGACGAGCTTTTGCCCGCACTCAAAAAACTGGAAGAAAACGAAAAATACCAGGATACGGTAAAGCGGGATATGTCTTATCTCGAGGGAGAAAAACTGCAGTGGATCATGCACCGTGATAACATGCAGGATGAGAAGCGGATACTGAAAAACGCAGCAATGATCGTGTTCGGTATTTTTTCTTTTATCATGATAGTGCTCATAGTGATGTATCTCGGTTTTGAAGCGGACATCACCTACGGCTGGCTTATCACCGCCATATTGGCTATAATAGCGGGTTTTGTGATACTGGTCCGTTATCAGAATGACGACGCCGAGATCAGGATAGCAACCAAAAACGCAAAGCGCGCCATAGAACTGCTGAACAAAGTCAAGATCAAATACGTCAATATCACCAACGCCGTTGATTATGAGCGCAGAGCCTACAATGTAAAAGATTACAGGGATTTCAGCGCACAGCTTGAGGATTATCAGGAGGCTTGCAGGGAGCGCACAAAATATCTCGAAACCAATCAGGAATTGGATTTTTACAACGAAAAGCTCGTAAAGCAGCTTTCAAAATACAAACTGTATGATTCAAGAGCATGGCTCGAGATCCCATACATATTGGTCAACCCCGGGGATATGGTCGAAAGAAAGCATCAGCTTTACTTAAAGAGGCAGAAACTCAGGGAAGACATCTCGAATATCGATGCCGAGATGGCAAAAAAACGATATAAACTGAAACAGGCTTTAAACACGAATCCGGAGTATACAAAAGAGATCAAAGATATTTTGTATATGACAGACCGGATCACCGGAGAATGATTCTTAATGATTTTTTCTGATTCACAGAGACAGGCCATATCGCATGCAGGCGGTCCCGCACTTGTACTGGCGGGACCCGGCAGCGGTAAGACTGCAGTCATCACGGCGAGGATCCATTCACTCGTCAATTCACAGGGTATAAGAGAAGACAACATACTGGTGGTAACCTTTACAAAAGCGGCCGCGACGGAGATGAGGCTCCGTTATAAAGCTATGTCTGCCGGCAGGGACAGTCTGGTCTCTTTCGGGACCTTTCACAGTGTGTTTTTTACCATATTACAGCACGCCTTTGATCTGGGCAGGGATAACATACTGACTGTGGAGGATAAGTACAATTTCATAAGGGATGCCGTGGGAAACGAGGTCATAACTTCCGGTACGGAAAATGAGTTTTTCGGAGATATACTGAATGAGATCAGTGTTGTAAAAAACAGCGATACCGATATTTTTTCCTACACGTCCAAATGTATGGACAGAGACAGGTTTGTAAAGATTTTCACTGAATATGACAAAAGGCTGAAGGACAACAGGCTGTACGATTTTGACGATATGCTGCTGGAGACCTTCAGACTTTTCAGATCGAACCCCAAAGCGCTCAAAGCATGGCAGGATAAATTCAGGTATATTCTGGTAGATGAGTCACAGGACATGAATGAGCTCCAATACCGCATCATCATGATGTTGGCAGGGGAGAGCGGAAATCTTTTCATGGTGGGGGATGACGATCAGAGCATTTACGGTTTCAGAGGCGCTAAGCCGGGAATACTCAACAGATTTACAAAGGAGATTGCCGGAGTAAAGATCTACAGGCTGGGAGAAAACTTCAGGAGCAGGGAGGAGATCGTAAAGGCTGCGTCCATTGTGATAAGTGACAACAGGGAGCGTTTTGAAAAGAATGCAAAAGCAGTGCGCGGCGCCGGAGGCAAAGTCGAGATCGCCGTTTATGACGGGATCTACAGGCAGAATATCGATATCATAAAAAGGATCAGGGAACTGAAGGAGGCTGGCACGGAATACAGGAATATCTGTGTTTTGTACAGGACCAACAGACAGAGCGCGCTGTTGGCAGGCATGCTCATGCGTGCGCAGATCCCTTTCTGTTCCAGGGAGAGGATATTCGATATATTTGATAACAGGGAGATAAAGGATGTTTTGACATACCTTGTGCTCTCGCAGGGAGATAAGAAGCGTGGGGATTTCCTCTGCATCATGAACAGACCTGTGCGCTATATCTCGAGGGATATGCTGACAGAAGCTGTGGTGACAAGGGATATGCTGTTGAAGAAATGTACAAGGGAAAGGCTTAAGGATTCCGTATGTCAGTTATTTGATGATCTTGACATGCTGAAACGCCTATCGCCCTTTGCCGCCATCAACTTTATCAGAAAAGGAATAGGATACGAAGGTTATATTTCCGATGAGTGCAGGAAATCGGGAACGGATCCCGCCGACAGGATAAAGAATCTTGACCGGTTATCCGAAGTGGCAAAGGAATATACGGACATTTCGTCTTTTTTGAGAGGAATCGAAGAATTAAAGAATGCCATGAGAAGAGATACGCATAACAGGAGCACTGATGACGGTGTGTTCTTATCTACCTATCACGGTGCCAAGGGGCTGGAGTATTCCGCGGTGTTCCTGCCGGAGTGCGTGGAGGGCGTGATTCCATACAAAAAAGCCGTTCTCCCCGCCGAGATCGAAGAGGAAAGACGGCTTTTCTATGTTGCCATGACAAGGGCAAAGGATGATCTGTTCATGTATTCTGACAGCCATCCGTCCCCGTTTCTGGAAAGATTTTTGAATAAGTGAGGACTTTTATCAATCCTCGTCATCCGCTTCGTCCATGAGCTGCTCGAAGCGGGCATTGACCTTGTCGAACTCCTCGTCATCATCCAGCATTTCGATGGAGGGTTCTCCGTTTTCATCTTCAAAGTATTTGTAGATGTATATGTCTGTCTCCTCAAGGTAATCGCCGTCCTCGTCGACAGGTACCAGAACGATGTAATCCTGGTCGCTGCCGTCTCCGAGATCAAAGATCGTCAGGATTCCGCACTCGATCTCTTTGCCGTCACCGATATCCAGAGTGACTCTGAGATCTTCCATGTCGTCCTCTTCTTCTTCATTATTAAATCCATCAACCAATACCTTATAATCTTTATTCTCTGCCATCTTAAACCTCCCTGATATTGTCCCGGTCAATACGACCACACGCTCATCCATACTAACCTAAAAAATAGTTGCTGTCAATTATAATACGGGCTTTTTTTTATTTATGGGGTATGATAAAATAAAGAGGATTTTTTTACGTTATGATGCAGGGGCATATAATTTGGAGGGGAGTTATGGCAGATTGGGTTATAGTTGTTGACGACGATTCGGCAAATCTGAAAATCGCGGGTCATATCTTAAGTCACGCCGGTTATAAAGTGACGGCGCTTCAGAGCGGAAAGCTGCTCCTTGATTATATGAATGAAAAAGGAAAACCGGATCTTATCCTGTTGGACATAAAAATGCCGGAAATGGATGGTTTCGAGGTTTTGAGAATGATGAGAAGTACGATAGACCCGGCGGGTGAGATCCCGGTCATCTTTCTGACTGCCGATGAGAAAGATGAGACGGAGACGAGAGGACTTGAGGAGGGCGCTGTGGATTTTATAAAAAAGCCCTTTGTACCGAAGGTTTTGACGTTACGGGTTCAGCACATCATAGATCTCAGTCATCTTCAGAGAAATCTTGAGCAGGAGGTTCGCAAAAAAACCGATGAGAATGAGCGTTTGTTCATGCATGTCGTAAGCTCCCTGGCGGATGCCATCGATGCCAAGGATACATATACCAACGGTCATTCCGGACGTGTGGCCGGGTATTCAAAGGAAATCGCGAAACGGATGGGATACTCCGACAAGAAGCTGGATGAAATCTATATGATGGGGCTTTTGCATGACGTGGGTAAGATCGGTGTTCCGGATGCGGTGATCAATAAGCCTGCGAAGCTTTCCGAGGAAGAGTTTCAGACCATTAAAAATCATCCTGTGATGGGCGCCAGAATTTTGGGCAATATCAAGGAAATGCCGTCGCTTGCCGTGGGTGCAAGATGGCATCATGAGCGTTTTGACGGGAAGGGTTACCCGGACGGACTTGAAGGAACGGATATTCCCAGAGAAGCCCGTATCATCGCGGTTGCGGATTCCTATGACGCTATGACAAGTCACAGAAGTTACAGACAGCCGTTGCCCCAGAGCGCGGTAAAACAGGAGCTTATAAACGGTAAGGGGACGCAGTTCGATCCTGATATCGCTGATGTTATGCTGGCCATAATCGAAGAGGATAAGGATTTCGAACTGAGGGAGGTGTGAGTTGAGACTAAAGTCAAAGAAAACAGACTATTTTGAGTCATCGCATCTGACCGTGTTATCGTGTTTTACCATTTTTGCCGCAATACTCGCAGGAGAGTCTTTATTGCTGTCATGGGAGAGCTGGGCTCTAATCCCCATAGCCGGCGCGGTGATCGTGTCATGGATAATACATGTCAGACAGCTTTTGACTGCAAATGCCAGGATCTGGATATATTCAACCTTCATAATGGTGATGGCCTTTTTTTATGGCATTCATATTACCAGTACCTATGATCTGGGGCTGGTTTTGTCGCTTTTCATGATGATACTGATCTCGACCGGTATCGAGGGTCTGGTGACCCAGTGCCAGGTAACATATTATATCACCATGACATATGATGTTTTTCAGATGTACTCAGCCGGAGAGGTTTTTGACAGCCTTGTGATCACCAGAACCCTCTTACATTATGTTGTTATAACGATCCTGGCTTATGTTTCCCGTATCATTATCAGGAAGTGGAATTACATAATGGATAAATCCGAGGATGAGATGAGGGAGCTCTCCGAGGCTACCGAAAAGCTAAATGACTTTCTGGCAAATATCTCCCACGAGATCCGTACGCCCATAAATGCCGTTATCGGTCTGTCAGGGGTATGTCTTGAGAGAGAAAAAGACGATGATATCCGTGAAAACTTAAAGGCGGTATCAGAGGCAGGAAGACGTGTGGGAGAGCAGATCAGCGACATTCAGGACTACTCTGAGATCGAGATGGATTCCATGGCGGTTAACGAAGAAAACTATATGATCTCTTCTCTCCTCAATGATATAGTGTCCGAGGTAAGACCCAAAAAGACTGATGACGTGGAGCTTGTCATAGACGTGGATCCGGCGGTTCCGTCTGTTATGATCACAGATGTGGTGAAGCTTAAAAAGATAATAAAGCACCTTGTTGAAAACGGTTTGAAATATACCCGGGAAGGGGGTATCTATGTCCGTGTGACGGCGGAGCAGAGAGAGTACGGCATTAATCTTCAGCTGTTTGTAAAAGATACCGGTATCGGTATGGACAAGGAAGAGCTGGAAAAGGTGACCGACAGGTTCTATCAGGCGGATTCGGGACGTACAAGATCCACCAGCGGACTTGGTCTGGGTCTTTCCATTGTGAACGGTTTTACGAGCAGTCTCAAGGGATTCTTCGCCATAGAAAGCACTCCCGGAGCAGGTACTTCAGTCAGGGTCAGCATTCCTCAAAAGGTTGTGGACAGCTCCGCATGTATGAGTCTTATAGACCGCGAACGGCTTCGCATAGGAGCATATCTTCATTTTGAGAAGTTTGAAAATCCCCATGTCAGGGATTTCTACAATGCCATGGTAAAAGATCTCGTCATAGGTCTCAAGGTGGAAATGCAGCGCGCGGATAATATAGAGACATTTGAACAGCTCTGTAAGATCACGCATTTTACCCATGTCTTTGTGGGGCAGGACGAGTATGAGGAATCTCCTGAGTTTTTCGACTCCATCAGCATGGAGACACTGGTAGCAGTCGTATGTGGTAATTCTTTCAGAAAGCCCCAAAATTCAAATGTCCGCATTATGCGTAAACCCTTCTACTGTTTTCCTGTGATCGCTTTCTTAAACTCAGACGTGGAGAACAGCAGTCATCAGGAGGGAAGATTAAAGACCTGCGGTGTGAGGGCTCTTGTGGTTGATGATGAGCCGTTAAATCACATTGTTGCCAAAGAGATATTTGCCGGTTACGGCATGGAGGTGTTCAGTGCGGGTTCCGGAGCTGAAGCCATAAGCTTTGTTGAGGAGCATGATGTGGATATCATATTTATGGATCACATGATGCCGGGGATGGATGGCGTAGAGGCGATGAGACGCATCCGTTCGATACTTTCACGCAGTGGAAAGATTGTGCCCATAGTGGCTCTTACGGCAAATGCGGTGAGCACTGCGAAGGAGATGTTTATCAGAGAAGGGTTCGATGCATTTCTGGCGAAGCCCATCGAGGTATTCGAGCTTGAGAGGATTCTGAGAAAGGTTCTGCCGAAGTCAAGTCTTACAGAGGAAGAGGAGGATGCGGACACTTCTGAACAGAGCGTTGAAAAGTTGCAAACGGGTTCAGCTGTACTGGCAGACTACGGTATAGACGAAAGGACGGGGCTCAGATATACCCAGAATGACAGGGAGTTTTACGAGCAGCTTCTGTTGCAGTATGCAGGTGACGCTCCCGGAAAGATACAAAACGCTGAAAAGTACCTTCAGGAAAAGGATTACAAGAATTATGAGATCTTAGTGCACTCCATTAAGAGTTCTTCGAAGATGATAGGTGCAACAGAGCTTTCAGAGGCTGCCCTGAAGCTTGAAAAAGCAGCAGAGGCAGGCAATGTTGCGACTATAAATGCAAACCACGGGGATACCATGGATCGTTTTAAGCAGATTGCCGAAGGTATACTGAAGTGCCTGAATACCGAAGATGACAGTGATCCTGAAGAGGCATCCGGTGAGATAATGGAATTTGATACGGTATCAGATGAAGCGGATGATGAGGAAAACGGTAATGTTTCCGATTCCGGTGTGATGGAATTTGATGCGGTTATGGAATTCGAGCCCGAGGGAGGTGCGCAGTGAGAAAGCTGATCGATTTTATCTTTTTTCAAAAGAGAAATCCCAATTATGAGAAGATCAGGAAGGGCTGTATTTTTGATGCCTACAGGATTTCACTGGTCGCCTGTCCTCTGATAGCTTTCATTATAGTCCTGTTTATGGTGGCATCATATATATTGCCGGAGACCTACAAGGGAGAGGGCCTGATGTCCACATTCAGGATATATTATATCGTAATGCTTGTGGGTATGATGATCGATGAGGCGGTTATCTTATATGTAGGCAGGCAGTTTGACAAACGATACCGTATTTTACCTACGATAAACGCTTTTATCGTCCTGCTGCTTTTGTGGTGGGGCATGCGCATGAGCTATATGGATTATCTGTCATTGGGTCATATGGATGCGACGATATACATGGTGGTACTGATCTGCATACCTTTCTGCCAGTTCATCGATGTAAGAGTTTACATAATCTTTTCCATCATATCGGACCTGCTGGTTGTGTCTATGTTCCTGGAGGACGGAGCAAAAAATGCTTTCAAAAATGCCAATCTGACTGATTTTTTTGTTTTTGCGGGAATACAGCTTTTCCTCGGGATCGTAGTATATTATTACAAATACAACGTGATGGAGAGGTTTGTGATCCAGGAGGAACAGAAGGAAGAGATCAGCAGGCTTAACGATTCCCAGAACAGATTCTTCTCCAACATGAGCCATGAGATCCGGACTCCCATCAACACCATAATAGGCTTAAACGAGATGATCCTAAGGGAGGACGCCTCGGAGGAGATCAATGAGGACGCTCAGAACATCCAGGCTGCAAGCCATATGCTGCTGCATCTTATCAATGACATACTGGATATGTCAAAGTTTGAGTCGGGGCAGATGGAGCTGAATGTGACCAAATACCGCACGGGAGACATGCTGTCCGATATTGTGGGTATGCTGTGGATCCGTGCAAAAGAGAAAAATCTGGCATTTCATGTGGATGTCTCACCGGAGCTTCCGTCGGAGCTCATAGGCGATGAGATGCGTATCAAGCAGATCCTCATCAATGTAGTGAATAATGCCATAAAGTACACATCCGAGGGTTATGTCAGACTGACCATCCAGTGCGAGAAAGGGGAGGACGGTACGGCTCGTGTATCATATACCGTATCCGACACCGGAATGGGTATCAGAAAAGAGAGTATTCCTCATCTTTTCACTGCTTTTAAGAGGGTGGACACCGAGAAAAACAAATATATAGAGGGTACCGGGCTGGGGCTGTCCATAGTCAAGCAGTTTGTGGATCTTATGGGCGGAAAGATCACCGTCAACAGTGTCTACACCAAGGGTTCCACATTTGTGATAGAAATACCGCAGGTTGTGGCATCGGATGTGCCTTTGGGTGAGCTTGATATGGAAGACAGGCACCGAAGCGGTAAAGCCTACACCCATGTGGAATCTTTTGAAGCACCTGAGGCAAAGATTCTGGTGGTGGATGATACTTCTGCCAATCTAATGGTTGTCACGAAGCTGTTAAAGTGTACCAAGGTACAGGTCTGTACCGTGATATCCGGTGCAGAAGCCCTGAAAAAGACAGTGGAGCAGCACTATGATCTTATACTCATGGATCATAAGATGCCCGGTATGGACGGCATAGAATGCATGCATGCCATTAAGGAACAGACAGGCGGGTTCTGCCGTGATTCGAGGATCGTGGCTCTGACGGCTAACACCGGTGCGGATGTGGCTGCCATGTACGAAAAGGAAGGTTTTGACGGATATCTGACAAAGCCGGTGACCGGAGAAGAACTTGAGGATATGGTATACCGTATGCTTCCGAGGAATCTGATCACTGTATTCGGTGGCGGAAGAGAGCTTGCGGAAGAGAGTAAAGCATGGATCAGGGATCATCAAAAGAAGGTGATGGTAAAAGTAACCACCGAGAGTGTGGCTGATGTTCCTGCTTCCTTACGAAAAAAATACAATATTACGGTAATACCTCATATGGTGAGGACTGATGACGGTCTTTTCAAGGACGAATTGGAGATCGAGACTGACGGTCTTCTGGCATACATGAGAAATCCCAATGTCACAGTACAGACGGAGGCGCCTTCCGAAGAAGATCACGAGACTTTTTTCAGCAATCAGCTTGATGATGCCAACAATATTCTGCATATTTCCATCTCCCGCAGGGTGGAACACAGCGGTTGTCACATGGCTATGGAGGCGGCACAGAACTTCGGAAATGTGACTGTTGTGGATTCGGGACATCTGTCCGGCGGTCAGGGACTTATGGCTATAGAAGCGGCAAAACTTGCGGCGGGAGGCATGAAGATCGAGGATATTCTGCCACGACTCGAAAAGATGAAGAGTCATATCCACACAAGCTTTATAGTGGATACACTGGATTTCCTCGTTAGACAAAAGCAGATCTCGGAGGTTACCGGAAGACTGGGAAAAGCCTTTATGATACATCCCATCATAAGCCTGAAAAAAGGGAAGATGGATGTTTCGAGAGTTTTCTTCGGTTCCAGGGAGCATGCATGGGAGCGGTATATAGCATCGGTTTTTGATGTCCCCGGTGAGATAGACAAAGAGATTCTGTTCATAACCTATGTGGGCATGACGAATAAGGAACTTGAGTGGGTGCAGCAGAAAGCCGCACAGTACGCAGAATTCGATAATGTTTATGTTCAGAAGGCTTCGCCTGCCATAGCTGCCAACTGTGGACCGGGAACCTTCGGATTGCTGTTTTTTACAAAACTGTAACCAAAGGAGTATTCTTTGGACTACGGGAAGGTTAATTTTTTATTTTCCGCTTTTATCTGATCCGTCAATGTGATATAATGACTTTGATTTTTTGGTTAAACACAGAAAAAGACTGTATGGGCGCATTTTCAGACATGGACGGGGCGTCCGGGAGAGAATATGGCGATAGAGATCAGATCGGGAATATATGAAAAAATAGGTATCCGGGTAGTGGGAGATACACTGTTTTTCACATTTCAATATAAGAAAAACTCAAAATACTCCCTGAAATTATACAAAAAGGGAACGGACGAGTACGAGATCATCGAGATGCCGGATAAATACTGCATAGGTGAAGTCTGCTCATTTATGATCAAGGGCATTGATTTCAGTAAATACGAGTATACCATGATCGCTGACGGTGAGGAGCGGCTTTTTTCCTATACCACATCCATAGCCGGCAGAGAGAAATGGGGCGACGTTTCAAGACTTACAGACGAGCGGAAGAGCTTGAGAGGAGTCTTCGAAACGGAGTATTACGACTGGCAGGGAGACGAAAAGCCTGATATACAGGACAATGAATTTGTCATCTACAAGCTTAATGTCAGAGGCTTTACCAAAGAGGCTAAGATCGAGCCGTCAAAGAGAGGAACATTTGAGGGCGTCACGGAGATGATACCGTACCTTAAGTCTCTGGGGATCAATGCCGTGGAGTTCATGCCCATATATGAATTCGAGGAACTGATGCCGGAGGATGAGAATGTGACGGGCTTTGCGGGATGGAGCCCCGAAGCCAGAAAAGGATACGACCTTTTGGCTGACTCGGACAAGAGACCGGAACGGAATGTACGCATCAATTACTGGGGATACGGTAAGGGCGAATACTTTGCTCCGAAGAGGTCATTTGCCGGCAAACGTAATCCGGTGAGTGCCGTGCGCGATATGGTAAAGAGTCTGCATGCGGCCGGAATACAGTGTTTTATGGAGATCAATTTCCCGGAGAAACTGAGCCTTGCCTATATTTCCGATGTTTTATGCCACTGGGTCAAGGATTATCATATGGATGGATTCCATCTCCTGGGTGGAGACATCGAGGTAAAGCACTTATCAGTGATCCCGATGCTGAAGACATCAAAGATCTTCTATGACAATATATACAGTGATGATGCCGGAATATCGGATGATTGCAAGCTTTTGTATCAGTACAGGGACGATTTTCAGTATACTTTAAGACGCCAGATCAATTACAACGACAATGACATGCAGCAGACCCTGGCACAGCTTAAAAAGCAGGACCGCAGCCTGGGTTTTGTCAATTACTTTGCCAATAACAACGGTTTTACTCTGGCAGATGTTTTTGCATATGCATACAAACACAATGAGGCCAACGGCGAGCAGAATACCGACGGCTGCGATAATAACTTCAGCACGAACTGCGGAGTGGAGGGTGTTGCCCGCAAGAACTTTATTAAACAGCTGCGCAGGAAGAGGATGAAGATGGCGGTATCGGTGCTGGCTGTAGCTCAGGGTTGTCCCCTCATATACATGGGAGATGAGCTTGGTAATTCCGCTGAGGGCAATAACAATCCCTATTGCCAGGACAACAGGATCGGCTGGCTCAACTGGAAGACCGCTGAAAAGTACGAGGATTATGTGCAGTACGTAAAGGATCTGTTTGTATTCAGAAAGAATCATAAGCTTTTGTATCGCAACGATCCGGTTGATATGGGGCAGACCGCAGCAAACGGACTTCCGGCGCTCTCTTATCATGGCCGTGATGCCTGGTGCACCACTGTAAGTCCTATGACACAGACCGTGGGTATCCTGTATTGCCCGACCAAAGCTGAGGAGGGAGAGAAATGCCTCTATGTTGCCATGAATTTTTCGGCAGCCATGAGCACCATCGCAATACCGAGACTTCCGGGAAAGACTGCCTTGAAATATGTTTTCGGAACTGAGTTCTGCAATATAGAGCCGGAGGGCGGAAGCGTCAGGATCCCGCCTTATACGGTATGGTTTTTCGAGGAAGAAGGAAATGAGTAATTCCACCTTAAAGCTGATAGCTCTCATCACCATGATGATAGATCACATCGGTGCGTGTTTATTTCCGGATCAGATTGTATTAAGGCTTATAGGCCGCGTCGCATTTCCGATATATATCTTCCTGTTGGTAGAGGGTTTCCAAAGAACTAAAGACATAAAAAAATACATATTGAGGCTGCTGGCTTTCGCTGCCGTATCGGAGATTCCCTTTAATCTGGCTTTTAAAGGGAGTATTCTGTGGCTTGACCACCAGAATGTTTTCTTTACCCTGGCATTGGGACTTATCATGATATGGTGTCTGGATACTTTGGAGAAAAAACCGGAGGATCCAAAGAAGCCGTTTTTGAAGTTTTTCATAGTGATGGCTTTCATGTTCGCGGCACTGGCCTTGAGGGTGGATTATGTCGCCTGCGGTGTTGCAGTCATATTTGTTTTTTACCAGTACAGAAACGGAGATCTCAAACAGGAGATCACCAAATATATCATGGCATCAGTCATATTCTTTGCCTTTTATGGTAAGACGGAGATGACGTGCATTGCGGCTTTCCCTCTCATCCATTTCTACAACGGTAAGAGAGGCATGAAGCTCAAATATGTTTTCTATGTATTCTATCCGGTGCATCTCATGGTGCTCTGGGCTGTTAAGATGGCATTTCCGGCTGTGTTTTAATGATCTTTGGACAGCAGGTCGGTCGTGCGGCTTAAGTCTGTTTGCCCCCGGGTTCATGAGCTGAAAGGATCTGCAGAGAAACAGGTTTGACAAAAAAGATATTTTAGTGTAAAGTTCACATACGGTTTTTCGGAGTCTGTCTGATCCCCCAATCATCTGAGACACCGAAAGGCGAAAAATGTACAGTTATGTTAAAACAGCGGTTTTAAGCGGCATAGATGCCATCATGGTAGATGCGGAGGCCGACGTCAGCGACGGGCTTCCATGCGTTGACATGGTGGGATTTGTGTCAGGTGAGGTCAGAGAGTCAAAGGAGCGTATACGCACCGCCCTCAAGAACAACGGGATCTCACTGCCGGCCAAGAGAGTGACCATCAATCTGGCGCCGGCTTCAGTCAAAAAATCAGGGTCAGGTCTTGACCTGCCCATAGCAGTGTCTATCATGACTGCTTTGGGTATAATCTCACAAAACGATCTGAATAATGTTTTTATGGTGGGTGAACTGCGCCTTGACGGTGCCGTTTCCGGCATAAACGGTATGCTGTCCTATGTCCTTAAGGCAAAGGAGGAGGGCATTAATAAGTGTATCGTGCCAATGGATAATCTCTGTGAAGCCAGGCTTGTGTCAGGGATAGAGATCATAGGTATCGAACACCTGCTGGATGTGCTGGATGCGGTGTCGGGGAAAAAGGTTTACTACGATGAGTCCGGGATCCCGGTGTCGGAAGGTATGCCGGATTCTTCTCAAACGATCCTTGAGGAACAGGAGGAAGGATCCTCCGAAAAATTGGATTTTTCGGATATCCGCGGACAGCAGGTTTTGCGGAGAGCCTGTGAGATAGCTGTTGCGGGTATGCATAATTTCCTCATGACGGGACCGCCGGGAGCCGGCAAGACCATGGTGGCAAAGCGTATTCCTACTATTTTGCCGCCACTATTACCTGAAGAGAGGCTGGAAGTGTCAAAGATCTACAGTGTCTGCGGTCTCATGGACGGTAAGCGTGGACTTATGACAAGCAGACCGATACGCTCGCCCCACCATACTGTATCTGCCGCGGGTTTAAGCGGAGGCGGGGCAGTCATAAAGCCGGGGGAGGTGTCACTGGCACACAAGGGGGTGCTGTATCTCGATGAACTGCCGGAATTTGCACCATCTGCTCTGGAAACTCTGAGGGAACCTTTGGAGGACAGGAAGATAAAGATCACCAGAGCCATGAACACGGTGGAGTACCCTGCGGACATATTGCTGTGCAGCAGTATGAATCCCTGCAAATGCGGTTATTATCCCTCAAACCGGTGCACCTGCACAAGACAGTCCGTGATCAAATACAGAAGCAGGATATCAAAGCCTTTGATGGACAGGATCGATCTGGTGGTGGAGGCGGCGGCCATAAGCTTTGATGAGTTAAACGGCTCCGGTTCCAATGAGTCCTCCGCCGAGATCAGAAAAAGGGTGGAAAAATGTCACAGGATCCAGCAGGAGAGATACAGAGATTGCGATATCAACTTCAACAGCAGGTTGAATCCTGCCATGATGCAGAAATTCTGCGCTCTGGGAGAGCAGGAGAATGCACTGATGGAGAAAATGTATGACAAGTTCAAGCTTACCGCCAGGGGTTATCACAAGATCCTGAAGGTTGCCAGGACCATTGCGGATCTGGATGAAAGCGAAAAAATACTCAAAAAGCATCTCTGCGAGGCATTATGTTTCCGCATGGAAACAGAACAGGGGAGGTGATGGGCTTGAGTACGGATATAACAAACGAACGTATGAAATATGAGTTCTGGCTGTCGAGCATAGACGGCATAGGACCAAAGACCATAAAACAGCTCATGAAATATACTTCCGGGGCGTACGAGATCTATCATCTTCCCCCGGCGGATCTGATGGCTGTGAGGGGGATCGGTGAGGCGGAAGCATCACTCATATTTGAGAGCAGAAAAACCTTCGATATTGAGAAGGAATGGGAAAAACTGGCGGAGAAATCCATACATTTTATTACGAGAAACTCCGTTCAGTATCCTGAGAGGCTTAAGGAAATACAGGATGCGCCATACTGGCTGTATTATATAGGAGAGCTTCCCTCCGATGAAGAGATGAGCGTAGCGGTGGTGGGAGCCAGGGCGTGCACCGACAATGGTGCGAAATGGGCTTACGAGATAGGTGAGAAGATGGCGGATCTGGGTGTTTCCGTGGTGAGCGGTCTGGCCCGCGGCATTGACGGGCATTCCCACAGGGGGGCGTTAGCCCACGGAGGCAAGACCTTTGCAGTGATGGGCTGCGGAGTCGATGTGGTCTATCCGGAGGAGCACTGGAAGCTGTACGAGGATATACTGGAGGGCGGAGGCGGGATAATATCGGAATACAAGCCCTCCACTGCGCCGAGGCCAAAACTTTTTCCGCCGAGAAACCGTATTATATCCGGGCTTTCCGATGTGCTGATCGTGGTGGAGGCGAGAGAAAAGTCCGGGACCCTTATAACCGCCGATGCCGCGCTTGAACAGAACAGGGATGTTTACGTCCTGCCCGGCAGGATCAACGACATCAATTCAAGGGGAACGAACCGCCTTATAAAGCAGGGGGCAGGCATAATACTGGACATAGAGGATCTGGCGGCCGATCTTGGCCTCAGGTCCGACGGCGGAGCGGTCAGAAAACGAAACTTAGAATTAAAACTTGAAAAAGAAGAATTTATTGTGTATAGTAACCTTGACCTTCGGTCTAAAGGTCTGGAAGAGATAGCTTCATCCACGGGGATGTCTGTTCCGGAGCTGGCCGTGATAATAATGGGACTGATGGACAAGGGATATATCACAGAAACCGACCCCGGTAAATACAGGATCAATGCGGGGTGACAGGCTATCCGGATCTTAAGTCCCGAAATGGAGGAAAAGAACTTGTCGAATTATCTGGTAATCGTGGAATCACCTGCCAAGGTGAAAACAATATCAAAATTTTTGGGGAAAAACTATAAGGTTACTGCATCCGGCGGACATGTGAGGGATCTTCCCAAGAGTCAGCTGGGGTTTGATCCGGAACATGATTATGAACCGAAATATATCACTATCAGGGGAAAGGGGGATGTACTGGCAGCACTTCGCAAGGAAGTGAAAAAAGCAGATGTTATCTATCTCGCAACGGACCCTGACCGTGAGGGAGAGGCCATTAGCTGGCATCTTTGCTTCGCATTAAAGCTTAAGGAATTTAAGGATAAAAAGGTTTACCGCATTACTTTCAATGAGATCACAAAAAATGCGGTAAAGGAGTCGATAAAACATCCCAGGGAGATCGATATGGATCTGGTGGATGCCCAGCAGGCCAGGAGGATCCTGGACAGAATGGTGGGATACCGTATTTCACCGCTGTTGTGGAGCAAGGTAAAGAGCAAACTCTCCGCCGGGCGTGTTCAGTCCGCAACCCTCAAGATGATAGCGGACAGAGAGGCCGAGATAGCGGAATTTGTGCCCGAGGAATACTGGACCATGAATGTGGATCTGACTGTAAAAGGTGAGAAAAAACCTCTGAATGTCAAGTATGAGGGACCGAAACAGCTCTCTGTGGGTGAAGATACGGAGAAGCTTGAGAAGGAACTTAAAAAAGGCAAATATATCGTAGATGATATTAAATTCGGCAAACGCGAAAAAAACAGACCTCTTCCGTTTACCACCAGTACGATGCAGCAGGAAGCGGCAAAGGTGCTGAATTTCCCGACACAGAAGACTATGCGTCTCGCCCAGCAGTTATACGAGGGAGTTGATGTGAAGGGCAGCGGAACCGTAGCGTTGATCACATATCTGCGTACGGATTCCACCCGTGTTTCCGATGATGCTTATGCCGCTACAAAGACTTATATTGAAGAGCATTACGGCGCGGAGTACGTCGGAGCCCAGCCCACAGGTAAAAAGGCGGCACGTGTACAGGATGCCCACGAGGCCATAAGACCCACGGACATCACCAGAACTCCCGTCATGGTAAAAGAATCGCTGCCGAGGGATCTTTTCAGGCTGTATCAGCTCATATACAACAGATTTCTGGCTTCCTGCATGACAGCGGCAAAATACGACACTGCCACAGTCAAGATCAAAAACGGCGAACACAAGCTTTCAACAGGCAGTTTCAAGCTGTCTTTTGCGGGCTTTATGGCGGTATATACCGAGGCGGATGATAAAAACGAGAAGAGCAACGAACTGCCGGGAAATCTTGAGAAAGGCATGGAGCTAAAGGCTTCCGCCTATGACAGTGAGCAGCATTTTACCAAGTCAAAGCCGCACTTTACAGAGGCGGCACTGGTAAAGACCATGGAGGAACACGGCATAGGAAGACCTTCAACCTACGCTCCCACCATAGGAGTTCTGTTGAACAGACGTTATGTTTTGAAAGAGAATAAAAATCTTTTCCTCACGGATGTGGGAGAAGCCGTTAACAACATCATGTCGGATTGTTTCCCCACCATAGTGGATGAGACTTTCACCGCAAATATGGAGGGACTTCTGGACAGGATCGAGGACGGCAGCGTGGAGTGGAAGACCGTATTGGAGAATTTTTACCCGGATCTGGACAAAGCTGTTGTGGAGGCGGAGAAAAAGCTGGAAAAGGTGGAACTCGCCGATGAAGTTACGGATGTGGTCTGTGAGCTCTGTGGGCGCAACATGGTGATAAAGTACGGCGCATACGGAAAATTCCTCGCCTGTCCCGGATTTCCGGAGTGCAGGAACACAAAGCCGTATCTTGAAAAGACCGGTGTTGCCTGTCCTGAGTGCGGAAAAGAACTTGTGGTCAGACGTACCAAAAAGGGCAGAAGGTTCTACGGCTGTGAGGGTGCGCCGGAGTGCGAATACATTTCATGGAATCTGCCGGGCGCGGGCAAGGACAGGAAATAACAGACAAAAGACGGAGCCGGCAGTGATAGTAATAGATTGTTTTGACAGTAAATATAATGTTAAGGGTTTGGTTTTAAAAAATGGGAATAAGGTTACTGGATAAGACAAGAAAAGTAAATAAGCTTATACACAATTATGATTCAAACAAGCTTAATTTCAGCGATATAAGCTGCGTTTTGGGTGATGTTCTGGACTCGGAGATCCTGGTCATCAGCAGGAGCGGGAAAATATTAGGCGCATCAAAAAACAATTCAGCTATAAAGTTATCGCCTCTTTTAGCCGAAAAAAAGGGTGAGAAGATTGATCCACAGCTCAATGAAAGGCTGCTGACAATCCTGTCTACCAAAGAGAATGTTAATCTGATGACCCTTGGATTTGAAAATGTGTCCAGGGACTATTCTGTCATCATTGCACCCATTAATATTGCCGGCAACAGACTGGGTACGTTGTTTGTGTTCAGAAAAGGCGCAGAGTATGAGCTCGATGATATTATCCTGGCTGAGTACGGTACCACTGTGGTGGGGCTTGAGATAAACCGATCGGTAGACGAGGAGGATGAGGAAGAGAAACGCAGGAGGCGTTCTCTTGACGCGGCCATCGATACACTGTCACAAGCGGAGCTTGCTTCGGTTGTCTATGTTTTCCGTGAATTGAACGGGATGGAGGGCATACTGATCACAAGCCGTGTGGCGGAAAAATACGGCGTGACCCGTTCCGTTATCGTCAACGGACTCAGAAAACTTGAGAGCGGAGGTGTCATAGAGTCCCGTTCCGCCGGTATGAAGGGTACGGTCATCAGGATAGAGAACGAATTTCTGGTGGATGAGCTGGAGAAGATCGCAAGGGAAAAAAGAATATGATATAAAACTGTTACTATTCACAGCCAATATCATGTAGTATACAGGCTGCCAGCTTGCTTGGCAGACTGTATGCTATATGATATTGATTGGAATCAGTCACTTGTGAATAGTAACATAAAACTGAACGGATTCGGAATATGTAAAAGGACTTAGGGTGATCCCCGGGTCCTTTTTGTCTTTAAGCGGTTTTTTATGATGATATTCCCCTTGTGTCTGTGCGATCATATTTACACAATATTTTGTGTTTTTTTCTTGATATTTTTTCTTTGATGTGTATAATGGTCTATATATGGGTGTACTATGTTTTAATGCGCACAAAATGTAGGCGCTCATGGAAAGGTGGTTTTATGATCCAAAGCAGTGCATTTAATTACATAAACGTACTGGATAAGGCTTCTGACGCCAGCTGGCTGAGGGAGACAGTGATCGCCAACAATCTGGCAAATGTCAGCACCCCGGGTTATAAGAGAAGGGAAGTAGACTTTGAGAGCCTGCTCAAACAGCAGTTGGCAAAATCGGACAGATATCTGTCCCTCGATAAAAAGATCAATAATGTTGATTACGGGAAGATAACGGCGAATGCGCAGCTTGATGCCGCTGCTTACCCCTATGATTATCGCCTTGACGGCAATAATGTGGATCCGCAGACGGAGAACGTTGAGCTTGCCAGTGAGCAGCTCAGGTATCAGGGACTCACATCCTCCATTACCAATGAGTTCAACCGTATGAAGACTGCAATAGGAAGCTGAGGTGAGATTATATGGGACTTTTTCAATCATTTGATATCAGCGCATCCGGCATGACCGCACAGCAGTTCAGAGCCGACATCATCGCGGAAAATATAGCAAATATAAATACTACCAGAGATGAAAACGGAGATGTGTACACACGAAAAGTTGTGACTTTCGCCACAAAGACCATCACTCCTTTTTCGGATGTTCTGGAAGCCCACCGCAATAAATTCAGGGGTGACGGAGTTAAGGTTACGAGAGTCAGGGAAGATCATACCACCGATTACATCATGGAGTACGATCCCAGCCACCCGGATGCGGATGAAAACGGCTATGTTACCTATCCTAACGTCAATATTGTGACGGAGATGACTAATCTTATAGATGCAAGCCGTGCCTACGAGGCCAATGTTACGGCATTCCAGGCCAGCAAGGACATGGCACAGAAAGGTCTTTCCATAGGAGGTTGACGGATAACCGCGGTTTTTGGTCCTGTTTTTGAGATCCTTTGTGATTTGGAGTTTGTGATATGGCTATAGATCTTTATTCGATTTCGGGCATAAATAATAACGTGATTCCCATAGCTGCAGGAAACAGACCGTCGGTCACCGAGTCGGCGGCCGGCTTTTCTTCCATATTTGAAGCGGCTTTCAATATGATCAGTGAGACTAATTATCTCCAAAACCGTGCGGAAGAAAAAGAGATACAGTTTGCTCTCGGTGACGCGGAAAACACCCATGATCTGATGATCGCCGAACAGAAGGCAAACATTGCACTTTCATACACGGTTGCCGTGCGAGATAAGATTTTAGAGGGATATAATACTCTCATGAATATGCAAGTATAGTGAGAAGAGGCATGTCGTGACAAACATAAGACACCGGGCTGCTCGCAGACCGGGTGGCTTATGTTTGTCACGACGAAGCTTCGGCGAACGCCGAAGCGCATCTTGGATGCAAAGCATCCAAGATGATGCCTCTTCGACAAAGAGGTAGGATGCCTCTTCGGTCAAGAAGTATGATGCCGAAGCGCATCTTGGATGCAAAGCATCCAAGATGATGCCTCTTCGGTCAAGAGGTATCAATATTTTTTTTAGGATAACATAACCAACGGAAAGAGGTTTAAGATGCCGGAGCAGATTCGAAAGATCCTGGATAAGATTATAGCGTGGTGGAGAAGCTTTTCCACCAAACAGAAGGCGTTTATCATAAGTGCCGCCGCTGTGGTTTTGATCACCCTGGTCATATTGATACTGGCAGTGACACGCACCAAATATGTTTCGCTGATCCATTGCCAGGATGCGACCCAGTCTGCGGCAGTACAGACCCTTTTGGATGAAAATAACATCGTATACAAGCGGTCCATGGACGGCTTGAGCTATGAGGTAAGCGAAAAACAGTACGGAGAAGCCAGCATCCTGCTGGGTTCCAATGATATCGCAACCGACGGATATACCATAGCGGATGCTCTGAGTGGCAGCTTTACCACTACGGAGTCGGACAAACAAAAGACATATAAGCTTTATCTCGAAAAGAAATTTGCGGATATACTGGAGACACTCTCCAATGTTTCCGAGGCGGAAGTGACACTGAATATACCTGACGATGACGGTACGCTGATATCCAAGGCGCAGGATACGTATGTGGCAGTAAAACTGACATTGACGGAGCGCATGGATGAGGCACAGGCTGCCAGCCTTGCAAAGTTTTTGGCGACTCAGGTGGGCAATGATACCACGGATTGCGTTTCCATCATAGACCAGGATTCCAATGCGCTCTTCACCGGAGGTGAGAGTTCCACGACGGCAGGTCTTGCTTCTTCGGTTTTGTCCATAAGACAGAAATATGAAGAACAGATACGCAATGAAGTCTCCAATGTCATAAAAGGTACGGAGGTTTATGATACTGTTACGGTAGGTCTGAATCTCGATATGGATTTCAGTAATTCCGAGATCACGGATCTCCAGTATTACGTGGCTGACGAGATGACTCAGGGATATCTTGATTCCGAGAGCTATTATGAGAGTTATGCGGTAGGCGGCGCAGCGGCGGTTCCCGGAACCGATGCCAACGATGAGACCACCTACATGCTGGAAGATAATGATTATACCGAAAGCTCTGTGACGGATTACACCAAGGATTACCTTCCCAACCAGCGTCTCACAAAGACCAGCGGAGGAAGCGGAAAGATCAACTACGACAATTCATCCATAACGGTGGTTGCCACGACCTATCACAATTATTCCGAGCAGGCATTGAAAGATGACGGAACTCTGGACAGTATGACCTTTGAGGAATTCATAGCACAGAATTCCGAGAAGAAGCTGCTGGAGGTGGATCCAAGCTTCTATTCCATGGTCGCTGCGGCTACAGGCTTTGATACAGCCAATATTTCCATAGTGGCATATGAAGTGCCTATGTTTACATACAAGACCTCGCCTGCGGTAAAGGCTGCCGATATTTTGCAGATACTGTTGGCAGTATTGATATTCGCGTTGTTGGGATATGTTGTATGGCGGGCTACCAGAGTGGACAAAGTGGAGGAACTGGAGCCGGAACTTTCCGTGGAATCACTTTTGGAATCAACGCGTGAACTGGATGAAGCAGAACTTGATGAGATCGAATTCCAGGAGAAATCCGACGCAAGACTTCTGATAGAGAAGTTTGTTGATGAAAAGCCGGAGGCTGTGGCTTCACTGCTCAGAAACTGGCTCAATGAGGATTGGGATTAACAGGAGACGGTACAAATGGCGGACGAACAGCTCAGCGGAGTTCAAAAGGCGGCAGTTTTGCTGATAGCCTTGGGACCCGAAAAGTCAGCTTCGATATTTAAATATTTAAAAGAGGATGAGATAGAGGAACTGACTCTTGAGATAGCTAATACAAGATCGGTCTCACCCCAGACAAAAGAAGATGTCATAAATGAATTTTATCAGGTCTGCCTCGCACAGCAGTATATCGCAGAGGGTGGTATCGGCTACGCGAAAGAGCTTCTGGACAAGGCGTTGGGAGAGGAGAAGGCAAGAGAGGTTATCACAAAGCTCACAGCTTCTCTTCAGGTACGTCCTTTCGAGTTCGTGAGAAAGACAGAGCCTTCACAGATCCTGAACTTCATACAGGACGAGCATCCGCAGACCATCGCCATGATATTGTCATACATTTCTTCAAATCAGGCAGCTACCATAGTGGGAGCATTGCCTCCGGATATGCAGGCGGATGTCACCAGGAGAATTGCCACCATGGATCGTACATCGCCGGATGTGATCAAAGAGGTGGAGAGCGTGCTGGAGAGAAAACTTGCTTCACTGGTCAACCAGGATTACACCATTGTTGGCGGCGTGGATTCAGTCGTGAACATCCTGAATACCGTAGACCGCGGTACGGAAAAACATATCATGGAAGTATTGGAGATCGAAGATCCGGAGCTGGCGGACGAGATCAGAAAGAAGATGTTTGTATTCGAAGACATTTTGCTGCTGGACGACCGTGCTATACAGAGAGTGCTGCGTGACGTGGAAAACTCCGACCTCGAGGTTGCTCTCAAGGGTTCCAATGAGGAGGTTAAGGCTATCATCTTAAAGAACCTTTCAAAGCGTCTTGCCGCCATGATCCAGGAAGATATCGAATTCATGGGACCTGTGCGTATGAAGGATGTGGAGGAAGCACAGCAGAAGATAGTTGCAGTTATTAGACGTCTCGAAGATTCGGGAGAGATCATTATTTCGCGAGGCGGAGGTGACGAGCTGATTGGCTGATTTTAGCATGTCTGAGATTATAAGTGAAAAAAACAGGATATATAAAGCTGACAAAGTGGAGAAGCGCATCATCAATTCCAACGATATGATCATGCAAAAACTGGCAAAGCTTCAGTCAGAACAGGAGGCAAAAAACCGCAGCGAGCGACTGGAGAGATTCAGCCGTGAGACAGGTGAAGAGTTTTCCGAAGAAATTGGCCCGGATGATCTAGATCCGGGTATTTTAAATAGCAGTGAAGAAGAAAATATCGATTATGGTGAGATCGCCAGAAATGAGGCCGATGACATAATAAGCACTGCGAGGGAAGAGGCCGAGAGAACGATTCAGGAGGCCAGAGCAGAGGCAGAATCCATAAAACAGCAGGCTTTTGAGGAAGCCAGATCAAAGGGTTATGAAGAAGGAAAAAAAGCTGCTTCCGAGGAGTATGAGGGTCGCGCCAGGGAACTTGACGAGCTGGAACAAAGGCTGAATACAGATTACGAAAATAACATGGCATCCCTGGAATCGGACCTTTTAGATACCATGCTGGACATATTCGAAAAAGTATTTTTTGTAAAGTTTTCGGACAGCAGGGAACTGTTGCTTTTTCTGATCAAAAACGCCATGCGTAACATCAGGGAGACCAAAAATTATAAGGTTAAGGTCTCCGAGGCTGACATTGATTTTGTGAGAGGATCAAGGGACGAATTTGTGAAGATAATCGGTAATGACGCAAATCTGGACATAGTTATGGATGTCTCTCTCTCGGCCGGAGATTGCATCGTGGATGCAGATTCGGGAGTTTATGATTGCAGTTTTAAGGTGGAACTGGAAAATCTCAAGAAGGAGCTTAAGGCTCTCAGTACAAGGCAGGGCTGAATCTTGGAATTTGATCTTAACAAATACTATAATGTTTTGGATACGCCAAAATACAATGCTTTCGGAAAGGTTGTCAAGGTGGTGGGGCTGACGGTGGAATCTATAGGTCCCGATGCCAAACTTGCGGATCTGTGCCGCATTATAGTAGATAGGGAAAAAAATATATTTATCATGGCCGAGGTCATAGGCTTCAGGGATAATATATTGCTGCTGATGCCTGTTGAGAGCGTTGAAGGTATAGGCGGGGGATGTATTGTGGAAAACACGGGGCACCCCCTGTCAGTAAATGTAGGCAGGGCGCTTTTGGGACATACCCTGGACGGTCTCGGAAGGCCTACGGATACAGACGATATCAGGATCCTTGGCGGCAAGGACTATCCCGTGGAATGTATGCCGCCGGATCCCATGAAAAGACGCATAATATCCGATGTACTGCCCCTGGGTGTAAAAGCTGTGGACGGGCTTATAACCGTGGGCAAGGGTCAGCGTATAGGTATATTTGCCGGTTCCGGCGTGGGCAAGAGTACCCTGATGGGTATGTTTGCCAGAAACACGAAGGCCGATATCAATGTCATCGCTTTGATCGGAGAGCGAGGCCGTGAGGTAAGGGAATTCATAGAGAGGGATCTGGGCCCCGAAGGTATGGCCAGATCCGTGGTGGTGGTGGCCACCTCGGATAAACCTGCGCTGATTCGAAAAAAGGCGGCGATGACAGCCACGGCTATAGCCGAATATTTCAGGGACGAGGGATGTGATGTCTTGTTGATGATGGACTCCCTCACCCGTTTTTCCATGGCTCAGAGAGAGATAGGGCTTGCTTCGGGTGAGCCTCCTGTTACAAGAGGATATCCACCGTCGGTTTATGCGGAACTTCCCAAGCTTTTGGAGAGAGCGGGCACCAATGATGCGGGATCCATCACGGGGCTCTATACCGTTCTGGTGGACGGTGATGATTTCAACGAACCCATCACCGATACCGCGAGAGGTATACTGGACGGACATATAGTGCTGAACAGGCGTCTTGCCCAGCGCAATCACTATCCGGCCATCGATGTGCTGGCATCCATCTCCAGAGTAATGTCCGCCATAGCCACCCGGGAGCACAAGGATGTCTCCGGAAAACTCAAGAATGTTATGGCGACCTACGCGGAGGCCGAGGATCTGATCAACATAGGAGCCTACAAAAACGGTTCCAACAGAGAGATCGACTACGCCATCAAAAAGATAGGCGCGGTCAATGATTTCCTCCTTCAACGTACCGATGAGAAATTTAACTTTGAGGACGAGATAAACATGATGTACGACATATTCAGGGACTGAATCGACTAAGACCTTCCACTTGAGGGAGCTGACTAAAGGGATCGGTCTCAGGTGAAATTGTCAGTAAAACCGGGTGTTTTTTAAAGGCTCCCCCTTCGGGGGAGCTGTCAGCGTAGCTGACTGAGGGGGACAAAGGGTGATTTGATATGGCTAAATTCAACTACCGGATGCAGGGCATATTAAACATAAAATACAAACTCGAAGAGCAGGCAAAGAATGAGTTCGCCGCTGCGAACGCAGCTCTTGCGGAGGAGGAAAAAAAGCTCGCCGAGCTCACCGTGCGCAGAACCAGATATGAGAGACGCGCCAAGGAGCTTATGAGCGGAAAGCTCAATCCGGTTGAACTCAATGCCAATAAACAGGCTATCGATGCCATGAAGACCATCATAAAAGATCAGATGGTGCGGGTTCAGGTGGCCAGAAAAAATGTGGATATCGCCAGAAAGAAACTGAATGATGAGATGGTGAGCAGAAAATCCCATGAAAAGCTTAAGGAAAAAGCGTTTGAAGTATTCAAGCAGGAGCTTGCGGCTGAGGAAGCAAAAGAGATCGACGGACTTGTGAGCTATACTTACGGGAAAAAGTAATACGTAACCGTGCCGTTACATTGATTAAGAGGAGACAGAAATGCCGGGTGATGATAAGCAGGCTGAAAAAGAAGCAAAGGCAGCCGCAAAAGAGGAAAAAAAGAAAAAGAAGGCCGAGGCCCAGGGGGCGGAAGCCGCATCGGATGAGGACGAGGGAGGAATAGGCACCAAGATCGCGGTATTTTTGGCATCCCTCGTCATAATAGCGCTCTGGCTCGGCATCTTTGTGCTGATAGTCAAATGGGATGTGGGTGGTTTCGGCTCCACGGTCATGTATCCCGTGTTCAAGAATGTACCATATCTGAACATGATACTGCCGGAGGTGAAGGAAACCGACGAGGATCCCGACCACAGCTTTGCCACCATCGATGATGCGGTGGAGTACATAAAGATGCTGGAGCGTGAGCTGGCCGGAGAACAGGAGAAGGTCGCCAGCAAAAATAAGCGCATCGAAGAGCTGAAGTCAAAGATAGAAAAACTCAAGAGTTACGAAACAAAGATAAAAGAATTTGATGATCTTAAGAAAAAATTTGACGAAGAGGTTGTTTTTTCGGATGAAGCGCCCGATATATCATATTATCAGGAGTATTATGCGCAGATCTCGCCGGAGAATGCCGAGAGAATATACAAACAGGTGCTGGAACAGCAGCAGTATAACTCCGAGCTGGACAATTACGTAAAAACATATTCCAACATGAAGGCGAAAAATGCGGCAAAGATCTTTGATACCATGACGGATAATCTCACGCTTGTTGCAGAGATCCTCGAGAAAATGGATGCGGAGTCGAGAGGAGAGATATTGGGCAACATGGATGCTGAGATTGCCGCCAGGGTGACGGAGATCCTATACCCCGATAAAAATAAAAAATAAGAAAATAAGATCGGAGGGATTCTATGACGACAGGTAATATTTCGGTCTTTTCACAGCCTATGGTGAAGAGCGACGTTCAGGCGTCAAAGGCTGAAGGAAAAGAAGATGTTGATCTCACCGGTGTTGATGTTTTTTCCGAATTTATGGACAGAAGCGCCTCTATGCAGGCGCCTGATATAAATGCAGAAAAAAAGGAGACGTCGTCACAGACGAAAAGTTCATCGCCGGAAGAGTCATACAATAAACTGCAGTCCGAGACACATTCCAATATCAGACAAAAGGACAGTGCAAAGGACAAAGTTGATACTGCATCACCCGAGAACAAAAAGATTGCCTCGGACAAAGCGGAAAAGATAAAAGAAGCAATAAAAGACGAATTCAAGGTATCCGATGAGGATATCGAAAAGGTTATGAATCTGCTGGGCTTGACCGACGCGGATCTTTTTGACCAGAATATGCTGGTTCAACTGGTGACGGAACTTTCCGGGGCTGAGAGCGCCGTGGATCTTCTGTCAATGCCGGGTATGAGCGGGCTGTTGGACAATGTTGCTCAGATCAGAAACGAACTGGCTTCGGAGTTTTCCGTGGCACCGGATGAGCTTACAGGTGTGCTGAAGCTTATGGAAGAGCCGGTTGATGCCGAAGTTTTCATTGTTTCACAGGATGCGGGCGTTGAGGAAACAGATCTTGCAGCCGGCGGTTTCGCGGCTGATGCCGGGGCAGACATGACGGTTTCTCAGGAAGCTGCAGGGGATGTGACTCAGGTGTCCGACGGTGAGAATCAAAATGTCAGGATATCGGATCAGGTGGTGACAACCCGGGAAGTTTCTGAAAAGGAAACAGCAGAGGACCCTGCTTTGCGTTCTTCGGATAAGGTTTCCGATACGGCGGCAGAAGATGATAATGGGGTCCCGGCCGGAGACGGGGCTGACAATAACAGCTTTAGTCAGGATGATGAGGGTGAGGCTCTCGGCGGACAGACCGGAAGTTTCCGGAAAAAGACTGATACTGAAAACCTTGGGGACAGTGCCGGAAGAGAAGCGGTTCACAACGCAGCGGATACAGGGGTACATTTGAATTCGGATGTGCACGCACAGGCGGTTTCCTCAACAGATGATGTCGCAGGTTACATAGATGTGGACAATCTCATTGAACAGTTTGCGACACTTACCAGAAATATGGAAAATGAGCAGACCACGCTGTCTATGAGATTAAATCCGGAAAACTTAGGACAGCTCACTCTCCATGTGACTGAAAAACAGGGGAATCTCACTGCTGAAGTCAGAGTTGAAAATGAGCAGGTCAGGGATGCTTTAAACACCCAGATCGCCGAACTCAGGGCGAACCTTGAAAATGCGGGAGTCAAAGTAACTGCCGTGGAAGTCACGGTTGAAACCCACGAGTTTGAAAGCGCTTATGAAAACCAGACGGGAAGCGCCGCAGGCGGCGATCAGAGGCAGGGAGACAGACAGGGTGAGGGCGCCGAGGAGGCAATGGAACGTATCACCGGTATCAGAAATATAAATCTAAACAATCCGGAGGAAATAGCCGATAATCTTACTGAGGCAGAGATCGTAAACGCTTCTGTGATGAGAGACAACGGTAACTCGGTAGATTTCAGGGCGTAACCGCATCCACGGTCCTATGCCCCTGAATCTTTGGAATTTATTAATCTTTTTCAGAAAGGAGAATGCCTATGTCATTAATCCAGTCTATCGTGGATGGAAAGTGGGTAGAAAATCAGAATGCCACATCAGCCACGAAAGAAAAGTCCGGAAATCAGCTTGACAAAGAAGATTTCCTGAACCTGCTGGTAGCGGAAATGCAGTATCAGGATCCGCTCGAACCATCCACAAACACCGACTACGTAGCCCAGCTGGCAACATTTTCACAGGTTGAAGCTTCGGAGAACATGGTACACTCCATGGAGGGCAGCGAGGCCAACGCTTTGGTGGGCAAGGAAGTCATAATGCAGGTGACCAGTTCCACAACGGGAGACACAAACTTCATCTCGGGACCTGTAGACTATGTTCAGAGAGAGGGATCAAATGTTTATCTCTCCATCAACGGTGCGCTGTACGATTTAGACGATCTTTATTCGGTCATGGACAGCGATTATATGTCGGCATACAACAATGCTTCGGACTTCGGCAAGATGCTGGATATGCTGCCTAATGCAAAGAGCATAGATATGTCTTATGCTACCGCGGTTTCGCAGGTGAGAGAGTTCTACGACGGTCTGAGCGACTATGACAAGCAGTATATAGATGACGAACAGCTTGAAAAACTTTCCGAGCTTGAAGCAAGGATCAAAGCACTGCAGGCTCTGGCTGATATGGTGGCTTCATCATCGAAGCCGGCTGAGGAGGAGGAAGAGCCTTACGAACCGGTTGAAGAGGTTATCGCAGATGCAGTGGCACAGGAGATCTGATATCTTTTGGGCATGATCTGATCGGAGGTAAACAATATGAGCGAGATAAGATCCGGTTTTACTTCCATAGAGCAGGTGATGAACCGTTTTCCTGACACCGGGAAAAATAAGAGGACTGAGGTTCTGCAACCGGAGAAAAGCTTTTCCGATTTTTTGGGAGAGAGGATCCGGGATAAAGCAGAGGGAGTCAGATTTTCCAAACATGCGGCATTGAGGTTATCGGACAGGGGGATCGATCTGTCTGAGGAGCAGACTCAAAGGCTCAACGAGGGTGTCAGGAACGCAAAGGAAAAGGGAATACAGGAATCACTGGTTCTAATGGATTCTTTGGCATTTATAGTTAACACTGACAATCAGACGGTGATAACTGCCATGGACAGAAAAGATACTTCGGTTTTTACAAATATTGATGGCGCGGTTATAGTATAGCCGGACCTGGATGGGGGCTTACGCTTCTGAACGACAGACGAAGCGGCGCGCCAAGATTGACAGGAGGACAAACATTATGATGAGATCACTCTACTCTGCTGTGGCTGGTCTTAAGACACATCAGACAAAGATGGACGTTATCGGTAATAACATAGCAAACGTCAATACTGTTGCTTTTAAATCCAGCTCTGTTACATTTTCTACGATAATGTACCAGACTCTTTCAAATGCATCGGGTGCAAATGCATCCACGGGTACAGGCGGTATTAACGCCAAGCAGATAGGTCTTGGTGTTTCAATGGCATCTACGGCTGCGTCCATTACAAAGGCAGGCGCTGCGGAGACCACAGGTAACGCATTTGACTTAAAGATCACAGACAATTCATCATCAAGCTTTTTCGTAGTATACAACGGTTCGGAGAATGTTTTCACAAAAGCAGGTTCTTTCTATGTGGACGGTACCGGAAACTTATGTATGACATCCACAGGATACACAGTGATGGGATGGCAGGTTGACGGTGAGGGAAACATCAGAAAAGATACTGTTTCCCCGCTTAAGATCATGTCTGCGGAAAATCAGACATCATCTCCGGAGACTACCACCAAGGCAATGTGTACGGGAGTTATAGACAATAACTCGGCTACAATGTCGTCTGATTCGGGTTATTCCATGAATCTCACGATCTACGACAGCCTGGGATATCCGTACACTGCGCGTTTTGCCATAAAGGCGGAGGATATTTCAAACGGTGAGTATACTGTAAACCTTACCGACATACTGGATGCGGAAGGAAAGTCCATCCTGAATTCGGATGTGTCACTGTCTGATCTTTTCAGCACAGGCGGTTCAGAGGTTCAGGGCAGCGGTATTGACATCACCGACAATTACAACTTCAACACCGGAAAGAGCAAATCAAACATTCAGGATGTAGTAAATAAAGTTGCAAAAGACAACGCGGATACGGCAAGCGATACTACGACAGGTCGTCTGTATACTTATTATCTCGATGCCGAGGATGTTAACGAACAGCTCAATCTCACCGGCAGCGGAGCTCTCCCCGCCGGTTACAGGATAAGGCTCCAGTCTCCCTACAATGAGATAAATCAGGCAATGGCTGCATTGACAGATGAGTCCAGCGGTTATGGTTCATTTTATGTGATCAAGGGAAACGATACCGTGGTAGCTCAGGGCAAGTATTCCGATACCAACGGATGGGAGATAACCGAAGGAACCGTAAAAGACGGAACATTCACTCCCGCAGATACACAGACGGACAAATACAGTCTCACAAAGACAGTTACAGTCAATGATTTTCTGGCGCTTGGTTCAAAAGTGACTGCTACAAACGGTACCAGCACCTACACGGGATATTGCTTTACCGGTGCGGCTCTTACAAAACTGAAAGAGGAATTGGGACTTACCGATGCGGACGAGGGATTTGATTCCGATGACAATGAGTACTATTATTTCCCGGATTTCCCCAGCTCAGGTACGCTGAACCTTACATCCAATGAAAATATTGTGATAACAACTCCGTCTTCGTATCTGCCTGTCGGCGGCAGCAATACCACTGTTGATCTGACAGATGCCGATTATGCGGATGATTCGGGTGTGCCGTATTACACCTACGGTATTGAAAAGATATTGGGAGATTACTCTTATACGCAGGTAAACGGATCAACACTGGCTGACGAGACTGAAGCCGATCCCCTGTTCACAGAGGAACTTCCGGCCGATGCCCTGGTAAAGTACTCCATGTTCAATTCCAGCTGGAGAATAGAGACTCCGAGATCTGACGGATACTCTCTTAAGTTTGATACTACTACCGGTACTTTGTCTTATATCGGAAATGCCGGTAATAAGAGCGCTTCTTTGGATCTTTCTTCTCTGACAGCTGCAGGGTATGATGCCTTCAATAATGTTGAGGTGGATTTCTCAAATCTGCTCAATTACAATAACAACGGTTCTTCTACCGCAGCGATCTCGGGCGGTGACGCCGACGGAGACGGAAAAGGAAAGAAACTCGGAGCGTTGACCGGACTTTCCGTTGATACTGCGGGCAAGATCTACGGATCTTATGATAACGGTAATACCATATTGCTGGGACAGATCGCGGTTGCACAGTTTGCCAATGCCGCAGGTCTTGAGGCGACAGGAGACAACTGCTACAAGACAACTCTTAACTCCGGCGACTTCGATGGTATCGGCGTGGAGATATCGGCAGACGGTTCATCTATCAGTACCGGCGAACTTGAGATGTCAAACGTTGATCTGGCCAGCGAGTTTACCTCCATGATCACCACACAGCGTGGTTTCCAGGCAAACTCCAGGGTTATCACCACATCGGATTCAATGCTTGAAGAGCTCATAAGTCTTAAGAGATAATAGTGAAGGGATCCTAATTGTATATTTTCTGATACATTACACCATATATTGTGTTATCATAACAGCCACATTGCTAAAAATTGTGGCTGTTTTTTCACTTTTTAAATAAAATAAGTAGACAAAACATTGCAAGTTTAGTAAACTATTCATATCTGAGACTGGGCTCAGTGTGCTTTGCGTGCAAGCAAGGTTACTTCCTGAAGCCGTTTTTCAGTCAAAAGTGTTTTCATAAAGGAGTGTGGAACGTTTTGGATATAGCAACTCTCATTGGTACAGTCTTAGGCGTTGTCATGATCGTATTCGGCATCGTCTCCGGTAACGGAGGATTCTCATTATTGCCGAACTTCGTTGATGTGCCTTCTGTTATCATTACCATCGGCGGCTCCCTTGCAGGTCTTATTGCTGCCAATAAAATGCCTGATGTTATCGCTGGCTTCAAATCCATAGGTAAATCCTTCAATGAACCCGGATTTAATGCCGCAGAGCTTATCAGCAATATCATAAATCTTTCCAATGTGGCCAGAAAAGAGGGATTGCTGGCTCTGGAGGAGACGGCATCCAATATGGAGGATCCCTTCCTCAAAAAGGGTCTCATGCTGGTAGTGGACGGTACGGAGCCCGAGCTGGTAAGACAGATCCTTGAAGTTGATATGGATTGCATGGAAGCCAGACATAAAAAATTCATCGCATTCTGGGAGAAATGGGCAGAGCTTGGTCCTACCTGGGGTATGATCGGTACCCTGATCGGTCTGGTTAACATGTTGAAGAACCTGGAGGATTTCTCCACCATCGGACCTAACATGGCAGTTGCCCTCCTGACAACCCTGTACGGTTCCGTTATAGCTAACTGGCTTTGCAATCCTACAGCAGGTAAGCTTAAGATCAATCATGAAAATGAATACATGATGAGACAGATCATAGTGGAGGGTCTCCTGTCGATACAGGCAGGCGAGAACCCACACACCATCGAAGAAAAGCTTAAGAACTTCATGTCTCCCGCAGAGCGCGAAGGCATCGGAAGCGGTGGCGGAGGAGGTGAAGAGTAATGGCAAAGAAACCGGATGATCCGCCGAAAGGAGCCCCGGCGTGGCAATCCACCTTCTCCGATCTTATGAATCTTCTGCTGTGCTTCTTTGTGTTGCTGTTCGCCATGTCGTCCATCGATGAGTACAAGATGGAGCTGATCATTGCATCCATGAACTCAAAGTTCAATGTTTTGCAGGGCGGTTCCTCCACCATAGGTGACGGAGACGAGATCGGCGCAGGTCTTACACAGCTGGCACAGTATAATACGCTGTATATGCCTGATGCAAATTCCATGGGCAAAGGTAAGTCGGACACGGAAGGCTTCATCGAGGATACCACAAAAGATAACGCAAAGACGGACAACACCGAGAAGACTCCTGGAGATGCAAACGCATCGGATGAGGATTCGACCAATATGGGAGACGTAGGTGAGGACGGCAATGCCGGAAACGGAGGAGCCGACGGCGAGGAATCTTCATATACCCAGAGCGAGGAAGACATTGCGGAAGCCTTTGAGCTTCAGGAATTGTCTGAGTCCGAACAGATAGCGGAAAAAGTCACAAAAGAGCTTGCGTATTACGGAATACAGGATCAGGTGGAAGTCGATTTTAATGCCCAGTATGTTTTGCTGACATTGAACGGAGCGATCCTGTTTGATTCGGGAGCGAGGGATATAAGGGAAGATGCAATGCCTTTAGTGGAGCGCATTTCCTACATACTGGAGAACTTCCAGGCTAACATCATAGAGGTTGAAGGTCACACGGATAATGTGCCGATACATTCGGCTCAGTACGAAGACAATAACGTATTGTCAATGTACAGAGCCCTTACGGTTGCCGATTATCTCAGGGAGACCACTACCATCAATGACGCTTATATCAAGTCCTCCGGCAGGGGAGATTACGTTCCCATAGCGGATAATAACTCTGCAGAAGGGCGTGCCCTGAACAGACGTGTTGTTATAAAGATATTCAATTCCTATAATTCAGACCTGGAGGGATAACAGGATGAAAAAAAATCTGATGTCGGTGCTGATTCTGGCACTGCTGGTTGTAAACATTGTGATCTCCGCCATTATAATGGTGACGCTGGTACCGCAGACCAAACAGGCCAATAAGCTTATAACTGAGGTCTGTACCGCGCTGAATCTTGAGATCGCCAGTGGTCGTACGGCAAATCTTTCCTCTGTCAGCATCGAGAATATAGAGGTGTATGATCTTGAGGATTCCATGACTGTCAACCTGACGGATTCACCCAACGGTGAGGAGCATTACGCTGTTGTGACCATTTCATTGTCCTATGATAAGACAAACCCGGATTATGAAACATTACAGCCGTTAGTAGCAGAACGTGTCACACTCATTCGCGAGACGGTACGTTCCATTATCACAAAATATACCTATGAGGAGATCAAAAATGATGTTTCCGAGCCGGAAGCATTGGCATTGGAGCGGATACAGGGACTTTTTGATTCAAACTTTATAATAGCTGTTAACCTTGGGGCAACATTCCAGTAATTTTTCGAAGTGGAATTGCCTTAATAAACCGATGGGGGAGGTCGCAAGATGAGTGACGTACTTTCCCAAAGTGAAATAGACAGCCTTCTGCAACAGTTATCCAGCGGTGAGGTAACCGCTGACGATCTCATAGAACCCAAGGAACGTCAGGTAAAAGAATACGATTTTGCCAGACCTTCCAAGTTTTCCAAAGAGCATCTCAGGACTTTAGAGATCATATTTGAACACTATGCGAGACTGTTGTCTACGAACCTGCCTGTTTACCTTAGGAAGAACATTCAGATAGAGGTCATGAACTCTGAAGCAATTACATATTTCGAATTTACTAATTCTCTGGCCAATCCCGTATTGTTGGGGATCATAGATTTTTATCCGATACCCGGCAGTGTGTTGCTGGAGCTTTCCACTTCCATCGGATATGCGTTTGTGGACAGAATGCTTGGTGGTGCCGGAACTCCTCTTGAAAAGACCAGGGAGTTCTCGGAGATAGAGCTCATCATCCTGGAGAGGATAATAAACATCTGCGTTAACCTTTTGCCGGAGCCCTGGGAGAATGTTGCGGAGCTGTCACCGAGGCTCGAGAGGATCGAGACAAATCCGCAGTTTGCCCAGATCATATCACCGGGCGAGATGATCGCTATCGTGACTTTGAACATTAAATTCGGTGAATCGGAAGGACTCATGAACATATGTCTTCCCTTTATGACATTGGAGTCGGTCATCGAAAGGCTTAATACCAGATACTGGTTCGCCAGCATAAAAGAAAAAGATTCAGAAAGATATAACGAAGTAATCGAGAGTATCATCCAGAAAGCACCGATGCCTATCAAGGTCGTGCTGGGAAAGACTCAGATATCCGTTTCGGATTTTGTGGGACTTGCGCCGGGGGATATCATAAGGCTTGACAAGCATGTGGATGAGGAACTTGATATCTACGTCAGTGACATTCGAAAATTCACGGCACTTCCCGGTTCGGTCGGTGATGATTATGCCGTCAGGATAACTTCAATTATCAGAGAAGAGGATTGAAAAAATGGATGTTTTATCTCAGGAAGAAATAAATGCACTCCTGAATGGCGGGGGAAACGGCAATAGCAGCGGTTCTCCGGCTGCCGGATCTGCCTCGTCTGTCGTGACCGGTCCGGATGAAAAATTGCGGGACGATGAGAAAGATGCCATTGGAGAGATCTCGAATATCTCCATGGGTACTGCCGCGACTACGCTTTTTTCCCTTGTCAACAGAAAAGTCAACATCTCTACGCCGGTTGTGAGCGATGCAACATGGGATGATATCGTAGCTCAGTACGAAAGACCCTGCGTTTTTATCCGTATCGCTTATACTGTCGGACTCAACGGTAGTAACATCATGGTGCTGCGTGAGAATGATGTTAAGATAATAACGGATCTTATGATGGGCGGTGACGGTACAAATACCGACGGAGAGCTGGGAGAGCTTCATCTTTCGGCCATCTCGGAAGCTATGAACCAGATGATGGGATCTTCCGCAACATCTCTTTCCAGCATGTTGTCGCGTACCATCGATATTTCACCGCCGGTGGCGGATCTCATCGACCTTCAGGACGGAGTCGACGAGGGTTCCATAGACGAGTTTTTATCAGGAAAGTTCGTTAAGATCTCATTCAGAATGGAGATAGGAGATCTTGTGGACTCAGAGATCATGCAGCTGTATCCGTATTCATTTGTTAGAGAGATGTGTTCTGCCGTGACTTCGAATATGCAGGCAGATGCCAATGATGCACAGATAGGTATCGGAGACAGTGCACCGGCACCTGCTCCGGAACCCGCGCCGGCAGCTTCACCCATGGGTAATCCCATGGGAGCGCCTCAGCAGGGACAGATGTATCAGGCAGGGCCTTATCCCGCAGGACCTTATCAGGGACAGCCTTATCCGGCTCCCACGATGATGGATCCCTCAATGTACGGTCAGCCCGTACAGGTTCAGCCGGCACAGTTTACCCCCTTCACCGGTGATTTTGCCGCAAACTTTGCAAAGGAAAACATCGATCTCATCATGGATGTTCCCCTGGAGGTCACCGTGGAATTGGGCAGGACCAGCAAATCCATACAGGAGATACTGGATTTCACACCCGGTACCATTGTGGAGCTTAATAAAATCGCCGGTGAGCCTATCGACATTCTGGTGAACGGTAAATATGTCGCCAAGGGCGAGGTTGTGGTCATTGAGGAAAGCTTCGGTGTACGTATCACAGAGATCGTAAAATGATAATGAACAGTATTTTGTTAACAGGCAGTGCCTACAACAGCATATTTGAATTCATAACCGTGTCCGTTATTTTTATATTTGTGCTGGTATTGTGTTATTTTACCACCAGATGGATCGCGGGATATGAAAAGACCAGGACGATCAGGCAGAACCTGGAGATCAAGGAGAGCATCCGTCTGGGCAATAACAGGACGATTGCCATTATAAGAGCCGGCGTGGATAAATATCTTGTGGTCGGTTTCGGAAAGGATGAGATAAGCCTCTTAGCCACGCTTACAGGTGATGATATCATAGAATATGACAGCAGTATGAGCA
>JAILBP010000271.1:0-4040 GCA_024680835.1 Lachnospiraceae bacterium | reverse complement strand
AGACAGGGAGTTTACCAATCAAAAGCTGGAGGTAAAAGAGGGGGATGAGCTGAGCCTTGGTTTGCACACCCTGAAGTTTATCATGGCGCCCATGGTGCACTGGCCTGAAGTCATGATGACCTATGAGAGCAGCGAGAAGCTCCTGTTTTCGGCAGATGCCTTCGGAAAGTTCGGCACCACGGATGCGGATGAAGACTGGGCATGCGAGGCCAGAAGATACTATTTTAACATCGTGGGCAAATACGGCGTTCAGGTTCAGGGCGTCATGAAAAAGATAGATACTCTGGATGTGCAGAAGATCCTGCCGTTACACGGACCTGTGCTGACGGAAAACCTCGGGTATTATATTGGCCTCTACAGGACCTGGTCGGCTTATGAGGCTGAGTCAAAGGGCGTATTTGTACTGCATGCTTCGATCCACGGCAATACCGCAAAGGCAGCGGAGGAGCTGGCTCAGATGATCAGGGATCTCGGCGAGGAGAGAGTTGTGGTGGCAGATCTCTGTAGGGAGGACATGGCTGAATGTGTTGAGGATGCCTTCAGACATGACCGCATGATCTTGTGCTGTGCGACCTATGACGGCGGCGCATTCGTACCTATGGAGGATTTCCTGCATCATCTTCAGATCAAGGGCTACAGAAACCGCACGGTGGGACTGCTGGAGAACGGCACCTGGGCGCCGCAGGCGGCAAAGTCAATGCGCACATATCTTGAGTCCATGAAAGATATCAATATCCTGCCTGAGACGGTATCCATAAAATCCTCAATGAAGGACAGTGATAAAGAAGCCATGCAGGCACTGGCACAGGCGATATATCGTGCAGGAGAATAAGAATTGTTATGATCCGGAATGGCTCAGATTCATTAATACATATTGGGAAAGGAAGAAAGCTATGAGAAAAGGGAGAAAACTGCAGCGAACACTTTTGTCTTTGATCATGGTGATGGCAATGGTATTCACCATGGTCACAATACCGGGAGAGGTCGTGAAGGCAGATCCCCAGCAGGAATCTCAGCAGGGGTCACAACGAGTTGAGTTCTATAATGCAACATTGTACGAAACGAATGGTTCAGGTACAACATCATTGACATTCACTGTTGATGGAAAGTCTGTGAAGGTACAGATGGGTACTTTTGATAATGAGGTATTCACTCCGGTTGTATTCACGGATGACATGAAAAACACAAATGATCGTTATGAAGTGGAATGTCAGAGCGAGATACAGTATTACTATCTTAAAGTTGTTAACGATGAGAATGCAGATTATAAACTGGTGGTTGACCGTAAGGATGAACCCATAGGTGAAAATGGATTTTTCCAATTCCATTCAGCTGATCCCGGTGCGGTAGTCTCTGTTGAGCTTCAGTCAAATAACGACGGCAATCCCGGATCTGCCCGTAAGCTTACAGTGAAGTTGAAAGATGTTACTGTTACTGATAATAATATTAATGAGATTACATTGTGCGAAAACAATGATGTGATGATGGAGGATACCTCCCAATACGGGATTAAATTTATCGAGACCCGTGACAGTAATGGCGTGATTACCCGTGTTGATATGGAATTAACCGGGGGAGAAAATAATAATGCGAATTTTGTCCTTGTGATCGACGGGTCACCCAGAATCGATGTAAAGGGTTTTAATGAGTTCCGGGGAATAGAATTGAAACCGGATTCAGGCTTTGAGATGTGGGGGCATATGTCATTTAAGGAAGGCGAGGGTTATGATCATCTTATAGGCGAGGATGATCATATTGAGAATAGATACGCGACAATAAAGCTGGGTTATGGCATTATCAACATGCAGGATCAAAAGGCTGATTGTGTGTCTTTCAGGGATTCACTCATAGTACGTATAGAAAATAATGGTGAAAATCCTGCATTTCAAAATATCAGAACTGTAAGATTTGCAAACTTCGATTTCCATGACAGAAAAACTTTTAACGCACATATTAATGTGACGAATCCTTTCTGTAACGTTGATAAGGTGGAGATCGTCAGCGCAAAGGTTGCTCTTGAGTGCGAAAATATGGGTGCTGCCTCACCACAGGAGCAGAGTCACAGTACCAATGTAGAGATCTTTGCAGAGGGATTATTGCGATTTTTGTGCAAAGAGGGTATCGGCGATGTCAGCTTAACCAGCAAGTATCACAATTCATATCCTCACGATCCTGAAGGTGAAGGTAACTATGTCGAGAAGATGGATAATGCGGGAGAGATCGGCGGGGAATACATAAGCTGTGGAAATGTAAATCTTGATAAAGAAGGTGAGAATGTAGTAGATAAATATATCCTGAATTTTGACGCAGAAACACCGGAAGGTAAAATATGGTACGTATTGAAATCTACCGATCCCATCCTCTACTCTGTGTCATATCACCCTGAGGAGAATAACGGTATTGAGTATGAAACCGAAAAGGGCATGGTGACCATGAGCGGATATGAAAAGGGTTATTACACCAAAGATGGGAGAGGGTATTTCGAGGCGTGGATCGCCGCAGGCGAGACTGTTACAGTAAAGATACTCCCCGAGCAGGGATACCAGTATGTAAAAGATACTTTGAACATCAACGGTGTTTCCATCAACACGATAGCCGGTGATGATGATAAGGAAGTTGGAACCTATACCTTCGAAATGCCGGCAAACGCCGGGCATATGTGCGCCGGATTTGTGAAGACGGAGGATGTTGTGGAGCTGTCTGATGATTCAGGAGTGGCATCGGCAGGATTCAGCGCCGGAGGTAACATTGAAAATGGTAATGCATTACTTACTGTAGAGAAGGCAGAGCCCACTCAGGAAGATATTGCTAAGATCAAAGAGGCAGAGAATGCCTCCGGAGTAACTTATCAATACCTTGATCTGGCATTGAGCGAATATGTGGTGAAAAACTATGATAAGGCTGCCGCAAAGCAGGAGGCATGGACGACAAAGCTGTCGGAGCTTGATGAGAAGGCATCTATATCTCTGGTTGTAAAAAATGCATCTGCTGATTCAAAGTATGATGTGGTACGACTTCATGACGGTAAGGCTGAGAAGCTTGCTGCACAATACGACAGCACTACAAAGACCGTAACTTTTGATACTGATAAGTTCTCAACTTATGCGTTGGTATATACGCCTGTAGACAGCGGTAACAAGCCGACGGGGGGCGGATCATCCGGAGGCGGCTCATCCGGAGGCGGCTCATCCGGAGGCGGATCGACAGGAGGCGGAGGTTCATCCGGCGGTACCGGCACGACGGATAAAACTGCAGTTTCTTCCAATAAAGCAGTCTCCGGTAATACCACACCGGATGAAGACAAGCTCATCAGTACGGGTACCATCACGGATTCAAAGACGAAAGCAGCATATACTATGAATTCCGATAACACCCTGACCTTTGAAGGACCTGCATCTAAGAATGTGAAAAAGTATATCATTCCGTCGTCTGTGGTCATTGACGGAAAAAAATATAAGGTGACGAAAGTATCAGAAAAAGCCTTCCAAAAGTGTAAAAAGCTTGAGAAGGTTGTGCTTCCCGGATCGATAGTGAAGATCGGAGAAAAATCCTTCGCAGGCTGCAAGGGTCTTGAGAAGGTTGTGGTCAAAAAGAATGTTGAGACCATAGACAAAGGCGCATTCAAGGGCTGCAAGAACCTTAAGAGCCTGGAGATCAAGTCTAAGAAGATCACATCTATCGGAAAAAATGCTCTGAAGGGTGCACCGAAGGATGCCACCATAAAGGTTCCGAAGGGGAATAAGAGCGAGTATGAGAAGATGTTAAGAGATGCCGGATTCATGGGCAGGGTAAAGTAAAAGCCTGAGGAGAGAGTCTTTTATCCCTCAAAGTGTACAATGTCAGATGGTCGCTTTGAGGGATTTTTGGGTTTTTACATAAAAACGCAACCGGACATTTTGTTTTGGTGTATTATTAGCAGTAAGGTTATTACACATAAAACCGGGAGGAACAGAATATGCCACGTAAGAATAAGAAAAACAAAAATACTATCTCCGCAGAGGAAGTCATCAGACAGAACAAAGCGCTCGCTGAGGAACGTC
>JAILBP010000251.1:0-2079 GCA_024680835.1 Lachnospiraceae bacterium | reverse complement strand
TGTATTCAATTGTCAATAGATTTTTGATCACTTCTGCTCCGCTGTCTTCAGAAGATCCAAAATCTTAGCCTCGGGTACGGCACAGACAGACTTCTCAACGAACACGCCTTTATTCATGGTGACAAGAGTCGGGATGTTCATAACGCCGTATTTAAGTGCCAGATCGGAAGCTTCATCCACATTCACCTTGCAGAATGTGTACTCCGGATGCTCCTCAGCCAGCTTATCTACAAGAGGGCTCACCATCTTACATGGTCCGCACCAGTCTGCATAGAAATCGATCAGCACCGGCTTGTCATTTTTCATAACAACATCATCGAAATTCTCAGTTGTAAGCATTGTAACGCTCATAATAAACCTCCTTTGGCGAGAACCAAACAGTGAGAAAATCTTTGATTTTCGAGCTTGGTTCTGAATAGTTACCTTTATGTTAAACATATTGACAGGTAACATTATATCAATTCCGTGAAAATTCTGCAAGCACCAATCCTTTATTGCGATCCAGCGTCATGCCGACACTCCAGGCATTGATGAACAGAAGCAGGGGATTTCCTTTCATATCTATGACCTTCTTCATATCGGATGTGCCGGACAGCCTGTCCATATCTACCTCATCCTTATTCTCAACCCATCTGATATGCTCATATGGCAGATTTTCAAGTCTTATCTCCACATTGTATTCATTCTCGAGTCTGAACTTCAGAACATCAAACTGCAAAACGCCCACGACGCCCACAATGATCTCTTCCATTCCGCCCTTGTATTCCTGGAAGATCTGGATGGCACCCTCCTGGGCTATCTGCTCAACTCCTTTTACAAATTGCTTTCTCTTCATGGAATCCACTAACCTCACCCTGGCGAAATGTTCCGGAGCGAAGGTGGGAATTCCCTCAAAAGCAAACCTTTCTTTTGCGGTAGTAAGGGTATCTCCTATGGAATATATGCCCGGATCGAAAAGACCTATGATATCACCGGCATAGGCTTCCTCCACGATCTTTCTCTCATCTGCCATCATGGTCTGGGGTTGCGAGAGCTTTACGGGACGACCGCCCTGAACATGAAATACCTCCATGCCTGCCTTGAATTTTCCGGATACAATACGCATGAACGCGATCCTGTCCCTGTGATTTTTGTTCATGTTGGCCTGTATCTTGAATACAAAGCCCGAAAAATCTTCACTGAAGGGATCTATCTCTCCCTTATCCGACGTTCTGGGCAGAGGAGAATAAGTCATCTTCAGGAAATGCTGTAAGAAAGTCTCAACACCGAAGTTGGTGAGAGCCGAACCGAAAAACACAGGCGACAGCTCTCCCGCAGTGACCTTTTTCTGATCGAATTCGGCACCGGCTCCGTCTAAAAGTTCGATCTCCTCATTGAGCTTGTCAAATGCTTCCTGACCTATAACCTCCAAAAGCTCGGGCGAACCCGCATCAAGCTCCACAATACTGCCTTCCGTGGTACCTTTCATGGTATCATAGAACAACATGACCTTTTTGGTGTTGCGGTCGTATACTCCCTTGAACCCCTTGCCTGAACCTATGGGCCAGTTTATGGGGCAGGTTGCTATTCCGAGCTCAGACTCGATATCGTCCAACAGCTCAAAGGTATCATTGGCATCCCTGTCCATCTTATTGATAAAGGTAAAAATAGGGATATGTCTCATGACACAGACCTTGAAAAGCTTTCTGGTCTGTGCCTCAACACCTTTTGACGCATCTATTACCATGACCGCCGAATCTGCCGCCATCAGTGTTCTGTATGTATCCTCCGAGAAATCCTGATGCCCCGGAGTATCCAATATATTGATACAGTAATCATCATAATGAAACTGCAATACAGATGAAGTAACTGAGATACCTCTCTGCTTTTCTATCTCCATCCAGTCGCTGACTGCATGTTTGGCAGTGGCTTTACCCTTTACGGACCCCGCAGTATTGATGGCTCCGCCGTACAACAGGAATTTCTCCGTAAGCGTAGTCTTTCCTGCGTCAGGATGGCTTATTATGGCGAAAGTGCGCCTTGATTCAATCTCTTTTGTAATGTCTGACATTATTACTCTCCAAATATTACCCTGTAAAA
>JAILBP010000141.1:0-3443 GCA_024680835.1 Lachnospiraceae bacterium | reverse complement strand
CATGCTGCAGCCGTCCAAAACACGATTGATATTGTCTCCCTTGCCGAAGATTTTGACCACATTATTGGCTTCTATAAGTGTTTTCATGTCATTCTCCTTGATTTATTCGCTTTGAATTATTCGTCTTGAATATATTACCGGTATGTTACTGATTTCAGTCTGTTTTATCATCTTACGATCTGACCGACATGCCGACAACCCGGATACTGCATGGTATTTGCTGAAGGAATAGCAACCGGATTTACTCATATTTCAGCTGCTCTGACAGCTTCATCTTTCGCATGTTCTTTACGGGGAAGAGAACTGAGAGAGTGAATACTGCCATCATCAGAATCCACAGCTTCAGTATAAGTATGATATCCAGTTCCACCGGAAGCGCCAGCATCTGGGAGCTGTCTATGGCTTTTTTGATCACCGTGAACATCAGCGCCCCGACTATGGCTCCTGTAGTCGCGGAAATGCACGATGTTATGAACATCTCACGGAACAGGATACCGGTAAGCGTTCTCTTAGTCATGGATGTGGACAACATGACGGCGCATTCCTTTTTGCGTCCTTCAAAGCCTATGGTCTGATTGCTCACCATACCGATGAATGTCATGAGGAATGCAACACTGATCAAAACTGTTAATACCTTATTTGATGTGGCGCTGTCCTTTTTATTGGTGTCTATGATCTCCTGTCTGGTTCTGACCTGAGCGTATCTGCCGACAGCGTATTTTTTTATCTCATCCCTGACTGTGTCCGGATCATCGGATCTTACAAGGAGATATCCGGGATTGTCGTGAAATATATCGATGAAATCCGACTCACACATAACAAAATCATTTTTCATCGATTCGAATTGATCGATCTTATAGTAAGATGCCACTGTAAACTCTTTTACTATTGGGAAAACGCCTTCGGGATTGAAGCTGATCTTTATAGTGTCACCCACAGCCTTGCCGTTTTGTTTTGCCCAGTTTTTTTCGATGCATACAGTCCCCGGTTCCAGTGAATCAGGCATTTCGTGAAGACCGTTGTAGTATTTGAACCCGCCTTCGGGATAACCGTAGATAAAACCTGCACGGAGTGTTGTGTCATCATCTATATTCATGTTTGCGGGATAACAATACACATATTCCGTATCTGTGACTCCTTCCAGATGTTCCACAAACGAAAAGTATTTGCTCATATCGGAGCAGTCAACGATAACATCACAGGTGAACAGATCGGGGTTATAAATTGATGCCATTGATCCGGATATGGTAGCTATGATGATACACATTGCAGCAGAGGTGGCACACAAAACGCCACTTCCTACGGTACTCTTTCTGGATATAACCTCACGAAATGCCAGTGATGATCTCGCGTCACCGATTCTGTCTGAGATCTTTTCGACAAGCGTCACGACCCCCTTCAGTATCAGCGGATACAGGCATGCAAGGGCCGTAACGCAGGACACAAGGCATATTCCCGCAGTGATCATGCTCTTCCCGAAAAATGACACCACACCTATGACCAGAAATACAAAGCCTGTTATAATAGCGCTCTTTGACATCCTGTATTCCGTATCCCTGTTGTCAAAGATGATGTCCCTGATGGATGTACGGATAGCTTTCATGATAGCCTTCATGGGGATCAGGCATTCTACCAGGATAGCGCCGAGTATCACTCCTATCGCCAGGAATACCGAAAGCTCCGGGATGAACACTTCGATCGACACGCCCTCAGCAGAGAGATCAAACATACTATTCATCATGGAGGGTCGGATTCCTATATACAGTAAAACACCGGGGACGCTGCCTAAGAGTGCATAGCAAATGTTTTCCATCAACAGGATCCATACCGTTTTGCCTGTGCTCATGCCAAGGCTTCTGAGAGTTCCTATGAAGGACATCCTCTCGGACACTATCCTGTCGCAGATTGAAGCCGTTATAAATACTACCAAAAGAAAGGCTATCGCAAACACTACAAAGAGAAGACCGTACAACTCCGACATATATGAACGGGTTTCATCATCCATTGAATAGTGTACAACATTCTTATTTCCATATCTTTCATCCAATATGGTCTCAGCATCTGAAATGCGCTCATCATCCAGTATATCCAGAAATATCATCCCGTAAGTATGTTTTCCGCAGGTCAGGATATTGGAACTCTCTTTGTTGACAACCGCACTTTTCCCACGGAACAGGAGTTTTTTCTGATCTGCTTTTACTATCTTTACAACAGTGAAAATGTGCTCTTCTCCTGCTTTATCGTGTACGACAATGTTATCTCCCGCTTTATACCCATACTCATCTGCAAACTGATCTGTCACTATGATCTCTGAGACACCCAGATCCATATGCTCCATAAGTCCCATATCAGCAGCCAGATCGGTGTCAACACCCTTTATGGTAAAATCATCGGTTGTGACAATATAGTATTCACCCTCAACATCCTCATACAGTGTCTCAGTGAAATTGATAACCGGCAAAGCTCTGTATTCCGGCAGCTCTTCCGGGAGATCGATCTCTTCATCGATGAAAGTGGTGACACTGACATCCGCCTCTCCACTGACCTCGGTGAAGATATTCTCCAGAAGCCCCTGCTCTGTCTGTACAAGATCGAAGCAAAACATTGCAGCCAACGCGCACACGAAAATGGAAAAAATGACCATAAGTGAGCGCAAAGGCTTGCAAAAAATGTTTTTCAATGTGGTTTTAATCAGTAAATTCATCTGAACATCCTCTTAACAAGACAAATTGGGTTGTCACCATCTTGAGATCCGGTTTTCCGGTGGAATATACATTCCGTCATCCTCCGTCACCCCGTAGGTCTCGTAAAACTTGTCGATGGTTGACAAAATTGCGTTTACCCTGATATAAGCCGGGCTGTGCTCGTCCGAGTCCAGCTGATCCAGCAGGGTTGAATCAACTATCTTCTCACACCATGTCCGGGCGTAGTTTTCGAATAGGAGTTTTCTCTGGTCATCGTTTGATGTCAGGGATACGATGCACTCAATTCCGCCGAGATCTGCGTAGTTTTCACCCAAGGTCTGCTCGCCATTCACATGATATACTCCGAAGACCGTGAAATTGTCTTCAAAATACCTTATGGCCTTTTCATTCCGCGTATTCAGTGCCGCGGTATCCGCTTCGTTTATCCAGGCAGGATCGTATTCCCCTTTTTCATTAAACAGAATACAGTTGCTGTCGAATGCATGTCCCATTTCGTGGGCTATCACGGCACCCAGTCCGCCCAGATTTGTGTAATAATCAGCATTCACGTCAAAAAACGGAGCATTGGTGATGGCTACCGTTATGGTGATGTTATTATGTGCGGGATCATAGCAGGCATTCACCATCTGCATCGGCATGGTGATCTCTTTACGATCCGTCGGTTCGCCCAGAGACCTTATGTTCTGCAATGTATGGATCTTTTGGTAATTGCGGAAAAACTCAAAGTAGTCTTCTCCG
>JAILBP010000087.1:0-21159 GCA_024680835.1 Lachnospiraceae bacterium | reverse complement strand
ATCAGGACTTTTCCGAGGACACATATCGTACACTTATGGCAGCGGACTCGGCAGTAATGGTGATAGATGCTTCAAAGGGTGTCGAGAACCAGACCAGAAAACTTTTCAAGGTCTGTGTCATGAGACATATCCCTATTTTTACCTTTATCAATAAGATGGACAGGGATGCCAATGATACCTTCGAGCTTTTGGATGATATTGAGTCTGAGCTCGGAATAGCAACCTGCCCCATAAACTGGCCCATAGGTTCAGGCAAGGGGTTCAAGGGAGTATACGATCGCAACACCAAAAAGGTCATGTTGTTCTATGATACCATGAAAGGTACCACGGAAGGCAGTATTGTGGAGCTTGATGCGGGGTCGCCCGAGCTTTTGGAGGTTATAGGTCAGGAAGCATTTGACAAGCTCAATGAGGAGATCGAGCTTTTAGACGGAGCCGGTTCCGAATTCGATCAGAAAAAGGTCACTGCGGGTGAGCTGTCGCCTGTGTTTTTCGGTTCGGCTCTCACCAACTTCGGTGTTGAGACTTTCTTACAGCATTTCCTGAAGATGACTTATTCGCCGCTTCCCAGGACATCCGACAAGGGAGAGATAGATCCTTTCAGCGAGGACTTCTCGGGCTTTGTATTCAAGATACAGGCCAACATGAACAAAAATCACAGGGACAGGATCGCGTTCATGCGTATTGTATCCGGAAAATTCAAGGCAGGCATGGAGGTATTTCATGTTCAGGGCGGTCGTCCCGTCAAGCTTTCGCAGCCCCAGACCATGATGGCAGATGAGAGAAAGATCGTGGAGGAAGCCTATGCCGGAGATATAATAGGTCTTTTCGATCCCGGTATTTATTCTATAGGAGATACCCTTACTACCGCAAAAGAAAAGTTTGCTTTTGAGGGAATTCCCACCTTCGCTCCGGAACATTTCGCCAGGGTAAGGTTAGTGGATTCCATGAAGAGAAAGCAGTTTGTAAAAGGAGTTGAGCAGATAGCCCAGGAGGGTGCCATCCAGATCTTCCAGGAATACAAGGGCGGAATGGAAGAGATCATAGTGGGCGTCGTGGGTGTTTTGCAGTTTGATGTTCTGAAGTTCAGACTCGAGAATGAATACAATGTGGAGATAAGGCTTGAAAACCTGCCTTATGAACACATCAGATGGGTTGAGAATAAGGATGAGGTAGATATGGACAGGCTGTCCGGCACCTCGGATATGAAGAAAGTCATAGATATGAAAGGAAATCCCCTGCTGCTGTTCATCAATGCATGGAGTGTCGGCATGACGCTGGATCGCAACAAAGGATTGGTACTTGCGGAATTTTCAAGAAATTGATACAATGTTTTCTGTCCATATATCTAACATAAAGGTAACTATTCAGAACCATGCTCGAAAATCAAAGATTATCTCGCTGTTTGGTTCTCACAAAAGGAGGTTTACTATGAGTGTTACAATGCTTACAACTGAGAATTTTGATGATGTTGTTATGAAAAATGACAAACCGGTGCTGATCGATTTCTATGCTGACTGGTGCGGCCCCTGCAAGATGGTAAGTCCCCTGGTGGACAAGCTGGCCGAGGAGCATCCGGAATATACATTCTGCAAGGTGAATGTTGATGAAGCTTCTGATCTTGCGCTTAAATACGGCGTTATGAACATTCCGACTCTTGTCACCATGAATAAAGGCGTGTTCGTTGAAAAATCCGTTGGTGCAGTACCCGAGGCAAAGATCCTGGATCTCCTGAAGACAGCAGAGCAGAAGTGATCAAAAACCTATTGACAATTGAATACAGATACACTATATTAAAGGCGTTCCGTGTGATCGGAACGCCTTTTTCGGTCAATCGCATAATGTTGGATTTTTGAAAGACGGCGAAGTTGGCGCGCTTCTTCAAAAATCGAAAAAAATTTCGAATTTTTCCAAAAAACAGTTGACATAATATATCAAATGTAATATTGTATCAGAGTAAACGAACACAAGTTCGGGAGAAAACGGAGGATTTTTTATTATGGCAGATGAGAACAAGATCAAAGCGTTGGAGGTAGCAATCTCACAGATTGAAAAGCAGTACGGTAAGGGTTCGGTCATGAAGCTGGGTGATCCTGCTGCAGCCATGAGTGTTGAGACAGTTCCTACAGGTTCATTAAGCCTTGATATCGCATTGGGATTGGGTGGTTTACCCAAGGGCCGTATTATCGAGATATACGGACCTGAGTCATCAGGTAAGACGACGGTGGCACTTCATTGTGTTGCAGAGGTTCAGAAGAGAGGCGGTATCGCAGGCTTTATCGATGCCGAGCACGCGCTTGATCCGGTATATGCTAGGAATATAGGCGTTGACATAGATAATCTTTATATTTCACAGCCGGATAACGGAGAGCAGGCGCTTGAGATCACCGAGACCATGGTGAGATCCGGCGCTGTGGATATAGTGATCGTGGATTCGGTTGCTGCGCTTGTGCCAAAGGCCGAGATCGAGGGAGATATGGGTGATTCCCATGTGGGTCTTCAGGCAAGGCTTATGTCACAGGCTTTGCGTAAGCTTACGGCAGCCATCTCCAGATCCAACTGCATTGTTATATTTATCAATCAGCTCAGGGAAAAGGTGGGTGTCATGTTCGGTAATCCGGAGACCACCACCGGCGGCCGCGCTCTTAAGTTCTATTCTTCGGTAAGGCTTGATGTCAGAAGAGTAGAGTCGCTTAAGCAGTCGGGAGAGGTAGTGGGCAATCACACCAGAGTCCGCGTAGTGAAAAATAAGGTAGCTCCGCCCTTCAAGGAAGCTGAGTTTGATATAATGTTCGGCAAAGGAATATCCAGAGTTTCCGACATCCTGGATCTTGCGGCAGAGGCCGACATTGTCAATAAATCAGGAGCATGGTACGCATATAAGGGAGAGAAGATCGGTCAGGGCAGGGAGAATGCAAAGACTTATCTTGAGGAACATCCGGATGTATGCGCCGAGATCGAGGCACTCGTGAGGGCTCATCACGGGATAGGCAAAACGGATCCGGCCGACGCACAGCAGTCAGATTCCCAGGTTTCATCCGATACTCCGGCCAAAGCCAAAAAGTCTGCAAAGGCAGACAAGGGTTCTGATTCCATAGCTGATTATTGATATCGTTACCATACTAATGAGTTGAGAGGTTGTTTTTATCCGGGTCAAAAGCTTAGTTCTATTTTCCGGGCTTTTGACCTTTGTTAGTTTTTTTTAAGGTGGTGATATAATGCCGGTTGGTTTCGGCAAAGAGTGGGTTATCACAGCAGAGGAAATTGATAATACCGGAGATAAGTCTGCTGATACGGCTTGTATCAAGACTGCGGATGATTATGGACCGGAAGACTATGAATCGGAGTATACAGAATCGGAAGATGAGTCCGGTCGCAAACCCGGCTTAGATATCCGTGCAGCCAGAGAAAAGGCTTTATGGCTGCTTTCAAGACAGGATTACTCTGTAAAATGCATGCGCGAAAAGCTTCTTGATAAAGGTGCCTCACCGGAAGATACGGATAAGGTTATTGAATATCTGAGAGGTCTTTCCTATCTGGATGATGAGCGTTTTGCAAGGTCCTATGTCAGGACACACAGCAGTATCTCACGGCAGAGTCTCAAACAGAAGCTGTTCCTTAAAGGCATAGACAGTGAGACCGGTGATAATGCCATAGAGGAGTGTTATACGGGAGATCCGTCAGAGCTGATATCACAGCTTGCCCGCAAGAGACATTTTGATCCGGAGGAAGCTGATTACGACAGTATCTGTAAATTCAAAGCTTACCTTTATCGCAGGGGATTTCAATCTTCGGAGATCAGAGCGTTCTTTAGCGGTTGTGTTGATCATTGATATCATTGTTCAAAGCAGGGCTTGAAAAAGCCCTGCTTTTGTGTTAGTATGTCCCTTGTTTTGGGTAGTTTTATTGAAATGGAAAGGATTTTAACATGATAGCGGCAAACAATGTTTCTATTAGATTCGGAAAGAAGGCACTTTTTGAGGATGTTAATGTAAAGTTTACAGAAGGAAACTGCTACGGTCTGATAGGTGCCAACGGTGCGGGAAAGTCTACTTTTCTCAAAGTTTTGACAGGAGAACTTGAACCTACCAGCGGAGATGTTACAGTGACACCCGGACAGAGACTTTCATTCCTGAAGCAGGATCACTTCAAATATGATGAGTTCAATGTCCTGGATACGGTCATAATGGGAAATGAACGATTATACAAGATAATGAAAGAAAAGGATGCCATATACCTTAAAGAAGATTTCTCCGACGAGGACGGTATCAGAGCTTCCGAACTTGAGGCGGAATTTGCTGAGATGGATGGTTGGAATGCTGAGAGTGATGCGGCTACTTTGCTGAATGGTCTGGGTATCTCCGAGGAATATCATTATACACAGATGGCAGATATGCCGTCAGCCATGAAAGTTAAGGTATTGTTGGCACAGGCGCTTTTCGGAAACCCGGACATATTGCTGCTGGATGAGCCTACAAACCACCTGGATCTGGACGCTATCGCATGGCTGGAGGAATTCCTTATAAACTTTGACAATACTGTCATAGTAGTGAGCCATGACAGATATTTCCTTAACAAAGTGTGCACACATACAGCTGATATCGATTACGGAAAGATCCAGCTTTACGCAGGCAATTATGATTTCTGGTATGAGTCTTCACAGCTTCTCATAAAACAGATGAAAGAAGCCAATAAGAAAAAGGAAGAGAAGATCAAGGAATTACAGGAATTTATTTCCAGATTCTCTGCAAATGCTTCAAAGTCAAAGCAGGCAACATCCAGAAAGAAAGCTCTGGAGAAGATTCAGCTTGATGAGATTAAACCTTCTTCCAGAAAATATCCTTACATAGATTTTCGTCCCAACCGTGAGATCGGAAATGAGGTTCTGGAGGTTCACAATATTTCCAAGACCATCGATGGTGTTAAGGTTATCGACAATGTTTCTTTTATACTCAACAGGGATGATAAGGTGGCATTTGTCGGCAGTAATGAGTTTGCCAAGTCTGTGTTATTTAAGATCCTTACCGGTGAGATGGAGCCGGATGAAGGTGAGTACAAATGGGGCGTCACGACTTCACAGTCATATTTTCCGAAGGATAACACTGCTATATTTGATGGCAACGACCTAAATATCACAGAATGGCTTACAGGTTTTTCGGAGATAAAGGACGTTACTTATGTCCGTGGATTTTTGGGTAGAATGCTCTTTGCCGGTGATGACGGTGTCAAAAAGATGAAGGTCTTATCCGGTGGTGAGAAGGTCAGGGTTTTGCTCTCACGTATGATGATAGAGGGATCAAACGTGCTGTTGTTGGATGAGCCTACCGACCATTTGGACATGGAATCCATAACTGCATTGAATAACGGACTGATCAAATTCCCCGGAGTCCTTCTGTTTGCATCGAGAGACCATCAGGTTGTACAGACTACAGCAAATCGTATCATAGAGTTTATGCCGGACGGCACTATCATAGATAAGATCACTACCTATGACGAGTATCTCGACAGTGACGAAATGGCCAGAAAACGTTCCGTTTACACTGCAGTGAAAGATGATGATGATTGATACTGTCATAATTCACAAAAAAACGATTAAATAATTAATCTGTTATAAATTAATTTGTTACTTAATACCACTCGACATATAGTTATGTTGAGTGGTATTATTATTTTACTGATGAGAAAAAACAGCCTGCTATATCAGTGAAATGTGTATATTTCAGGCAGGCGGAAAAATAAGAGGATACAATATGAGCACTATCATCGATTTGAGCGGAAAATGGGAGTTTTGCCTTGACGAAGAAAAGCAGGGACTTTTCAAACATTTTGAGAAAAAGGACAGATTCGACGATGAGTTTGAACTTCCGGGGACTGTTGCATTGCGCAAAAAAAAGGAACCGGGACATGACAGGCCTGACGGATACCTCTACGATCCTTATGTAATGGAGGGATACATATGGTTTAAACGCACCGTGGATCTGTCTTCTGTTTTTGGGAAAAAGAGTTCGAAAGAGGAATACAAGCGTTTTGTCCTGCATCTGGAACGCACCAGAATATCATATGTATGGGTTGACGGGGAGTTCGCCGGAAGGTTTGACAGTTTTGTAAAACCTCATGAATATGACATCACAAGGCTTATCAAACAGGAAAAAGCGGAGATTGTCATCATGGTGTCAAACACGGAATACAAAACACCCGGAGGGCATCTTACAAGTGTTGATACCCAGACAAACTGGAACGGTATCCTGGGTGATATCTCCATCCGTGTTTATGATACGGTCAGGATAAAGTCTGTGGCTGCACGCAGCAGGTTAAAGGATAACAGTGCGGTTTTGACATATACTTTTGAAAATTACAGTCCGGAGAGCATTAAGGTTGATCTCAGTGTGACATACAGCGCCATCCGCCTTAAGGAGGAATACAGCACAACCGACAGCGATATGTCTGAGATCGCAAAGCTTGCGGCAGAATGTCCTGAGGCTTCCACAAAGGATTCCATGTTGGAGAAGTTAACGGAACATCTCAACAGCAGGGGAGCTTTCTCGGTACATGCCATGCCGGTTGAGGCCGGAACCTCAGAGCTTGAAATAGAGATACCTATCGACAATAATCCGCTCAGGTGGTCCGATGAGCGTCCTTTTGTATATGAGATCCGGGCAGAGATCGTTGCCATAGATCACGATGTGAACCGGATAACAACCCGCAAAGTGGTTTCTCCCTTTGGCGATGATGCAAAAGACAGTTTGAAGATGTTTTTCGGACTAAGACGTTTTTCCGCAAAGGGCATGCATTTCTATATCAATGACCAGAAAACGTTTCTGCGCGGCAAACATGACGGCATGATATTCCCGCTCACAGGCTTTGCGCCTATGAATGTATATGGATGGCTTAAAGTTATGAAGGCGGCAAAAGATATGGGGATCAATCATTACAGATTCCATACATGCTGTCCTCCGGAGGCGGCTTTTCTGGCAGCGGATCTTCTGGGAATCTATATGCAGCCTGAGCTTCCCTTCTGGGGAACATTTTGCGGCGAGGGAGATGAGGGTTATGATGAAGCTGCCCAGCAGTTCCTGCGCAAAGAGGGTTTTTATATGCTGGAGGAGTTTTCGACTCATCCTTCATATTGCATGATGTCTCTTGGCAATGAACTCTGGGGAAATGCGAAGGCTATGAACCGTCTTTTGAAGGAATACAAGGAGTACAGAAAAAACATTCTGTATACCCAGGGTTCAAATAACTTCCAATGGTCGCCAAATATCCAGCCCTATGATGATTTCTTCAGCGGTGTGAGATTTACCATAGACAGACAGATCAGAGGATCATATGCAGCCTGTGACAAACCTTACGGTCATGTGCAGACTGCTGTGCCGGGAACGGTTTTCAATTACGATAATGCCATACGCGGAGCCCGGGCTGATACTTCGAAAAAAGAATCCGAAGATGGATTTGTGGAGATCCAGTACGGTACCGGTATAAAAAAAGTAAAGCTGTCAGAGGTAAAAGATGAGCTCGTTCCCAAAATACCTGTTATATCCCATGAGGTGGGACAGTATGTGACTTATCCGGATTTCAGGGAGACAGAAAAGTACTCAGGCGTTCTGCAACCGGAAAATCTTAAGATCTTCAAAGAGAGGCTGGAGGAAAAAGGTCTTTCCGACAGAGCCGAGGATTATTTCAAAAATTCAGGTGCGCTGGCAGTAGCCTGCTATAAAGATGAGATAGAGACGCTGTTGCGTACGGAGAGCCTTGCAGGTTTCCAGCTTTTGGACATTCAGGATTTCATGGGACAGGGAACCGCGCTGGTGGGAGTTTTGGATTCATTTATGGAAAACAAAGGTCTTATAAGCGCAAAAGACTGGCGAAGGTTCTGCAGCAACATTGTGATCCAGGCTGAATTCGAGACCTATATATTAAAAAACGGCGGACGCTTCAACTTTAAGGTTTCATTGAGTGCATACAGTCAGAAACAGCTGCCCTCGGCAGAATTAAAGTATGTTTTCAAAAATAAGGCGACAGGCGCGGTATTGGCAGAGGATGTCACCATAGGACTGGATGAGCTTAAGAGAGACGGGCGCAGCATAATATCCGAAGCTGCTATAGAGTTGCCCCAGAGTGATGTTATCCATGTCTATGAGCTGGAGATCACTCTGTATACAACTCCTGTTATGGATGAGTCCGGAGGCAGCGACTGCAAGATCCTGGCAGAGAACAGCTATACTCTCTATTCTTATCCCACAATGGCAGATGGTGAAGAAGAGCTTCGGAACATAAAATACTGTACCGATGTCAGTGAGGCAAAAGAAAAGGCTAAGGCGGGAGAAAATGTTTTGCTCTTCCCGGGGGATGAAGAGAACAGCAAATCCATACAAGGCACATATGCTACTGATTTTTGGTGCTTCCACATGTTCAGGCAGATATCCGAGGGCATGGGAAAAGAAATCCCTGTTGGCACTCTGGGACTGAATATAGACAAGGATCACCCGGCTTTCCGTGAATTTCCGACGGAGAGTTATACCACTCCACAATGGTTTTCGATAGTGGAAAACAGCAGATGCATTATTCTGGATGGGACGGATATTAAACCTATTGCCGGAATGATAGATAATTTTGAACGCAATCATAACCTTGGCTTGCTGTACGAGCTCAAGGGAGAGAGGACCAAAGGAAAGATACTGGTGTGCACATCAGATCTTCCCAAACTTGTAAAAGAAGGGCATGTTGAGGCACTGGCACTCATCAAGAGTCTGTCGGCATACGTTAAGACGATGCGATAAAACAATCCGAATAACAGGAGGTTGTACTTTATGATCAGTTATAACAGAGAGAAGAGAATTTTTAAGCTTGATACAAAAAATACAAGTTATTGTCTGGGGGTTGTGGATAAAGAAAATTTTCTCGGACATATTTACTATGGCAGTAAGATCACGGACGACGGGATCGATTACCTGATGCGCATTTTCGAGGCACCGTATGTACCCTCTCAAAATGAGAGAGACAGAGGTTCCTTCCTTGACAGTTTCCCCACGGAATATGCCGGAAGTTTTCTCGGGGATTACAGAGACGGCAGCATACAGGTGAGGGACAAAAACGGTCATGAGGCAGTCCAGCTTACTTACAGGAGTCATGAGATCTTGCAGGGCAAGCCTGAGTTAAAGGGGCTTCCGTCTACTTTTCCGGGCAATGAAAATGTGGAAACGCTGGCTGTCAAAATGTCAGATGATACCATCGGGCTCGAGGCGGTGCTGTATTACAGTGTTTTCGAAGAAGAGGACTGTATAGTAAGGAGCATCACGGTAAAGAATACGGACGAAGCACCTATCCATCTCACAAAGATCATGAGCATGACCATGGATATGGACTCGGAGGATTTTGAGTTTTTATCATTATACGGTTCATGGGCAAGGGAGAGACAGATAGATATAAGACCCTTGGGTTACGGAAGGACATCTGTCGGCTCCGTAAGGGGTGAGAGCTCACATCAGGAACATCCTTTTATGGCACTGGTGGAAAAAAATGCAACACAGGATTTAGGCAGAGTATACGGATTCAGCTTTGTATACTCGGGAAATTTCCTGGCACAGGCCCAGAAGAGCCAGTTTGATTCACTGCGCGTTATGATGGGCATTCATCCGGACTGTTTTGATTTTGAGCTGAAAAGCGGGGATGAGTTTGTGGCGCCGGAGGTTGTCATGACATTCAGTGCATCGGGTCTGGGTCGGATGACGAGAAATTATCATGATATGTACAGGGAACATCTTATCAGAAGCTCATATAAAGATCGTACCAGACCTGTGTTGATAAATAACTGGGAGGCAACATATTTTGACTTTGACACTGACAAGCTTTTGAGCATAGCGAGGGAAGCAAAGAATTGCGGTATAGAGATGCTGGTTATGGACGACGGCTGGTTCGGACGTAGAAATGACGACAATTCGAGCCTCGGTGACTGGCAGGTTAATGAAGATAAGATAAAGGGCGGACTTAAATACCTGGTGGATGAGGTAAATAAGATCGGCCTGAAATTCGGAATATGGATGGAACCGGAGATGATCTCGCCGGATTCGGATCTTTACAGGGCACATCCGGATTGGGCTATAGCCCTTCCAAACCGTACACCGTCAAAATCAAGAAACCAGTTTGTGCTGGATCTTACAAGACCTGAGGTTGTGGAATATGTATATGGCTGCATTTCATCAGTGTTAAAGAGTGCAAACATAGAGTATCTGAAATGGGATATGAACCGTCAGATCACAGATCCGGGAAGTCTTTATCTCGGAAAAGAAAACCAGGGAGAACTCTGTCACAGATACGTTCTGGCGGTATATGAACTGCAGGAGCGCCTTGTCAGTGATTTCCCGGATCTTCTGCTGGAAAACTGTTCCGGAGGCGGAGCAAGGTTTGATCCGGGTATGTTGTACTACAGCCCGCAGATCTGGTGCTCGGATGATACGGATGCGATCGAAAGACTTAAGATACAGGAAGGAACATCGCTTATATATCCGCTCTCAACCATGGGAGCCCATGTTTCTGACTGTCCCAATCATACCGTGGGCAGGACCACTCCGTTTAAGACAAGGGGAGATGTGGCTCTGCTGGGGACATTTGGTTATGAGCTGGATATCACAAAGATCTCACCTGATGAGGTGAGCATGATACCTGCGCAGATCGAGAACTATCACAAATATAATGACCTTGTGAGAAACGGTGATTTCTATCGCATCGCATCATTCAGGGAAAATAACATTTTTGACTGTGTACAGATCGTTTCCAAGGACAGGAAGGAATCTCTGGTAGTGTTTGTGCAGGTTCTGGGCAGACCCAATTGTCACAGCAGGAATCTGAGGCTTAAGGGTCTTGATCCGAAGGGCGTATACAGAGTGGAAGCCGAGGGGGAGGAGATCATAAAGCTTCATGGAGATACTCTCATGAATGCCGGACTTATGATAGCAAATCCCTGGGGCGATAACGTCAGCATATTGATATATCTGAGAGAGGATCCGTCGTGACGGGGTCATGATGTTTTACGATTCCGACTGATTGAGCAGGATCACAGGGTGATCCTGCCTGCATTGAGGGAGGAACCATCATGACGAAGTCATGATTTGTAATGGTTCTGACCGATAGGGCAACGTATATCATGCACGAGGCACGAGTGCATGATGCCATCCCGGCGAGGGATCGCGAAGCGACTGGTGATTCGTTTACGAATCGTGCCATTACATATTATACAAGGGAGGTTTGATCATGTCGAAGACAGTGAGACTGTCCGATATCGCACAGAAAGTCGGTGTGAGCACAGTATCCGTTTCCAAAGCATTATCCGGAAAAAAGGGAGTCAGCCCGGAGATGAGGGAAAAGATCATAAAGATCGCGGAGGAGATGGGGTACGCCTCACCGAATATGGCAGCCGGTAATACGCTGCCTGATAACATTAATATCGGTGTTTTTATCGGCGAGGCTTATCTGGATAAATATTCTTCATTGTACTGGAAGCTGTATCAGGATGTGGTAATGCTGACATCAAATATGGGTTCTTATGCGATGCTGGAGGTGATAACCCGTGAGATGGAGACGTCAAATGAGCTGCCCAGACTCTTGAAGGAGCAAAAGATTGACGGCATCATCGTGATAGGACGTATTCAGAGCGAATACAGAGAATTTCTGATAAAAAATAAGAGCATTCCTCTGGTATATATGGATTTCCTTGATGAGGACAAAAGTGCGGATTCCGTCGTGTCCAACAACTTTGAGGGCGGTTACCAGGTTACGAGATATCTTTTGAACATGGGACACAGAAAGATAGGGTTTGCCGGTACGATCCTGGCCACAACATCCATAACGGACAGATATTTCGGATACAATAAAGCCCTGATGGAAAAAGGCATTGAGGTAAAAAAAGAGTGGTTGATCGACGATCGTTCGTACGGTGACGGGCTCATAGATGACGAGGGTTTTTTGAGGCTTCCGAAAGATATGCCGACAGCCTTTTTTTGCAACTGTGATATCACCGCCGGAAAGCTGATAATGAAATTGCAAAATGCCGGATATTCGGTGCCGGAAGACATCTCGGTAGTAGGCTATGATAATTTTATATATCCCGGGCTTTGCAATGTGGCTATTTCAACTTATGAAGTTGATTTCACCGAGATGGCAAAAAAGACCGTAGAGGTCCTGGCATCACGCATACGCAATGATACATCGAAACACAGGGTTTATGTCATAGACGGAAACCTTGTGATCAAGGACAGTGTGAAGGATGTTCGATCATAGCAAAGACAGGATCTGTATTTTTTCGTTATTTCTTTTTGCAATTAGGGTTCACAGGATCAAAAATGTTTGGAGGATGACCGTATATGCCACAGAAAAACGCCAATCAGAAATCACTGCTGAAAATGCTGGACGAGTCCATACTCGCAATGAAAAAAAGGGTAGCATACCTTAAAGGGAAATATGAGGGCTTTCAGAGGGCAAAAGAGCAGGATAAAGCATCATTTATAAGTGATGATGATATTTCGGGGGTCCTTGGACAGCTTGAATCCGCCGGGGGGCAGCTTGACTATCTGATATCCATGAAGAAAGAGCTGGAGGAAGAGATCAACAGGCTGAAGGATGACGAGAAGAGAAAAGAGCGGATGGAGTATTTCCTGAGATGCGCCTATATGATCGGCATCATCACGGAAAACAGACGTATCGAGTCGGAGCGTGATACGGAGCGCGACCACAAGTTCGTCAGAGAAACGAATCTTGAAGAGACCGTTAAGATGATCTTCGAAAAGAATCATTATAAATATGTTACGCCTGAAATGATCCAGGAGATCATAAATGATCCTGAGTTCAAGGAAATGGCGGAGAAAGATCCCGACAAGCTCGTGAAAGAGGAGGCGGACATCAAAGAGGAGTATGACCAATTGATGGAGCAGGCTTTCAGACTTGCCGGCATGGAAATAGAAGATGATTTTGATGCCAACGAGGCAAAACTGAAAAAATATTTTGAAGAACATAACGGATACAGGGCGATCCTGGATAAGCTTGAACTTGACAGATACAGTAAATTCCTTGAGTGGGGCGGGGATGCCGACAGGGAATTTATGGCAGAAATGAAAAAGATTTTTAAGGAACTTGAGGCGGAGACGAAAACACTGGAACAGCGTTTTATAACGGGAGAAAGTGATTTCAAGAAGGGAAACGGTTATACAAAAAAGCTTATAGAAACAGAACAAAAGCTTTTGGAGAGGATTACCGTTTACAGGGATTCGCTGTTAAATGACAGAATCATGAAAAAACTGACGGCGGGAGAAGTACCGACCCAGGATGAACTCATGTTGTACGAGCTGACGCAGACCTTTGTATTTCCCATAACAGAGCAGTTGAAGAGGGATGTTGTATTTATGAAAAACAACGCCTTCAGAAAGAAGCTCGAGATGTGGGATGTGTATAAAAAGCTTCCGGAGGGACAGAGACCCAATATACTGAATCTTAACGAGAACATAAGGCTTGAGGGAAGAGCGTGGTCAAAGATCCAGAGGATGGGACGTTTGGCGGCAAAAAAAGGCGGACTTTTCGCCGATACCACCAAGTGGTCTGTCCAGGCTGCCCAGCTTTTGCTGGAGGATACAAAAAAGCTTGAGGGACAAGAATTAACCGAGGAAAAGAAAAAAGATTTAAAAGAAAAAATGGCGATACTGGTAGTAAACAGGCTGATATACAATGAGGCAGTCCATGCAGGTGCGCAGGATGACAGCCCTTACACCGATGAGCTGAGAAAAGATGCTTCGGAGAGGAAATTTAAGCAGCTGGCGTCGGATATGGCCGCGTCAAAGGAATTTCGCATGAATTTTGATGATATATTCAAAAATTGTCCGCCGGAGGAGATTGCCCTCAGATTTTTGGCAAAAGATATTGAAAAAGAGTTCGCCAGAAGATTGCCGCAAAAGGTTTTATTACCGGAGAAAAGGCAGGAGGAACGCGTCAGAGAGGCTGGTTTGCAAAATTGATCTTTTCTGTTGAAAGGAATTCATGAAGGTTATTACAGGCTGAGGAAACCCTAAATGACAGCGGGTAATTAATTAATCAAAAATAGTTAAGAAATTAATTAAAAAATTAGTTGACAAAACAGAAAAGATTAAGTATAATTGGGCTAAATAATTAAAGCGGGCGTTGCTTAACGCCTGCAGGTTTACACACACATTTCGGAGGTGGAAAATGAGCGAGATCAAGATGATAGCACCGGCAGTACCAAACGTACCATGGCAGGACAGACCCACAGACAAAGAGATAAAGGGAGCTCCTATCTGGAGATACAGCGAGAACCCCATTATTGACCGCAATCCCATAGAGGGAGTTGCCAGGATCTTCAACAGCGCGGTTATGCCTTATGAAGGCAAGTTTATCGGCGTGTTCAGAGGAGAGCAGACTAACGGTATACCTTACATTTACCTTGGCAGGAGTGAAGATGGTATACATTGGGATTTTGACCAGGACAAGATACCTTTCAAGGATGAGGACGGCAATGATTTCATGCCGAAATATGCATACGATCCCAGACTTGTGAAGGTAGAGGATACATATTACATTATATGGTGCCAGGATTTCTTCGGAGCATCCATCGGTATGGCAAAGACGAAAGACTTCAAGTCCTTTGTCCGCATTGAGAGCCCTTTCATCCCCTTCAACAGAAATGCGGTTCTCTTCCCGCGTAAGATTAACGGTATGTACAAAATGCTGAGCCGTCCGTCTGACAGCGGGCATACTCCATTTGGAGATATCTTTATCTCTGACTCACCGGATATGGAGTTCTGGGGACATCACAGACATGTGATGGGAGCCAACGGCAAATGGTGGGAGTCGGTTAAGATCGGCGGAGGCGCTGCTCCCATCGAGACCAGCGAGGGATGGCTTCTGTTCTACCACGGAGTATCCGGAACCTGCAACGGTTTTGTATATTCTATCGGCGGTGCGATCCTTGATCTTGAGGAGCCTTCAAAGGTTCTCTACAGATGCGAAAACTTCCTTCTCACTCCCGAAGAGTGGTATGAGGAGAGAGGATTTGTCCCGAACGTAACATTCCCGTGTGCTACAATTCATGATCCGGAGAGCGGAAAGATCGCTATCTACTACGGATGTGCTGACAGCTATGTTTCCCTTGCATTCTGCAAGTTCGATGAGATAGTTAAATACATCAAGGATCACAGCGAGACCGACTGGAACGATACCGAACTCGGAAAGAGATAATGATATGTTTATGAGCATGGCACCGGATTTTGATCCGGTGCCTGCCACTTGTAACTTCTCAGTATGATTTCACTCCGGTGTTCGGATTAAAAAATGGTTTGTTTTTTGACATTTTTTTACAAAATTTGTTGTAAGAATTGCAATAATGTTGTATATTATACACGTGTGTTTTTGTTTAAAACATTGAAAAAACGGTTTTTGTGGATTTGAACTGATTTTGTATTTATGGGAGGTTAGGCATGACCAGATTACAAACCCTCGGAGCGGAGACAAAAGAGCATCTTTTAGGCGTCATCATTCCATTCTGGATGTCCAAGAGAGATAAGGAATATGGCGGTTTTTACGGTTACATGGATTACAATCTCGAAATAGACAGACAGGCTGTTAAGGGATGTATCTTAAATAACCGCATCACGTGGTTTTTCTCCAATGTCTATCTGCTCATAAAAGACGGACTGATCACTGAGGAGGAGTGTGCACAGCACGGTTATTCTTCCGAGGATATCAGTGAGTGTGCCAAGGCTGCTTATGATTTCATGCGCGCAAAGTGCGTTGATAATATGAACGGCGGCGTTTACTGGTCTGTGACATATGACGGCAAGGTAAATGACAGCACCAAACACACTTATAATCAGGCATTTGCCATATATGCGCTCTCAAGCTATTACGATGCCTTTGGAGAGGAGAACGCTCTTCATCTGGCAAAGCGTATCTTTGATGTCATTGAGTCAAAATGTACTGATGAGATAGGATATCTTGAGGCTTTCACCATCGATTTCAAGCCCGAATCCAACGAAAAGCTTTCCGAGAACGGCGTTATAGCTGCAAAGACCATGAATACGCTGCTTCATGTTTTTGAGGCATATACCGAGCTTTACAGAGTATGTAAATACGAGCCTGCGAAGACCAAGATCGGGTGGATTCTGGATACCATAGCAGGGCGTATATATAATCCTGCGCTTCACAGACAGGATGTTTTCTTTGATGCCAATTACAATTCCATCATAGATCTTCATTCATACGGTCACGATATCGAGACCGCATGGCTTACCGACAGGGGACTTGAGGTTTTGGATGATGAGATATACACCATGAAGATGAGTGCCATCACCAGAAATCTTACAGCCAATGTTTTCAAGCTGGCTTTTGACGGACATTCCATGGCTAATGAATGTGAAAAAGGAGTGGTCAACGAGGACAGGATCTGGTGGGTTCAGGCAGAGACGGTGGTCGGTTTCCTGAACGCATATCAGAAGCAGGCTTTTCGCAAGGATTATTTCAATGCCGCGCTGGCTGAGTGGGATTTCATAAAAGAATATGTCCACGACAAGCGCCAGGGATCCGAGTGGTACTGGAAAGTTGATAAAGAGGGCAAACCCGCAGAGGATAAGCCTATTATAGAGGAGTGGAAATGTCCTTATCACAACGGCCGTATGTGTATAGAGGTCATAAGACGTGTTTCCGTTATGGAGCAGGATGATAAGTACCTTCTGAATGATGAAAAGAAACCGGCGGAGGAAGAGGTTGTTTCAGAGGAGCCGGAGGCATCTGTTGAGACTGCGGCAGAGGAGGCTGTTACAGAGGCGGCACCTGTTGAGGCGGAAGCATCAGAAGTTGAGGCTGTAACGGAAGCAGAGCCCGCTCCGGAAGAGGTTTTGGCAGAGCCGGCAGAGGAAGAAACCCCTGTTTCCGGGGAGGTGCCTGTTGAGGAAACTTCGGAGGAGCCTGCAACAGAGGAGACTTCTTCAGAAGAGACGGCATCAGAGGAAACTGTATCAGAGGAGCCGGCATCAGAGGAAACTGTATCAGAGGAGCCGGTATCAGAGGAAACTGTATCAGAAGAGCCGGTATCAGAGGAAACTGTATCAGAAGAGCCGGCATCAGAGGAAACTGTATCAGAAGAGCCGGCATCAGAGGAGCCTGTAACAGAGGAGCTTGAAACAGAAGAATCTGTATCGGATGAGTCTGTTTCAGAGGAGGCGTCGGAAGAGACACCGGCAGAGACACAGGCAGAAGAGTCTGTTACTGAAGAGACCGTTACGGATGAGGCGGCAGCAGAGACCGCAACCACTGATAAAGAGGAAAAACAGGAGGAAGAGCCCGACTGGGAGGCACTTGCCGAAAAGCCGAGAATTCATCCCAAATACATCAGAATGCTGGGAGAGCAGGAACTCTACATACAGCGCAAGAACGAGAAGTCATCTTTCTACAACGGTATTTACGACAGGTATGTTCATCCTGTACTTACGAGAAAACATGTGCCTATATTCTGGCAGTATGATGTCAATGAAGTTACAAATCCGTATTTCATGGAGAGACTTGGCATAAACGCCGTGATGAATTCCGGAGCCATCTATCTCAATAACAGATATTATCTGGTTGCCCGTATAGAGGGTAATGACAGAAAGTCTTTCTTCGGAGTGGCTGAGAGTGATAACGGTATAGACAATTTCAGATTCTGGGATTACCCCATACTGCTGGATGATCTTTATCCGGATGAGACCAATGTATACGATATGCGTCTCACACAGCATGAGGACGGATATATCTACGGTGTGTTCTGTTCGGAGAGCAAGGACAGATCAACCAATGATCTTTCCGCTGCGGTTGCTGCTGCAGGTATTGTGCGTACCAAGGATTTAAAGACCTGGGAGAGACTTGACAATCTCAAGACTCTGAATTCTCCGCAGCAGAGAAATGTGGTATTGCATCCGGAGTTTGTGAACGGCAAGTATGCTTTCTACACCAGACCGATGGATGATTTCATAGAGACGGGATCCGGCGGAGGCATTGGATTCGGGCTTTGTGATGATATTGAGCATGCGGTGATAGACGAAGAGAAGATGACTTCACTGAGAAAATATCATACCATCACCGAGGCCAAGAACGGAGCGGGCGCTACACCCATCAGAACTCCGAGGGGGTGGATACATATCGCCCACGGTGTCAGAAATACCGCTGCAGGTCTCAGGTATGTTATCTATGCTTTTGCTACGGCGTTAGATGATCCTTCACGTGTTATCGCAGAGCCTTCGGGACTTTTGATAGGACCCAGAGGGGATGAGCGTGTGGGTGATGTTTCCAATGTCACCTTCACAAACGGCTGTATTGTTAATGATGAGGATGAAGTATTCATCTACTACGCATCATCCGATACAAGGGTTCATGTAGCCACGACCACTATCGATAAGCTTTTGGATTATGTGTTTGAGACACCGCGGGATCCGGGACGTTCGGTATTATGCGTTCAGCAGAGATGTGACCTTATAAGCAAAAATCTCAAACTTCTGAGGGCACAGCCGGACTGATGTTATAAGCGTTTTTTTGACAATAAGGACAAGAAATGTTAACGGCAGGGTGAGGAGCTGTTGGACCTGACAGTTGCTGCCCTGCCATTTTTGTACATAAAAGGAGAAAAAATGATAATAAAACCTAATGATCCGCATCTGGTTTATTCCGGAAGGATCGATCATGAAAACGAGTCGGAACCTGTACTGGTGTACGCGGGAAGCTTCATCAGGCTCAGGTTTAAGGGTGGCAGCAAAGTATCTGTCACAGTGAAGAATTACAGAAACTGTTACAAGGATTCCCTTGGTGTAATACTGGACGGAGTTCAGAAAAAGATCATTCTGTCCGACACCTCCGAAGAAAAAACATATGTTATAGCCGATAAAGGCGAAGACGGCAGTTTGAGAGCCTGCGGAGAGAAAGCGTTTACAGTGGAAGAGCAGGCAGACAGGGATAGTGTAATGGATTCTCTCTTGAAAAAACAGACAGATGATCATCATGATCTTTTAATATTCAAGAGAATGGATGCTGCTCATGCTGTTGGATTTTTGGGATTGGAGATAGAAGGTGAGGTCGAGCTGTCGGATCCGCCGGCAAGACCAAAGCTCAAGATGGAAGTCTTCGGTGACAGCGTATCCTGCGGAGAGGTTTCCGAGATGGTTGAACGCACGGGACAGAGCGATCCCGAGGGACATGAGGGCATGTATTCGAACAGCTGGAATGCATATGGCTGGCTTACTGCCAGAAATCTCGATGCAGAGGTACACCTTACAAGCCAGGGGGGCATTGCGCTGTTTGATAAGACGGGATATTTTAACGGACCGGAATTGGATACTATGTTGGGTGTGCTGTCATGCTACGACAAGATCCAGTACAATCCGGGGATCAAACTTCCTGTCACGGACTGGGATTTTTCAAAATATATTCCGGATATCTGTGTCATAGCCATCGGACAGAATGACGCTAATCCCGGTAATATCATGGCTGAGGACTATGACGGGCAGAAGGCAGTCGAGTGGAGAAGGGCTTACAAGGGATTTGTCGAAACACTCATGGATAAATATGAAAACTGTTCTTTTGTCCTGATCACGACGGTTCTGATGCACGATCCGGCTTGGGATAAGGCTATAGGCGAGGTTTGTGATTCCATAGGAAGCGAGCGGGTTCATCACTTCATGTTTACCAGAAACGGTGCAGCTACTCCGGGACATCCCAGAATAGCGGAGCATGAAGAGATGGCAAGGGAGCTGACAGAGTTTATAAAGAGGTCTGTATTGTAAACAGGGGAGGAATGAAAGGTGATTTGCAATTTGGATTACAGCAGGGCGATTTCCAATGTGGGTAATTCGGCGCGTATCAAAGATGTCATGAAGCGTGCGCTGGCCGGGGAAGATATAACGGTGGCTTTTCTGGGGGGATCCATAACCCAGGGTTCTTTATCCAGCACACCGGAATTGTGTTATGCGTACCGCGTTTATAAATGGTGGTGTGAGACTTTCCCAAAGTCAAAGATCACATATGTGAATGCGGGTATAGGCGCAACGGATTCGCAGTTCGGCTGCGCCAGGGCAGACAGTGATGTTTTGGCATATAAGCCGGATTTCATGATAATAGAGTATTCCGTCAATGATGCTTCAAACGACCATTATATGGAGACATATGAGGGACTGGTGAGAAAGTGTTATTACAGTGATGTAAAGCCTGCAGTGATGCTGGTGCATAATGTTTGTTATGACAACGGTTCCAATGCCGAGCGGGTTCACAGTGCGGTGGCAAGGCATTATGACTTGCCTTCGGTTACAATGAGAGAGACCATATATCCGATGCTTTTGAATGGATCGGTGGCTAATCGTGCTATAACTCCTGACGATCTTCATCCCAATGACGCAGGTCATGAGCTTGTGGCTTCTGTCATAACCCACAGATTAGGTCAGATACTGAAAGGTGTCGGTGATGATAATGCCGAAGGCGCAGTGTCATACACGGAAAAAGAAAAGCCGGAAGCTTTCACATTGAATGCATATGAGGACAGTGTGAGATTCAGAAACGATAATGCGGTAATATCAGATAATACAGGCTGGACTGCTGATGCGTCAGAGCAGAAGGTTATAACGGATATCTTCAAGAAGGGCTGGACCGCCAAAGATAAGGGATCAAGGATCTGCTTTGAGGTGGAAGGGAGCTGCATAGGTGTACAGTACAGACGCACCATCAGTTTACCCGCGCCCGTCGCTAAGATCACTGTCGACGGTGATGCCGAAAACGCCCGTATTCTGGACGCCAATTTTGATGAAACCTGGGGTGACAAGCTGTGCCTTGACACGGTTTTGGAACACGGTGAGCGAAAAAAACACATTGTTGAGGTTGAGATCATTGAGGCACATGAGAATGACAAATTGCCGTTTTATCTTGTTTCAGTTATTGCAAGTTAGGGCATTCAATTAATCGTCTCAAATGTGGAGATGCTCGCGGGCATATATGCCGTGAGTCACCTTTTGGTTACTATTCACAGCCACTTTACATACATTCTACAGGCTCGCCCTGACATCGGCAATCTGCGAAGCCAAGCTGGCAGAATTGCCTTGTCGGGCTCTACTGCCGCTATCGCGGCTGCCTGTATCATGTATGTAAAGTGAC
>JAILBP010000056.1:0-5511 GCA_024680835.1 Lachnospiraceae bacterium | reverse complement strand
TCAAGATTTATCAGATCGCAGTTGTGCTCTTTCTGTGCAAAATAATCCGAATCATGGAAATGGATTATGCCTTCATTATGAGCTCTCACGATCTCTTCCGGCAAAAGCACTCGGTTTGTGAGATCCTTTGAGACCTCGCCTGCCATGTAATCTCTCTGGGTAGAGTTGATAACCGGATTTTTATTGGAGTTTTCCTGTTTTACCTCCTCATTGATACGGTCAAGGAGAGCCAGGATACCTTCATCCGTAGAGTTTGCCTTTCTGGCCAGCTCTCTGGTATAGCGGTAACGCACGTATTTCTGCGCAACCTCATAACCTCTCATCTCCATGATGCCCTTTTCCACCATGTCCTGAATCTCTTCCACGTTTACGGCGCGGATGGCTTCCTCCACCTGTCTGCCCACCTTTGTGGCTACCGCATTGATCTGACAGGGGCTCAGCTGATAGATATCAGCCACCTCTTTGTTAGCTGCCTTGATGGCGTTTGTAATCTTGTCCAGCTCGAAGGCAACTTCCTTGCCGTCTCTCTTGATCACTCGAAACGATGTCATTTTTATACTCTCCTTGAATCTGATGTTTTATAATCGCAATATGTTGTCATGTTTTTGGAACCGCAACACAAGATATAGTATATATTATTATAAAAATTTGTAAAGAGGAAAAATAAAATTTTTTTACAGTCATTCAATGCACATCCTCAAAAGGTCTGTTAAATGCCGTTACCCCGATCTTTTCCGTATATCCGGCTCTCGTGGCACTGACCTTTGATTCGATATCCTCCTTAAGTTCCCGGGAAGACATACGCACAGCTCCCTCCCCCAGCACTATGATCTGCTCAAGGCCGTCAGATGTGGCGACACATACATCATGTTTTTTTGCCATGTCATGAACGGTGGCTTCTATATAGGCATCCGCCGTCTGGGATTCCTTTGTATATATTATGAAGATACCGGCCCTTTCCTCTGTGGATCCCACTCCACCCTGAACCCTGTATGCATCAAATACCAGTATTATGCGTCTGTCGATGACTGCAGCATAATTGATCAGGATATCCGCAAGCTTTTCCCTGGCCGCTCCAAGCTCAGGCTCCGACAGCTCCCTCAGCTCATCCCATGAAAAGATAATGTTATATCCGTCCACCAAGAGGTACTTTTCCTTAGGCTTGACCTTCTTCTTATCAGCGGAGCGATTTGAGTAAGCATCTGTTTTGCCGTTGTCCCAGGTATCACCGCCACCGTCCGCCTTCGATGCCACCCCCGGCGCAACCTTCACGTACCGTCCGGTATCATCGAAATCATAAACCTCGGAAACATTCTCTTTTCTGGGTTTTATGGCACCGAACTCCCGCTCGTAGATCTCCATGAGTTCCTTGTCCATAGCGCTGGCGTGCCTGAGCCTTGCGGCAGGGTCTGTGATCTCCTGCTCACGCTGTTTTGCTTCAGCCCTCTTCTCAAAAAGAGTCTGTGCCCGCCTGAAGGTTTCCTCTTCGCTCTCTCCGTAAAACCCGGACTCGAACTCTCCCTCTCCGCGGTAACACCAGGGCAGATGCATCCAGTACTCCACCTCCTGCCAGGGCACATACTGCCCTGCTCCGTGAGCGCAAAAAACACTGCCTGCATCATTTCTGACATCCGCTTCAGCATCATAACCGCTCTCTGCCACAACTCTATCCTGCACCGCCTCATCAGCGATCTCCCTGTATCCTCCGAAATCCAGGGTCAGACTTCCCTCTCCCCCGGTATATGCAGCAAATTCCACGGCGTAATCATGCATTCCGGACACAGGAGCCAGTCCCTCAAGAGCTCCGGGGCGCTGTTCCGTGATCTCACCGCCCATACGGTTTATGTCATTTATGGCTCTCCCGACGTTTTTGTCCGGAAGCTTCATCTCAAACCTGTAGCATGGTTCCAGCAGTTTTACACAGCCTGCCTGCGCCGCCCGCATGAGTCCGTGACGTATGGCCCGGTAAGTCGCCTGCCTGAAATCGCCGCCACAGGTATGTTTTTCATGGGACCTGCCGGAAATGACCCGGATATGTACATCCGTGAGGGGAGAGCCCGTCAGAACCCCTTTGTGTTCACGCTCCAGAACGTGAGTCGCTATGAGACGCTGGAAATTTCCGTCCAGGATATCCTCCGGGCAGTCCGTGGATACAGTCACTCCGTTGCCTGCTGCCGCAGGCTCTATCAAAACATGGGCTTCGGCATAATGACGCAGCGGCTCAAAATGCCCCACTCCCTCAAAGGGCTTAGTGACTGTCTCCCTGTACAGAATGCGTCCCTGCGTGAAAGACACTTCAAGCCCGAACCGGCTTCTGATGCGTTCCGTCAGCACATCCGTCCCGATACTGCCCATAAGACTCAGCATTATCTCCCCTGTCTGCTCATTCCACACCGTATGGATAGTGGGTTCTTCTTCCTCCAACAGCCGGAGGTTCTCCATCATCTGAGCGCTGGTGATCTCCTCAGGATATTTGACAGCATAGGACAGCACCGGCACCAGAGAATAGGATATATCCGAAAGCTCTCCCAACCCCTGTCCCGTGTATGTAGCCGCAAGTCCCGTAACCGCCACTATCTGACCGGCTGATGCCATCTCGGCAACATCAAACCTTTCACCGTTATAGATCCTGATCCCGGTAACCTTCTCCTCGCCTATCATGTCTCTCACAGAGAAGCCTCCCGAAAAGATCTTCATATGTGTAAGCCGATCACCCTTCACGTCTCTTGAGATCTTAAACACCCGGGCGGAAAAAACGTGTTCTATGCTTTCCGGCACAGCGCCCAGCCTCTCACCCGTCTTGAGCAGAAGATCCAGCAGGGCTTCAACGCCCTCGTCCTTTAACGCCGACCCGAAGAGAACCGGATAAATCTCAGCGTTCTTTACGGTGGACATGAGGGTATCCTCCGTCAGCGAACCGGTTTCAAAATACTCTTCCATGGCGGATTCGCATGCCGCTGCGGCATTCTCATAAAACTCCCCGTCCCGCTCCGTAAAATCGACGAAGTCGCCCTTTAACTCGCGGGATATGGTGCGCAAGGTCTCAGGCCTGTTGCATCCGTCCGTCAAAAGATCAGTTTTATTGACAAACACAATGACGGGAATACCCCTTGAAACCAAAAGACGCCACACCGTGCGGGTGTGGCTCTGTACAAGTTCCATAGCGCTCATGACCAGGATCGCCATGTCTATGACATCCACGACCCTCTCCATCTCGGGGGAAAAATCCACATGTCCCGGGGTGTCCATCAGGGTAAACACCATATCTCCCGCGCCAAATACAGCCTGCTTGGAAAATATTGTGATACCACGCTTTTTTTCCATCTCATCCGTATCCAGAAAGGCATCGCCGTGATCTACCCTGCCTGTTTTTTTGATGGCTTTGGCGTGATACAGTAACGCCTCAGAGGTGCTGGTCTTACCTGCATCAACATGAGCGAATATCCCTAAGGATATGTATTTTTTTGATTGCTGCTGATCCTTCATATATTATCCATCCGTACACGTTTACTTTTCTTACTATTCACAGCCACTTTACATACATTCTACAGGCTCGCCCTGACATCGGCAATCTGCGAAGCCAAGCTGGCAGAATTGCCTTGTCGGGCTCTACTGCAGCTATCGCGGCTGCCTGTATCATGTATGTAAAGTGACTGATTCCAGTCAATATCATACAGACAGTCATATTTGCCAGCAAGCTAGCATATGCCTGTCTGTATGATATTGGCTGTGAATAGTAACAATCTGTTTACAAGATAAAAGAGGTTACAGGATGAACATTATCATCGCGGGTTGCGGAAACATAGGGCGCACCCTGGCAGAACAGTTGAATGCCGAAGGGCATGATATCACGGTGATAGACAACAGGCAGAGTGCTGTCGAGATAGTGACGGGAGCGGACGAGGCCCTGGGTGTTGTGGGTAATATCACAAGCCTTTCGGTGCTGGAGGATGCGGGAGTTAAGTCGGCTGATATTCTCATCGCAGTCACAGGTAATGACGAATTAAATCTTCTGGCATGCCTTATGGCCAGAAAATCCGGTTGCAAGAGCACCATTGCCAGGGTTGAAAACCCTGATTACAACGGAAGACAGATAGGCTTCATGAAAGAGGAATTGGGTTTGTCCATGGTGATCAATCCGCACCGTGCGGCTGCCAGGGAGGCCGGCAGGCTTTTAAAATACCCATCGGCACTGAGAGTCGAGTCCTTCGCCAAGAGCAGGGTTGAGATCATAACCTTTAAGCTGGACAGTAACAGCATTCTGTGTGGCCTTTCCCTGAAAGATATGGCTATCAAACTCAAGTGCGATGTCCTCATCTCGCTGGTCACCAGAGGGGAAGAGGTTATAATCCCCGGCGGTGATTTCGTGCTTCAGGAAAAGGATGAGATATCGGTGGTAGGTGCCGAGGAGAAGATGGTCCACTTCCTGAAAATACTAAAACTTCCCACCGCATCTGCCAGAGACATCATGATAGCCGGAGGCGGCAGGATGGCCCTCTATCTTGCCCAGGAGATGCTGGGGATGGGCGTTTCCGTAAAGCTTATCGAAAAAGATGACGAGATCTGCCGCAGTCTGTCGGAGCTTTTGCCGAGGGCTACCATCATACATGGCGATGCCACCGAGAAAAACCTTCTGCTGGAAGAGGGACTCATAGATACAAATGCTTTTATATCTGCGACGGATTTTGATGAGGAGAACATAATGCTCTCGCTATATGCCAAGAGTGTCAGCAAAGCACGATGCATCACGAGGATCCACCGTGTTTCTTATGAGACTCTGTTGGACAAGCTTGAAGCGGGCAGTACCATTTACCCCAAGAACATCACTGCAGAGCACATCATCAAATATGTCCGCGCGATGAAAAACTCTCTCGGCAGTAATATTGAGACTCTTTACAGACTTCATGACAATAAAGTCGAGGCACTTGAATTCCTGATAAGGGAAGAGTCGGCTGTCACGGAAAAACCTTTAAGTGAGCTGAAGCTCAAAAAAGGTGTTCTGGTTGTATGCGTCACGAGAAGAGGGCAGTTTTCACTGGCTCGTGGTAATACCAGGATCGGTATGGGGGATACCGTTATCATCATGACGACAAACAGCGGTATCACTGATATAAAAGATATTTTGCGATGAGGGTGGATTATTGGACACCTCGAATGGAGTAAACCGATGAACCGTTCAATGATAAGATATGTGTTCGGCAGCATGCTGTTGCTGGAAGGAGTGCTGTTGCTGCTGCCGGTCATAATGTCTTTAATATACAGGGAGCGCGAGGGTATCGTATTTTTTTCCGTAGGGATAGTATGTATAATCCTGGGACTTATAATCCGCGCTTTCAAATATAAGAATAAAAATTTTTTTACAAAAGACGGGTTTGTGTGTGTGTCACTGTGCTGGCTGGTTTTGAGTCTTGTGGGCGCGCTGCCCTTTGTGCTGACGGGAGAGATACCTTCTTATGTTGATGCGGTGTTCGAGACCGTATCCGGCTTTACCACCACTGGAGCCACCATACT
>JAILBP010000054.1:0-10507 GCA_024680835.1 Lachnospiraceae bacterium | reverse complement strand
AGAGATCAGGTTTGAAGCGCCGCTGATCTTATCTGCGGAATCCTGTATATTGGCGATAGCCCTGAATATGGTCTCGAATGCATCAAGGCTCTGGCTGTTGATCTTTGTAAGGGTATCAACGATCTTAACACCATCATCCGTGACAGCATTGATCTCTGTGCTGGCGGTGTTGAGGTTTTCTGCTGTTGCAACGCTGCGCTGCATGATACCGTTTATATCATCCATTCTGCGGGATACATCCTCCACATTGCTGGCAGTCTGCGTAGCCGTATCTGCAAGCTCTCCGGCCGCGTTATTGATATCGTTCATGCTCATGGCTGCCTCATCCGTGTTCTGATCCATTACACGGCATGACTGCACCAGTCCGTCAGCAGTATGCTTTAATCTTCCGATAACATCCGCAAGGTTTCTCTGCATTTCCGCAAATGCATGCATCATCTTGCCTATCTCATCGTTCTGATTTATAGTTCCGGTATCCTGTGAAAGGTCATTATGAGAAAGCACCTCCAGACGCTCTGTCATCTCCGCCATGCTCTTGGCGATGACCATGGATATCAGGGTAGCCAGCACGCAGAGTATTATCGCTATGATACCGAATGAAGAAAATGCCACGATAACGCGATGCCTGATGGAGTCCGCAAGTATCTCCCTCTCCTTTTCAGCCCATGCCGCAATTATATCTGACATTGCTGAAAGACTCTCTCTGGTGGATTCAAACTTTTCACAGTAATCTGTCCATGAGCCGGTGCCCGTAGTCAGATCGTAGGTAGCCTTCCATGCGTCAAGCTCTGCATTGAAATCCTCGCCGTGGGTCTTGAAGTTTTTGCTGTCTCCCTCGATCTTTACCTCTGTATAGAGAAGCGGATCTTCCGCAGCAATCTGTATAGCCTTCTGAACACGCTCCAGAGTCTGCGCAATATTCTCGTTGTATGTCTCCAGATTTAATGCAAGGATCTCATTTATCAGTTCCGGACTCATATCTGAATATCCGGCTGAAATATCATGGTACTGCATGGCAGCCAGCATCGCCTGATAATAATCCCTGTCCGCATTGGTCAGACCATCCGAGATCAGATAGAGATGATCGTAGAGTATCCTGTTGGACTCCTCGCTTACCTTGTTCATCTGACTGCTGTAAAAGAAGCATGCCGCGATCACAGCTACTGCCATAGGTCCCACCAGAACCAGCAGCTTTACCTTCATACTGAGATTTTTCATGTTGTCCTCCATGTGTTTTGTCGCACGCCCTTATTGCGGTCAAAACATCAACTGTTTTTTAACATCATAAACCCGACCGCCGAAAATACCACAAGAGGAATTATACAGTAAATCGCACAAAAAAACAAGTATTATTGAGCATATTTTTGTCAAAACGTTACTATGATTTCGAAAATCAAAGTGTATCCTGCAGTTCAACATACGGCAGCACTGCTATCTCCAGATTGCCGTTTAATGTCCTGAGCTCGTCTATAAAGGCTTTTTCCTCCGACGCATCCTTCATCCGTATCCTGAAGGTAAGTCTGAACATCGAGCCCATACCCGTAGTCTTCACTCCCTGGTTTTCCACGAACTTCAGATAGTGCGCAAAGGTGTTGTCGAAAACCCCGGTATAATCCAGTGACTCCGGTATCGTGACCTTCAAAATCTTATCCTCACTCATGGATCTGTGCTCAAAGATCGGCAGGCTCGAAAGCATCAGGAATACGACGCCCATGCCTAACAGCACTACAACACCGTATGCCACATATCCCATACCGAATGCTACTCCGGCGCCCATGGTGACCAGCACGGATGCTATCTCGTCCGCGCTGCCCTGCGCGGATCTGAACCTTGTCAGTCCGAAGGCTCCTCCGAAGGCAACGCCGGCTCCTATGTTGCCGTTTATGAAGGTGATGACTACTCCCACCACAAAAGGTATGATACAGGTCACTATGAAAAACCTCTTGTTTGCCCTGACCCTAAAGGACATCAGCCATGAATAGATCACACCCGATATCAGGGCCGAAATTGCCATTATGAAAAACTGGCTTGTGGTAACACTGGCTGAATAAATGGAATCAAACATACTTTACTCCCTTTCTGTCATTCATGACTCTCTGCCTGAAAGCCTCTCCGTATTTGGAAAAACTGTTTTTTCTGATATGCCCCTCGTCCAATATGCCCGACAGCCACAGCGGAATCGACTGCTGAACCTTGATCTCCAGTATCGTATCTCCCGGTTCCCGCAGCAAGGTTCCGTCCATGGATGTCACAAGATCCAGAGCTTCGTTTCTGTATCTCGGATTGTGATCTATCGTGAGCCTCAGATCCCCTCCGGGCTCGTAATAAGCCTCTCTGTCATATATGATGAGGCAAGCCGGAGCCAGATCCTTATAATAATCCCTGAAATATATGATCTCACGGTTTATCTGTCCGCCGGCGCAGATATCACCGCTGCCCGCAAAAAACTTTTCCACTTTCGGTATGGTGCTCTGCACCCGCCTTTTATAAACTATGCCATAAGCTTTTCGCTTGAGTTCCAGATACACCGGCGAATCAGGGGTTGCCAGACCATAGGATCTCAATCTGATCTTTTCCTTAAATGCAGGCTTCTCCAGCGAAGTCCTGATCAGCCTGAAATTCGGCGTATCATAGTAAAGGGAAGCTATGGAGGTCCGGCCATACTGATCAAGCTCCATGTGTCCCTTCAGCTTTTCCTTTAAGAATGCGGTCTGCTCTGCAGTGAGCAGATATTTCAGCTCAAAACGCTTCATCACAACGATCGGTTCGGCCATATCCAAATCTCCTTCGTATGATATCCGGTGACGTTAGGGCTCCTCATGCCCATGATATCGTCATCAAAGCTCCTCCCACTTCGTGGGCCCCTCCTCATGCCCATAACCTGTACGGACAACACTGTCACAGATTCACTGTCACTATAAACATACCCTTCTCGACCCTTGCATGCACTCTTCCGTTGTGAGCCTTCACAATGTCCTTTACCTTTGAGAGTCCCAGCCCGGCTCCCGGTATGCTCTTTGCGTTTTCCAGCATCGTGAACCTGTCAAAGACCTGATCAGCCGACTGATCCGCAAGCTCTGTGTCACTGCTCATCCTGATGGTTATTCTGGAGCCCTTTCCTTCTATATCAAGCTGTGCCTTTGTCTCTGAAAACTTGAACGCATTATCCGTCAATTCCTTTAGAAGCTCACGGATCGCGCCCTCGTCACCGTTCATCAGTATCCCTTCACCGGTATTTACGACAAGGCTCTTTCCATGTGCCTCAAACCGCGGTGCCGCCTCATCGGAAAGACCTGCTGCCACAGCGGAAAGATCAAATTTATCTATAGTCATACCACTGTCGTCAAACCCTCCGGTTGCCGCAACATCATCCACCAATGCCGTCAGCTTCTTTATCTGCCTGTTAATTGATTGCGTTTCCGGCGATTCTCCGTTTGTTTTTTCCAGAGCTTCCGTGTTATCGCTGATGACAGCCAACGGTGTCCTGAATTCCTTTTCAACCTCGGATATAAATATCTTCTGCCTGCGGTCGATATCCTCCAGAGGCTTAAACAGCATATTGCCAATAAACATGAGGAAAAGATAACCAATCAGCATTCCAGCTACGAGTCCTATTCCCGAGATGATCAATATCCTGAATGACGGCAGAAGCTCTCTGCCCACATCTATCACGATGACATATGTCCTGCCCTCATCCTCAAAAACCCGGTACCTGTAAGTAGCCGCTGTCCATCCCGTGGCCGGTTCATCCAAAAGTCCCTCCGCCCAGGAGAGCGCTTCTTCCTCAGTGACAGCCGATATCTTCATCTCGATACACTCACTGTTACCCTCCTCATCAAAAGAAAAGGCAAAGTATCTTAACGAATCGGGCATCTCCGGCGAGTCCGGTCCCGTAGGTCCCGCCCCCTCGGGGCGTCCTCCCTTGATATCAAAAGGTTTCCCGACATTTCCCTCAACAGGCTTGAATTTCCCGTGCCCCTCCGCAAGCCTTTCGGTGAGACGGTCGGCATCATCCCCTGCCATACTGATGCTCGCGACATTGATTATACCCAGCAGCACCGTCAGCAGCACAAATATTGATAACATGGCATAGCATAAAAATCGTTTTCTCGCTCTGTTCATAGCTCTCTCCATCTCTGACCGTATCACGGAGCAAACGGTCATCACTGTGAGTCAGTGGCGGAATACCGTCCGACTCCGCACCGGTATCATATAAAAGATGATAACATGTGTGTAAAACCATGTCAAAAACATACAGAAAAAATGTGTCCTATCTGTGGATTAAATGTGGAAAATCTGTATACTGCCGCGACCGCGATACACTCTCCCGGGACTCCGCCCGCAAAAAAGGCTCCAGTTTTTTCTTCCGTCTTACCATAATCCAAATAATATACAATAGTATCGTGGTAATTAACATACTCGCACAACCTATAGTAATCGTTTTTGCTATTGGCATCTGGGATACCGATTATTCATTAAATCACACTCCCATTTTGATGGTTCATCCGATCAGTAATCAGACATAGGAACCGACGAGATTATTTTTTGCCTTGCTTTAAGAATTCGATAGTTCCTGCTTTCTTTCCGATGGTTTGTTTTATGGCTTTGTTAATCTGTTTTTTTGTACCTATGGCAAGAAGATATTTTTCGCTTGAGCCGTCAGAGTCGCCTGATATGCAGCTGAAAAATATAATGGAGCCTTCCGGGATTACAAATTTATTGTTGATAAATGTCGCATCATCTGTTTTTTTGTTTTCATAAGAAAAATTGATAAGAGTTCCGTTTGAACCGTAATACAGATTGTTTTCTAAAACCACATCCCCTGTTCGGCCGATGTCGTGAAATTGAGATCCGCTGCATGCATCCCCATAGGTGCCCCAGCCATTTGCTATCCACATTTCGCTGTGAAGACGCCAACCGTATGAGCTGTTAATGAAATAATTGTTTTTATAGTAAACGTCTTCCAATACGGTTGTCAGTCCTTCCTGTACAAATTCCGTCATCATATATGTTGTCATGCCGCATCGTTCCACAACATTGTTTTCCGCGAGAATGTTTTTTCTGCTTAATGTTGCGTGGTGTCCGTCGCCGTTGATCACCACGGCTATTCCCTTACTTTCACAGTCGTGGATATAATTATTTCTTCCAGTCTCATTATTTCCGAAAAGCAGCATACCTCCACCTGAAATGCCAGTTACATAGTGGCCGTTTTCGTAATTAAATGATTGGATGCTGCCGCCCGCCCAACATGATTCGCAATTCTGGTACATGATATTGTCATGGCAGTTGCAGTCCAAAGACTGAAATCTGTAGCAGATATTATCGATGGTGTTGTATCCTCCGTCGGCGGTTGTTATATTATCAACAGCCACTCCCAGTTCTATTGTTTCAAAAACATCTCCCGGGTTGCCCTTGTCACACCTGAGATAAATATTCCCCTTGATCTTATCGCTCCACGTAGAGCATGGAACGTCATAGCCTGTTAAGTCTATATCCGAATAAAACATAAGATCCGATGAAAGATCTCGTTTGAGGCTGAATTGCTGTTTACCGTCAAATGTCAGATATTCTTTGCCGTTCCATACCGGATAGTATTTTCTGCATACTATCTCATTATTGAGAAGTATGATGCCGCAATCTGTATGTTTTTCTGTGTGTTTCCAGATCTTGCCCCCATCTTTCGATTCTCCGTAATATTTCCATTTAGAGCTGTCGGCACAGTCTAAAGGAGAGCCGGACCAGATGGGTTTATCTCCTTTGCCGTAAGCAGAGTAAGTAACGCCATCCTGCATCAGAAGCCGTCCGTTCCAACGGCCGCCTCTTTCAAAAAATACCGCGTCTCCAAACTGCAATTTTGTATCCGACACTTTTTCCATTGTGGCCCAGGCAGTTTGAGGAGATAGGCCGTCATTGCTGTCGTTACCGCTGTTTGAAACATAGTAAGCATTTCCTGTATAAGTCTCGCCTTGAATATATGTATCACCTTTTACTATCTTGGTCTTGCTGTTTAGGATAGCTTTTTTCTGTTTTGCGGCTTTTTTCAGGCTTTTGTCGCTCCAATCAGTCTCATAATCTTTTATGTTAAAAGATCCTTCGTTGGCACATTCATATGCAAGCTTAAGTCTGTCGGCTGCTTTCTTGCACTCTTTTGCGGTAAGAACTGCGTTGTAATCAATCTTGCCGGTCGCCCGTCCAAAGAAAGGATTTGGATCTGCAGGTGAGGAATTGCCGACTGAATAAGAGCATGATGCCTGTTCGTAACTCCATCCGGCTTTTTCATTCCAAAAACATTCATAAGGCGAATCGTCATTCTGATTATCGAACAGATCACTAACATATCGCCGATCGTTTATATCCAGCGCGCCATAAGCTATCTGATAATCGCACCAAAATGCTGTTCCTTTTCCGATACCCAAAACGCAGGCGGCCTCGTAGAGGATCAGTTAGGCATCACCTCTATGCAGATCATCGGATGTTTTCAGAGCTTTTTTAGCCACTTTTTTCCACTCCGGTAACAGCGAGGCATCGCATGTTTTTATAACATCCGACATTATACCGGCAAATTTCGCGCACGTGACTTTTTTGTCTGCCGCCGTACAAACAAAATCAGCGGATACAGATGTATTAAAGATCATTGAAATCAGAATAACTATCGAGGTTATCAGTTTGTAAAACTTATTTCTCATCGTTTCTTACCTCCGTTGTATCGTCTGTTTAAGTCGCAATAGGCAACACCCGTTGCATATTCACTGGTCAGCACTTCCTCGGCAAAATATTCTTCCATCAGCTTTTGCCCGGCTTTTTTCTGCTCTGATTCACACTGCACGCATCCGGTGAGAAGAAGTGCTGCAAATAGCATAAGTACTATTGTTTTGATCCTACCTGTCATCGTCATGCTGATACCTGTCCTGTGAAATATGATAATATATTGTAAAACTATCAGCGCTTTTTATCATTATTTCAAATAAACAAAAGCACTTGCGCAGAACTGCTTTCGTTACAGTTCAGACCCTAGCTTGACGCACAACCCTAACGATTAAAAATCACATATTAAAATTGTCTCAAACCCAGAAAAAATCTTACTTTTTTTGGGTTTTTCTATTGCATTTTACATCGTTATGATGTATAATATAAACATAACGATGTATCTTTGAAAGGAGAACGCCATGGGCATAATTAAGCAGTTAGACAAACGAACTGGCATCACTTACGTATATGAATCCAAGGCATACTGGGACAAAGAAAAAAAGCAGAGCCGGGCAAAAAGAACACTGATTGGAAGGATTGATCCGGAAACCGGTGAAATGGTTCCAACTGATGGAAGACATAGAAAGACCGTGGAAACCGAAGAAAAAGAACCCGACTACAAAAAGCTATATGAAAAGCTTCAAAAGAAATGTGAAGCACAAGAAGTACTCATCAAATCACTCAAAGCAGAAATAAAACAGTTAAAGGCTAAGTAATCACTTCTATGAACGACTATCAGTATGAAATAATTACAACTCTACAGTACCGCGTCAAGAATCTTCAGGCACAGGTTGATGCCTTCAAGAACGGATCCAAGTATCTGCAGATAGATGCTCAGTATAAGAGCATGCTTCATACTGAAGAATGCTACATACACAAACTTGAAGTCGAACTGTCCAAGGCTCACGCACAGACTATAGATGTCAGAAATAAATGGTGGGACACCATTGAAGATGTCTATAAGGATCATCAGAAAGAAATCGCTGCTAAAGATGCCAGGATCAGAGCGCTCGAGAAGCGCATCATCCTGGTGGAGCAGCAGCGAAATGCTGCCCTGAACAAGGTCGCTGAACAAAGGCGTGAATTATATGAAGTAAAAACTGAGCTTGAAGAAGAACAGGGAAAGAATCTTAAACTGACGGCTCAGATCAACAGAGCTTATGAGAACTCTTCTAAACCATCTTCCCAGTCTCCAAATCACAAGAAAATATCCAACAGCAGAGAAAAAAGCGGCAGACGTCCAGGTTGTCAGCCTGGGCACAAAGGTCACGGTCGAAAAAAGCAGGCTGTATTAGAGCCGGTTATTATGCTGCCTCCACCAGAAGGAGTACTTGAAGATCCTGACTTCAAGAAAACCGGCAAAGTCATCCGTAAACAGATGATAAATCTGAGGTTTTTCCTGGATGTTAACGAATACGCTGCTGAAGTATACTATAATTCAAAGACGGGCGAAAGATCCCACGCGCAGTTCCCTGAAGGATATATCAATGACGTAAACTATGGCGGCAGCGTCAAAGCACTTGCATTCATCCTTAATAATGAATGTTGTGTCTCCATAGACAAGACCATCAAACTTATTTCAGATCTCACTGACGGAAAACTGAGCATTTCAAAAGGCATGGTCAATGGTCTCTCCAAAGAATTCTCCATGAAAACGGATAAGGAAAAGAAAGAGCTTTTTGCATCACTGATGCAGAAGCCTGTACTCCATACAGATAACACCAATGCCAGAAGTAACGGAAGTAGCCGCTTTGTATTTGTTGTTGCTGCCCCGGATGGGACTGCCCAGTATTATTTCAGGGAAAACAAAGGTCATGCAGGAATAAAAGGCACTCCTGTCGACCTTAATCAATCAGCGATATTCATCCATGACCACGACACCACCTTTTATAATTATGGCAGTGGTCATCAGGAATGTATCGCGCACATCCTGAGATACTGTAAGGACAGCATACAGAATGAGCCTGACCGTAAATGGAATAAGAAGATGTATAAGCTTCTGCGGGAGATGGTTCACTACCGGAACGGTATTGATGAAACCGCAGGATTTGATGAAAAAACTGTCACAGCATTTGAAGAAAGATATGACAGCATCCTGGAAGAAGCCCGAGAAGAATACGAATACATTCCACCCAGTAAATACTATAGAGAAGGCTATAACTTATACAAACGCATGAAGAAGTATAGGTCCAGCCATCTGCTGTTTTTACATGATATAAGAGTTCCGCATAACAATAACATGGCGGAACGTCTTTTGCGTGCCTACAAACGCAAGCAGCATCAAGTCATGAGTTTCCGCTCGGATGCGAGCATTGATTACCTTTGTCAGAGCATGAGCATGCTTCTATCATTAAGGCGGGATTCAGAATCCAGCGTGTATGACAGCGTATCGAAGATCTTCGATAGACAAAAGGCCGGTAGATCGACTTGATGAATCAAGTGTAATCTACCGGTCTTCTTATCTCAAGCTAGTGTCTGAACTGTAACCTTTGCGAAAGATTATATTGGTTCAGATGAGGGCAGTGACGGAAATATAATATAAATCTAATGTATAATTGATTTGGGACGATAGCATCGAATCTAACAATTCGATTTGGTAATACGAGAAATATGAAAAAATGTGAGTAGCGTAAAGGGGGAAATATGATTGAAACTACTTTGTTCGAACTGACAAAAGCTGGTGGCACAGAGTTATTCTTGTCATCAGGAGCCAAATTGTTAGAAAAAGTTAAGAATGCAAAGGATATTAAGCAAGTATTTGTTAATGCTGGGGAGTTTATTCTTGAGTATGAGAATAACGGAGGCAAAGTATTTGATGATATGGCGTATGTATTATCAAAAGAAAATATGACCAAGCTTGCTAACGAGCTGAAAAACGAGTCTGGATATAGGTTGAAAGATAGGTTGCTGCATAAATTATTACTTATTATGCAAAAATATGATATTCCACATGATGTGGCACAATCATATGCAAATCTTGTCCTTTTTGCAATTTTAGGACAGTTGGCAGAAATAGATCCGGATAAGTATGACAGAGTGTATTTGGCAAATTGGAAAGAAGAGCAGGAAAAAAGCTTAAGGGAGATTGCTGATAAAATTGAGAAAGTTAACAATGAGTTGCTTGTTTATGCGAATAAGCAAATTAAGATAAAATCCGCTGATAGCATAGATCTTGAGATTAGAAAACAGACACATGATCCTCAGATTAGTCTTGATTTTTTTGAAGTAGATGATGATTCTTTTAAAGAGTTACTGATAGAGAAAAAGAATGATGAAATTATATATATTAGAGCTAGATGCCGGGAAGAAGCAATATACTGTACAGTCAACGAGCTGTGGAGACAAGGCGAGAAACGCCCAATTTTCATAGTACAAAGTGAGGAGGATTGGGATAAGCTTGCTCAAATAAATGACACAGATAATATATATATTCCATGGTTTTTGTCGGATCAAATAACTGCTATTTCTGGTAATACAAATATATTCATTTTATCAGAGGATACGCCTTCGTTTAAAAAGGATGAAATTACATTAAGACCAAGGACATATACCACTATAGCTGAGGCATTGCAACGCGCTGGAATGGGAATAAATGAATCCTATGAACTTGTGCAGGAAACACACGGATTATATATTCCCTTAAAGAAGAAAATATATTATGGAGCCTATTTAATAAAGCCACGATGGTTAAACGAATTATCGCGGGACATTATTTTGACAGCACTTCTTGTAGGACAATGGACTGACAATGACGGAGATA
>JAILBP010000040.1:0-2665 GCA_024680835.1 Lachnospiraceae bacterium | reverse complement strand
TTTATAACTTTAGTTTTTATCACATCACCGGGAACACTGTCCTTAATAAAAAGGGGAAAGCCGTCAGACTTTCCCACTCCAAGGCCTTCGTTTGTAAGGTCAGTGATCTCTACTGTCAGAATATCTCCCTTTTGCATATCTGCTGCTTCCTCATATATTCAATAATTCAAGGATTGTTAGTATACGTCATAAGGGGGTACCGCTTGCGGTGGATTCCTTATGACATTATACGTCATAAGGGGGTACCGCTTGCGGTGGATTCCTTATGAAATTATACGTCAACCACGAAACAATCCTCCATCAGACCACGTCTGTGTCAAACGTCATATATCCCCGTGCGCCTGATGTTCGTATCCAGCCATTTATTGTAACCGAGCCATGTCGGATCCCCCGGCGTAACGCCGTTAAATGCTTCTGTCAACGTCTCTATCTTTGCGTCAAGATTATCAGCGTAAGCCAAGGCCACCGCTTCTATAATGGCCGGTCTCTTGGGTGATCCGAACTCATACTCCCCATGATGAGCCAAAATACAGTGCTTCAACTCTGTCAGCAACCTGTGCGGAAAACCTTCGATCTTAGCCGCAGCCTCCGTCACCATCTCACTGCCGATCACGATATGACCGATCATCTGTCCTTCATCCGTGTAATCATTTAACGGAAAAGAAGAAAGCTCACGGATCTTTCCCGCATCATGAAATATCGCCGCCGTCACCAGAAGATCACGGTTCAGAATGCCATACGAAGATGCCAGAAAATCGCATGTTTTTGTAACTGACAAAGTGTGCTGCAATAGACCTCCCGCAAAACCGTGGTGAACACTTTTTGCAGCCGAATGGAGCTTAAATGCTGCCACAAATTTTTCGTCCTCCTCGAAAAACATCCTTAACAGCTTGCCCAGATACGGGTTTTTCACCGAAGCGATCAGTTTTTTCAGCTCAGCGAACATCTCGTCTATATTGTAAGGTGAGCAGGGAACATAATCTGCGGGATTAAACTCTCCATCCCTGACTTTCCTGAGTCTTGTGATCTTGAGCTGTGGTTTTCCGTTAAAGATTGTAACCTCGGCATTTATAAAAACATACTGCATCGAATCATAATCTTCTATCGCTGCTGAATTTGGATCCCAGATCTTTCCGTCCACCACTCCGGTCTTATCCTGCAAGGTGAGTGAATCATAATTTTTTCCGACTTTGGATACCAGTGTCTGCTTTTGTTTGCAGAGATAGATATCACTCACCTGGTCGCCTTCCCTGAAGCTTTCGATATATCTCATACTTCCCCCTTATATGTCAAAACATAATGTCATCACAATTCTACAGTAAGGTCGATAGGCTCGTAGCTACTGCCGGTGTTTCGCAACACGGTCAGCACCAGCTTTGCCTTACCTGCCGATTCGTAGATCAGATTTTTATATTCGGAAACCGTTGTGATCTCCGTGCCGTTGACCGCACATACTATATCACCCGGCCAGACTCCCGCCATAAGAGCGGGTGAATCGACATCCACTCTTCGAACATATGCACCGACAGGTACGCCGTACTCCTTGGAGATCTGTTCTGTAACGCCTGAAAGATAGAGTCCCACCACAGACATACGATCGTTATTTTTCAGCAGCTGTATCACAGGGAAAAGATCCGACATCGAAACAGCGCACATGACATCCTCGGAAACTCCTGATGTGATACCCGGCAATATCATGCCCACGACCTCACCCGCTGTGCTCATGATATATCCGCTGTCACCTCCGTCCTGCATATCGGTCACGATAACATTCAGCTCACCGTCCATGACGGGTATTCCACTCTTGGTGGTGGACACAGCACCGCAGAGGATCTCGCCCTTAATGCCTCGAGGAGAACCCACTGCTATCACAAATCTTCCGGTATATGTACTGCCCGACTCCGACAAAACGGCAGGTGTAATGCCATCCAGAAGCTCCCTGGTCTCGTCCTCTATGGCTATCTTCAATACTGCTATACCGTACACTTCATTGCTGTTGATGGATGCGACCGGAAACTCCGCGCCCTGAGGCAGAGTCACTGTCATCTGGCCTTTATTCTGCCAGCCTGCTGCCCTGCTCTCCGTCAAAACACTCAGGTATTCATCATCCATATCTATGATAATGCCGTCCATGCTCTCAATATCAACACCGTCAGTATCAAAAATATCAGCGTTTCTGCTGCTCTTAACCGATACGGTCACCAGACTTGAATTAGCATTTGTTCCGACTTTTATAAGCTTATTATATAGCACCTGATATTGATTGACCGTCAGAGTCTGCTCTTCCCTGATGACTATCTGTGCAGACGACGATCCCTGATCTTCCGTGGCCGTCTCCCCACTACCATCGGGATCTTCTATGAGTTTATTCACGTCATACGCCGTATCCTCAGGTGTTTTATCCGAATCCGGTTCTGTGTCCCCTTCATCAGGTTTTTCTGTGTGTACTGTGTACCTCGTCTCGATCAGCTCTATAATGCCCGGGTACACAATGCCCAATGCGGCTGCAGCGCTCAGACCGAAAATCATGCCGCACACTATATCGATCAAAACACGCTTCAGAAGGCGTATCTTTTTATGTTTACTTTTTTTGTTTGTCTCGGTAATGACCTGGTAATCTTTATTTTCTTCCATATGATCTCGTCCGTAGCAGGATGTGAATAGT
>JAILBP010000035.1:0-3980 GCA_024680835.1 Lachnospiraceae bacterium | reverse complement strand
CAGCAGTTCGACCGGTTGCCTCTGCCGTGTAGATGTCACAACAGGCAAAGTAAAGGTATTATCATATTCTGCAATTTCTGCAAGCTTTGACAATAAGAAGGTATACTGGGCAGAACCTGCAGCCGACTATACCTATACACTCGGAATCGGCAGTCTGAAGATTAAAAGTTGCGGCATTTCGGAAAATAAAGAAAAGAACATTACAACACTTGATGATATTGACACATACAAGACAGTAGTGTGTATGCCTAAATTCGTAACATGTACAGGAAAGACCGGTGTTACCTTCAAGTATACATATAAGAATAAAAAGAAAACAGCTTACGAGGCATATCAGCAGAAAGATCTGATGGCTCAGACAAACGTTTTGAATTAAGACAGGATCACAAAAAAGTATTTGAAAAAGACAGCCGTTTCTACAAGACAAAGACGGCTGTCTTTTTCATTTTGGATGACTCAAAGCAATTTATTTCTTCATGGTAAATCCGGGACATAATTTAGATGTTGAATATTCGTTGCTGCTTTGCTATAATATTTGAATTGATCAAAGAAACGGAGAGATAATATGGCACTTAAGAAAAAGCCGGTTAACGGCATGAAAGATATTCTCCCTGCGGAGATGGAGATAAGGGATTATGTGCAGGGCATAATACGTGAAACATACAAGAGCTATGGGTTTACGCCTATTGAGACTCCTTGCATGGAATCTATTGAGAACCTTTCCAGCAAGCAGGGCGGAGAGAATGAAAAGCTCATATTCAAGATATTAAAGAGGGGCGAAAAATTAAACCTCGAGACAGCGCAGAGCGAGAGTGACGTGGTGGATTTCGGTATGCGTTACGATCTGACGCTTCCCTTGGCAAGGTTTTACGCCAATAATGCCAATGACCTTCCGCAGCCCTTTAAGGCGCTTCAGATGGGACCTGTGTGGCGAGCGGACAGACCTCAGAGAGGCCGTTACAGACAGTTCATGCAGTGTGATATAGATATATTGGGAGAGCCTTCAAATCTGGCGGAGATCGAGCTGATACTGGCCACAACCTCCACCATCGGACGCATCGGATTCAAGGGCTTTGAGATACACATTAATGACAGGCGGATCCTGCGTGCCATGGCAGATCATGCGGGGTTCCCTGAGGATGCTTTTGATACGGTTTGCATCATCCTGGACAAGATGGATAAGATCGGACTGGAGGGAGTTTCAGCCGAATTGAGAGAGGCCGGTTTTGATGAGACAGCTATAAAAACATACACGGATATGCTGGAAAAGACCACCCGAGATATGGCCGGAGTAGAGACACTGGCAAAGGCTTTGGGCGATGATCTTTCCGGGGATATAAAGGATAACCTCACAGAGATCATGACAGCGGTGGATGGCGCGAAGGAAGCCGATTTCAAGCTGGTATTCGATCCGACTCTGGTGAGAGGCATGGGATATTACACCGGCACGATCTTTGAGATCGTGATGCCGGAGCTTGGAGCTGCCTGCGGAGGTGGCGGCAGGTACGACAAGATGATCGGCCGTTTTACCGGACAGGACACGCCGGCATGTGGTTTTTCCATAGGTTTTGAGAGGATAGTGCTCTTACTCATGGAGAGCGGTTTCAAGGTGCCGGGATCTTCTGACAAAAAGGCATATCTCATCGAGAAGGGCGTTGACAGCAATAAGCTCTACGAGATATTGAAAAAAGCGGCTGCTGAGCGAGGCGAGGGCAAGACTGTCCTGGTCTCACGCATGAATAAAAACAAAAAATTCCAGAAAGATAAGCTTTCAGCCGAAGGATATACAGATATAGAGGAATTTTTTAAGGGTTAAATACATGTCAGGATGTCGTCAAACGGTCAGACAGGAGATCTGTTCGACATAGTGATGTCAGGTATACCGGAAGGAATACATTGGGCAGGATCCGTTTACGGATAGTGCCATTACATATTACAAGAGGTGTGAATAAAATGAGTGAATCAATGCAGGGTTTAAAGAGAACCCACAGATGTACGGAGGTTTCAAGCGCTGATATCGGCAGCACAGTCACAGTTATGGGATGGGTACAGAGAAGGCGTAATCTCGGAAGTCTTATATTTATAGACTTAAGAGACAGAAGCGGTCTTTTGCAGATAGTATTCGATACCGATTCTGTGGGAGAGGCCGGCTTTGAAAAGGCAGGTTCTCTGCGCAGCGAGTACGTTATAGCAGTTACAGGTACGGTCAATAAAAGATCCGCTGCAGTGAATGAAAACTTAAAGACAGGTGATATTGAGATCATGGCAAAGGATATGCGTATCCTGTCGGAGTCGCAGACACCTCCTTTCCAGATAGAAGAGAATTCCAAGACCAACGAGGAGACAAGGCTTAAATACAGATATCTTGATCTCCGCCGTCCGGATATACAGCGCAATCTGATGCTCAGAAGCAAGGTTATGGGGCTCATGAGAGAGTTCATGAGTAAGGAAGGTTTTTTGGAGATCGAGACTCCCATCCTGTGTAAGTCTACACCGGAAGGCGCCAGGGATTATCTTGTTCCCAGCCGTATACACAACGGACATTTCTACGCTCTGCCCCAGAGCCCGCAGCTCTTCAAGCAGCTTTTGATGGCCAGCGGATATGACAGATATTTCCAGATCGCAAGATGCTTCAGGGATGAGGATCTCCGCGCGGACAGACAGCCGGAGTTTACGCAGGCGGATATGGAGCTCTCCTTCGTGGACATCGATGATGTCATCGAGGTAAATGAGAGACTTTTACAGTATATTTTCAAAGAGACCATCGGATATGAGGCGACGATCCCGTTCCCGCGCATGCCCTGGCAGGAAGCTATGGACAGATACGGTTCGGACAAGCCGGATACAAGATTCGGAATGGAACTTAAAAACGTATCGGACGTAGTCAAAGGCTGCGGTTTTGGCGTATTCACGGGAGCGCTTGAGGCCGGCGGTTCGGTTCGCGGTATCAATGTAAAAGGACAGGCAGCAATGCCCAGAAAACGCATTGACAAGCTTGTGGAATTCGCCAAGGGATACGGCGCAAAGGGACTTGCTTATCTTTGCATAAATGAGGACGGTACGTACAAGTCTTCCTTCGCTAAGTTTATGACAGAGGAAGAGCTTAAGGCGCTTTCCGAAGCTATGGAGGGAGAGCCGGGTGATCTCCTGCTTTTTGCCGCAGACAGGGATAAGATCGTATGGAATGTTCTCGGTGCCATAAGACTTGAACTGGGTGCCGAGCTTGGACTTATAGACGAGTCAAAATACAATTTCCTCTGGATCACCGATTTCCCGTTGTTGGAGTGGTCTGACGAGGAGAATCGTTTCATGGCTATGCACCATCCTTTCACCATGCCCAATGATTCGGACTGGGACAGGATAGACAGCGATCCGGGCAGCGTCCGTGCGAAGGCTTACGACATAGTATTGAACGGAACAGAGCTGGGAGGAGGTTCCGTCAGGATCCACCAGCATGATATACAGGAGAAGATGTTTGAGGTGTTGGGATTCACACCCGAGAGAGCTCATGAGCAGTTTGGATTCCTGCTGGATGCTTTTTCATACGGAGTTCCGCCTCACGCAGGACTTGCTTACGGTGTGGACAGAGTAGTGATGCATATGCTCCATACTGACAATATAAGGGATGTAATAGCTTTCCCGAAGGTAAAGGATGCCTCGGATCTCATGACCGATGCTCCGGGAACAGTGGATGCTGCGCAGCTTGAGGAGCTCGGTATAGCTGTTGTGGCAGAATCATAACAGAAAAGATCAATTCAGACGGGATGCGGACAGCGTCCCGTCTGTGAGTATGTAAAGTGACTGATTCCAGTCAATATCATACAGGCAGTCATATTTGCCAGCAAGCTGGCATATGCCTGTCTGTATGATATTGGCTGTGAATAGTAACAATCTGTTTACAAGATAAAAGAGGTTACAGGATGAACATTATCATCGCGGGTTGCGGAAACATAGGGCGCACCCTGGCAGAACAGTTGAAT
>JAILBP010000121.1:0-9036 GCA_024680835.1 Lachnospiraceae bacterium | reverse complement strand
TGTTTTTTGCGGCAAAACCGCCCATGTTTAGCTTTTCACCCGTGCCCGACAGTGTAGACACTGCGCCACAGCAGGATATCACACCCTCGTTTACTGCGCAGAAACCGCCGATGTTGCCTTCGCCTTTTATATTACAGACTGTTGTAAGGTTTATGACAGCTCCTTTCAGGTAGCCGAATAAACCGTAATTGCCAACGCCTTTGCCATTGATCCGGAAGTTGCCAATAGTATGACAGTTTCCGTCGAAAACTCCGGAAAAAGCATTCTGTCTTGTGTTCCCGACGGGGTCTATGACCGCGTTTCCGAGATCAATGTCATTCTCGAGTCTTACATATGCCGATATCGCACGTTTATCGCCGTTATTGATAAGTTCAAAAAATTTCAGCAGCCCCTTTTTGTCGCTTATGCAAAGCGGCTTTCTGTTGCCGGAGGGACCGGGGGCTTTCCATTTGTCTTCGATAAAACGTAAAAAATGACGACCTTTTTCGAATTCCCAGATATTCTTGGTATCAAACCCGAGTGATACAGCATCTTTTTCGGAGCGTATCTGCCTATCGCAGGGTGATCCCTGCTCATCCCGCAGATCCTTTTGTGTACCTTTGTCATTTGTGAATGACAGTGTTATGTTCCCGTTGTTCCTCGAGATAAAATCGAGCCTGTTCCTGCGCCCGAAGCCCGCGAGGTATGAGTAGCAGTTTTTTATCTTTCCGGTGTTTACAGCAACAAATCCACCCAGTTGTTTTTCTGTATCAGACATTTTGTTTTATACCATATTCAGATTCCAGACAAAGAGTGCAATAAAAAACAGCGCTATCGTGTTTATGAGCGATAATGCCAGCACCAACCAGACAAGCTTTTCAGTGTTCCTCGCGGTGTGCTGGCTTGCCATCTGAAACAGGCTCTCGTCAAGGTCACGAAAGAGGTCTTCCGTTTTCTTGTCAGACCGACGTATCATGGCGTTAAAGGCTGCATTTTCATCCGAGGAAAGCTGTTTGAGCCTGTCTGCTGTTTTTCTGATGTATTCCTGCCCGTAAGGAGAGGATGAAAATACCCGGTTTTTCCGGGCACTTCTTAAGATCGATTCAAGCTGCTCGGGGTTATCGTCTTCTGTTTTCAGTGTTAATTGTCCGATAGCACAAAGGACTATATTATCGTCTTCTTTGCTCATTTTCGCTATTTAAAATATCTTTTTTCAAGAAAAGCTATGTCTACTATACATATATCGACTGAAACGCTATTAATATTAGCACATTTTTTGATAAAAGTCTAATAATTTATTTATCCGCTCGAAACCAAGGGCTACTGTTCAAGTTTTTATATGGCTGTATATACAATGCTATTCAGTTTATCATGCTAGTTTTGACAGATTCGAGGAGGCCAGTAATGAAAAAAACCAGACTCTCGAAAAGATTGAAGCAATTAAGGTGTGCATATTCGTATACCCAGGATTATGTTGCCTCGTTTTTGGGTGTTATCCGGCAGACATACAGTCATTACGAGACCGGACGTTGTGTGCCGCCAACTCAGACTTTGTATAAGCTCGCAGGTCTCTATAAGATTTCTGTGGAGGATCTTTTGCATTTGTCGGTTGAGATAGACCGTGACGAATACTATGATGCTCCTTCGCCGTCGACATCCAGTGAGGATCTCTCCGAATATCTGGATTATTACAATGACAGTTTTAACCGCAAAAAATACCGTTTTTTCTCAAATGATGAGAAAGAACTGCTGTTTTTGTTTTCCATGCTTGACGATGAGGACAAGCGAGAGATCATTGAGTTTACCAGAATAAAAGCAAAAAAATACAAAAAAACTCCTTAAGCATTCAGGAAAAAGTAAGGTTTGTGTATATTTTTCCCGATTTCCAAAACTGCCGGCTTCGCTTTCTGTTTTTTTATCAAAATGTATTAAGCCCGAAGGTCATAGACTTTCGGGCTGTTTTACTGATTTATCACAATTTCTTGATAAAACCCACTTGAAATTTTTGTGATATTTTGATAAGTTATTTATTGAGTGAATAAGTAGAGATAATATAAGAAAAATAGCGGAGGTAGATGGTATGGCTACTATTATTGGAGACGGAATTACCTTTGATGATGTGCTTCTGGTACCGGCATACTCTGAAGTTACACCTAACATGGTATCCCTTGTCACAAATCTCACAAAGTCCATAAAGCTCAACATCCCCATGATGTCAGCAGCTATGGATACAGTGACTGAGCACCGCATGGCGATCGCTATGGCGCGCCAGGGCGGTATAGGTATCATCCACAAGAACATGTCTGTTGAAGAGCAGGCAGACGAGGTGGACAAGGTTAAAAGATCAGAAAACGGTGTTATCACCGATCCGTTCTCTTTATCAGAGGAGCATACCCTTCAGGATGCCGATGAGCTGATGGCAAAATTCAGGATCTCAGGCGTTCCCATCACCAAAAACGGCAAACTGGTAGGTATCATCACCAACCGTGATCTTAAATTTGAGACTGATTACAGCAAATCCATCAAGGAATGCATGACTTCGGAGAATCTGATCACAGCGCCCGAGGGCATCACACTGGACGAGGCAAAGATGATCCTCGCCAAAGCCCGCAAGGAAAAGCTTCCTATCGTGGACAAGGATTTCAATCTGAAAGGTCTCATCACTATCAAAGACATTGAAAAGCAGATAAAATACCCGCTGTCTGCAAAAGACGCTCAGGGGCGTCTCCTGTGTGGCGCAGGCGTAGGCATCACGGGCAACATGATGGAGCGCGTGGATGCGCTTGTGGGAAGCCATGTAGATGTCATAGTAGTGGATTCCGCACACGGTCACTCCAAGAACATACTGAACGCAGTTTCAAAGATCAAGGAAAAATATCCGGATCTTCAGGTTATCGCAGGCAATGTTGCAACAGGCGAGGCTACAAAGGCACTTATTGATGCGGGAGCGGATGCAGTAAAGGTCGGCATAGGACCGGGTTCTATATGTACGACACGTATAGTGGCAGGTATAGGCGTTCCGCAGATTACGGCAGTTATGGATTGTTATGCGGTAGCCAAGGAATACGGTATTCCGATCATCGCCGACGGCGGTATCAAATACTCGGGAGATATGACGAAGGCTCTTGCAGCGGGCGCATCAGTATGTATGATGGGTTCAATGTTTGCAGGATGCGATGAAGCTCCCGGAACATTCGAGCTTTATCAGGGACGTAAGTACAAGGTATACAGAGGTATGGGATCCATTGCAGCCATGGAGAACGGCTCAAAGGATCGTTACTTCCAGGAAAATGCCAAGAAACTCGTTCCCGAAGGTGTTGAGGGCAGGGTTGCATATAAGGGTTCGGTAGAAGATACCGTATTCCAGATGATCGGCGGTATCAGATCAGGTATGGGATATTGCGGATGCGCTACCATAGAAGAACTCAAGGAGAACAGCAGATTCGTCAAGATTTCGGCTGCTTCCTTAAAGGAATCACATCCACATGATATTCACATCACCAAGGAAGCTCCTAATTACAGCATAGAAGATAAATGACAGCATGTTTTGCATAATTTATGTGTTGCCTTTTTAACACGATCACAGTTTTGTTGTTTTTCTGTTCGATTTTTTGTCTGAACTGTCGTTTTCTGGTATTGTGATCGATAATACAAAGGATCTGTAAACAATTAACCTGAGCATCCGGCTCAATAGATTTGTTTGCAGCTCTTAATGTTTGAAAGGGGAAAAACGTTATGGGATTATTTGATGCATTCAGAAAAAAAGAGGAAGCCGGATGGATGGTCTTTGTGACCAAGATCAATGGCAAAAGATACAGGATAGTTGCGCCGGACATGGGAGTTGCCCAGCAGATGCTGATGGAGAGATTCGGAGCAAAGGGTGAGGGTGCATCATTGTCCGAAGAGCCTGATCCGGAGTACAAAAAGTTTTACAGTCATTATACACCGGGAGTGTATGAGACCAACTAATATGCGTGATGTTCCCGAACGACGGTATACATGCGGTATACCTGCGGTCGGGACAGCATCATATTTATTTTATATGCGGGGTCGCAGTGGATACATCAGGAGATATCCTCCAGTATTTTTTTCAGCTCCACGATATGATCTCTGAATTCAGCCGCTGCTTCGAAGTTAAGCTCAGAAGCGGCTTTTTTCATTTTCTTTTCTATATCATTTATCGTCTTTGTAAGCTCGGCTTTATCCATTGATGACGGATCCTTCTCATAGCGTAATTTGTCTGTCTCGACCTTCTTGGAGATGGATATCAGATCCCGCACGCTCTTTTTGATGGTTGTGGGTGTTATATTGTGCTCTTTGTTGTACTGCTCCTGTATTGCGCGCCTTCTGTTGGTCTCGGAGATGGCTGTGTTCATGGAGTCGGTCATGCTGTCGGCGTACATTATGACACGTCCGTCGGAATTTCTGGCGGCACGTCCGATAGTCTGTATCAGAGAGGTGGCGGAGCGTAAAAAGCCCTCTTTATCCGCATCCAGGATGGCTACCAGTGTTATTTCGGGAATATCCAGACCTTCACGCAGAAGGTTGATGCCCACCAGTACATCAAAAACGTCAAGACGGAGATCGCGTATTATCTTTGTGCGCTCCAAGGCATCAATGTCAGAGTGGAGATATTTTACTCTCACACCGGCATCCTTAAGGTAATCTGTGAGATCCTCAGCCATTTTTTTGGTCAGGGTCGTGACCAGGACCTTGTTGTTAGCCTTGGTCTCCTTACGGATCTCTGTCAGCAGATCGTCGATCTGACCCTTGGTGGGTTTTACGGTGACAGATGGATCCAGAAGCCCGGTGGGACGGATGATCTGCTCAACCCGCAGGAGCTCGTGCTCCTCCTCGTAGGTGTTGGGAGTGGCAGATACGAAGAGCATCCTGTCGATTTTTGCTTCGAACTCGCTGAAATTCAGCGGTCTGTTGTCGAGGGCTGAGGGCAGCCTGAAACCGTAGTCTACGAGGGTGGTCTTACGGCTCCTGTCCCCTGCATACATTCCACCTATCTGGGGTATGGTGATGTGGCTTTCGTCCACTATGATGAGATAGTCGTCCTTAAAGTAATTCATCAATGTCATGGGAGTTGCACCGGGCTCGGTGAAAGCAAGATGTCTTGAATAGTTTTCGATGCCGCTACAGAAGCCGGTCTCCTTCAGCATCTCTATATCAAAGTTGGTGCGCTCCTCGATGCGCTGTGCCTCTATGAACTTGTCATGGGATTTAAAATATTTTACCCGTTCATTCATTTCTGCTTCAATATTGTCACAAGCTTTGAGGATCTTTTCCTTCGGGATGACGTAGTGTGAAGCGGGGAATATGGCAATATGGGACAGCTCTTTTTTGATCTCGCCGGTGAGTATGTCAAACTCGCAGATGCGGGATATCTCATCGAAATCAAACTCTATTCGCACAGCCTGATCGAAGGTGCTGGCGGGAATGATGTCCAGCACATCCCCGTGGAGTCTGAAAGATCCGCGGGTAAAGTCCATTTCATTTCTGGTGTATTGGATCTCTATGAGTTTTTTTGCGAGATCCGTCACGTCCATCACCTGTCCGGGACGCAATGATATCATCATACCCAGAAAGTCTTCCGGAGAGCCCAGACCGTAAATGCATGATACGGATGATACCACGATGACATCCCGCCTTTCTGTGAGGGATGCGGTGGCGGAGAGCCTTAATCTGTCTATCTCGTCGTTGATGGAGGAATCCTTGGCAATGTATGTGTCGGATTGCGGAACATAGGCCTCCGGCTGGTAATAGTCGTAATAACTCACAAAATATTCCACAGCGTTCTCCGGAAAGAATTCCTTCATCTCGGAGTAGAGCTGCGCAGCAAGGGTTTTGTTGTGGCTCATGATGAGAGTGGGCATGTTGAGAGCCTGGATGACATTAGCCATGGTAAAGGTCTTTCCGCTGCCGGTAACTCCGAGCAGGGTTTCGAACTGATTGCCGCTTTTAAAGCCGTTTACTAAAGCCTCGATTGCCTGCGGCTGGTCACCTGTGGGTTTGTATTCAGAGTGAAGTATGAATTTGTCCATGATTTATCCTTTTCTACTATTGAACGAAATTTCGTGGCTTTTTGATGTTTTTAAGCCAACCTGTTTTTACTACCATAGACCGTGGGCAGATCCGGCTTTATGGGATGATCCGGCTTGCGGTTTAATCCTGACTTTCGGAGCTTCCCTCATCGGGAGTGGGTTCCTCAACGCAAAACAGGGCGAGGATCGCGTCCCGCCTGATGCTGTCAAGTTTTTCTGCCTTGCCCTGAAGGGCTTCTTTGGCTTTTTTTGCTTCTTCCTCCGGCATGGTCTTTTCGTATATATCCAACAGTATTTTATAACTTTTTAATACGTCGCTTTCTATGTCGACTGAATACTCGAGGATCTCCCGCGCCTCGCGGTATTGTCCGCTTTCGTAAAGCGCTGTCCCAAGTCTTGCCAGGATGGATATAAGTTCGGTGTAGCAGGTGTCCGCCGCGCTTAAGACAGTGATGTTGGCGGTACCGTATTCAAGCTTTAAGTCGGTGTTTGACTTGCCGTTTAAGTTCAGGATCTTTTTGCCTGAGAGGGCGTTGAGCTCTTCAAAGTAATCCGCCCGGTCCGGTCCGGAGGGTGAAGACTGCGAAAATTGCTGCGCCGTATCATATATCCGGCCCGGGATCTCGATATATGGAAGGTTGGAAATGTCCTTTTTCCGGACCGCATTGGCGGATTGTTCCCGATCCCAGAAATCCTGTTTTGATTTTTCAAAAGATTTTGTGGATTTATTGCGCAAATGTGATAAAATGCCTAATAATAATGCGATTATAAAGAGCGAAGGCGCTGTTTTTATAAGTGCAAATAAAATATTCATGGGGATCCTTTCCCAAATATATGGAGGTTGTCATGTTTAATTTCAAAAAATCCAAAAAAACACGTATCATAACTTCTGTGATAATACTGGTGGTGATACTGGCGATGCTGCTCACACCGTTGATCGCCGCAATGGTATAGCAGATTTTTCGTAAATACCCACAGCAGAGATTATCTCACCACAACATCTAAGCGAAGCTATTGTACCATTATATACGAAAAAAATCCACAAAAGCAGAGGATAAGATCGTATATTTTTGGTATTTAACACAGTGCATGTTGTGGTAGGATAAACCGTGGATAAATAGGTGATCGCAATACGGAAATATAATCTGTGAGGAATATATCATGAAAAAGAGATTGGTAGCGGCGGTAATAGCGGCACTGGCTTTCGCAGTCATACCGGGCACAAAGGTTTCGGCTGATTCGGCCGACAGGATTTCGGACAATATATATATAGGTGGAGTCGATGTGGGCGGCATGACCGAGGGCGAGGCGGTCAGCGCTGTGAGCGAATATGTGGAAGAGCTCGGAGAGAAGACTATCCATATGACATTTGCAGATAACGAGGTCAGCGCCAAAATATCCGATTTCGACCTCAAATGGAACAACAAAAACGTAGTTGGAGAGGTTGTCAACATAGGCAAGACAGGCAATATCATCGAGCGTTACAAGATCATGAAGGATCTTGAGCACGAGAATGTACATGTTGAACTGGATACCTCAATAGATGAGTCTCTCATAGGCCCGTTTGTGGAGACCAGGATCTGCGTATACAATATCAAACCACAGGATTACAGCCTGAAGAGGGTGGATGGAGAGTTTGTGATCTCCGATGGCAATAACGGGCTTTCTGTAGATAAGGCGGCCGCAGAGAAGAGTATTTCAGAGCTTATAGCTACGGCGCTGGAAGACGACGGTGAGACCTCTTACACCGTAGAGATTCCCGCAGAGGTTACAAGACCAACCTATAAAAAAGAGGACTTCGAGCTTGTGACTGACGTTCTGGGAACATTTACAACGGATTTTTCAAGCTCCGCATGGGGACGTTCGCAGAATGTTAAAAACGGTGCTTCCAAGATCGACGGCACGGTGCTGTTGCCGGGTGAGGAGCTTTCTGTTTATGATCTTGTAAATCCCATGACGGCGGAAAACGGCTACGAGCTGGCCGGATCCTACGAGAACGGCTCAGTGGTGGAAACATACGGCGGAGGTATATGCCAGGTTTCTTCAACCCTCTATAATGCGGCTATCCGCGCTGAGATGAAGATAGAGGAAAGATATCCTCATTCCATGGTGGTGTCATATGTACAGCCCTCTATGGATGCCGCAATGGCAGGCACATACAAAAATCTAAGATTTTCAAATCCCTATGATTATCCGGTTTACGTAGAGGGATCTACATACAATGGCAAGATCACCTTCACTATATATGGTCATGAGACCAGACCGGCAAACCGTGAAATTAGCTTCGTGAGCGAGACCACAGGCACCACGGAGGCGAAGGTTCAGTTCACCAAAAACTCGGGACAGCCGGTAGGATATGTTAATACAACACAGGGCTCTCATCAGGGCAAGAGCGCACAGTTGTGGAAGATCGTGACTGTGGACGGAGTGCAGGAGAGCAAGGAAATATTCAACCGCAGCAATTACACAGCCAGTCCGCGTATCATAGATGTGGGAATATCGGGAGCATCCTCAGAGCAGCTTTCACAGATCAATGCAGCCATAGAATCCGGCAGTGAGGACACGGTCCGCTCCGTATGCACATCCTTAAAGAATGCAACTGAGAAACCGGCTGAGCCCGACAGTGGTACGGACGGCACAGACAGCGGCTCAGGCAGTACGGACAGCGGCACGGGCAGCACAGACAGCGGTTCAGGCAGCACAGACAGTGGATCAGGCAACACGGATACCGGCAGTACGGACTCGGGCAGCACGGACACAGGCAGCACTGATACGGGCAGCACAGACACCGGTAGCACTGACACGGGCAGCACGGATACAGGCAGTACGGATTCAGGCAGTACGGATTCAGGCTCGACAGAGACGGCTCCTTCCGACGGAGGCACAGACGGCGGGGAAATCGCAGAAACACCGGGTACTGATGGAGAGTAGACAATATGAAAACCGGCAGAGTATCGGATATCATATATAAAAGATCAATAGCTCTCCCGCTGGCAAGGCAGAGAGC
>JAILBP010000281.1:0-4630 GCA_024680835.1 Lachnospiraceae bacterium | reverse complement strand
ATTTGTTTTCATGAGTTTTGCTTCGTACAGTGTACACAAACACACGATGCAGGGAGAGCTGAATGTCTATAATCTGTGCGAGATGTCGGATTATGACGGCGTCGTTGTCTTTTCCAACATTATAAATTCGGATGAGACAGCCGAAAAAATTTGTACATCAGCGAGAGACAAAGGTATTCCTGTCGTCAGCATAGGCATGGAGTTTGACGGTGTTGTATCCCTGTGTGTAGATAACGAGAGCGGCATGCGTGAGCTTGTAACGCATCTCGTAGAAAAACACGATGTAAAGAAGGTTTTTTATATAGGCGGAACGGAAACACATGTGGACAGTGTAGACAGACTCCGTATCACCAGAGAGGTGCTGGCGGAGCACGGTCTTGAGCTGCCGGATGAACATGTGGCTTACGGCAAATGGAGTAATAAGCGTACAGTCGATGCTTTGGAGTCGCTGCTGCAATCGGATAGCGAGTTACCGGATGCCATAGTGTGTGCCAATGATATCATGGCGCTGGCAATAGCTACCGAGTTGGATAAAAGAGGGATCAGGGTTCCTGAGGATGTTATAGTCACAGGTTTTGATAATACGGAGAATGCAGGAATCTTTTATCCGGCGATCACTACTGTGGAGCAGGATTATTACTATGTTGCACAAAAGGCGTGTGAACTCATATATAATGGAATAGAGGATGACGGATCTGTCAATATCAAGGTTCCGACCCGTGCGGTCATCGCGGAGAGCTGTGGATGCAAGTCCGTTGAGTATGTTAACAGAAGGCGGACATTTTGTAAGCATTCTTTCCAGAGGGATTCGGATAACAGCCTTTTGGAGCAGAACGAGAGAAATATGAGAAGCGTTATGTCAGATGCTTCCGATTACCGTGAGCTGAGGGAGAGACTCAGGGAGCATTACCTAGAGAACCATCAGTTTGAGGGCTCTGCTTTTTATCTGGTCTTCAATTCGGATTATCTTGAAAATGTAAAAGCCGACGAAAAGGAGATATGTGCAGACACCTTAAGCGGTGAGCTGAAGGTCCTGGTTGCCGTCAGAGACGGGAAGCTTTTGGATGTGGATCGTGTGAATGCGAGAGATCTGATACCGGACTATCAAAAGAAAAAAGGTGAACGGCATGTGTTCTATATTTTGCCGTTGCATTACTATCAGTATAATTACGGGTATATAGTGTTTACGGACAAGCCTTATGTGCTGAGGGATTCCATGATGTATCCCTATCTGGAAAAGCTCCAGCAGTCTGTCAGACTTCTCAGGGCAAACTTAAGATTACAGGATTTGTACGATAAGGATGCCCTGACCGGCGTATATAACCGTATGGGCTATGAGAATAAAGCCCTTCCTCTTTACAAAAAGAGCATAGACAGTAAGACACCCATGACAGTCATGTTCATCGATATCAATAACATGAAATTCATAAATGACCGGTACGGGCATGACGAGGGAGATAACGCCATCAGGATAGTGGCCGCATCCATAAGCGATAGGCTGGAAAAAGACTGGATCGCTGTCCGTTACGGCGGTGATGAATTCCTGGCTATAGTTCCGGAGTGCGATGAGAAATTTGCTTCGAAGGTGAAGGAAGATATCGAAAAGAACCTGCAACAAAGATGTGAAAAGAGAGAGCTTCCCTATGTTCTGACAGCCAGTATCGGATATGTCACCACCGATCCGAAGGGAAGAGCGGAAGCGAGCCTTGAGGAGTATGTCAAGGAAGCGGACAAGCTGATGTATAAGATCAAGAAAGAAATGCACAAAAAATATAAACATAGCTGAGGAGTAAAGTTATGGCATTTATGGGCATTTTCCTGATGTATATGATCATAATCCTGGCGGTGTTGGGTTTTTGTACTACGGTTGGAGCAATACTCTTACTGATAGCTTTTTTCATGAAACGCAGTTACAAAAAGAACCCTGAGGGAAAGAAACGATTTTATATTCCGGTGAAGATCTTCGGTTTCATATTCATGGCTCCGCTGGTACTGACCATAGGTTTTCTGATCTATTCGGGAGTATCTGTAAAGATAGAGCAAGCGGGGAGCCTGTCTTATCAGGTGATGAATAATGATTACAAGGGAGCAGAGAGACTCTTAAAGAAAGGTGTGGATCCGGACTGCACTAAAGACAGCAACGATAAGGCCGAAAACGGAGAGCGGACGCTGCTGGGGATACTGTGCGAGGAAGGTTTTTTGGACAGCTACGGAAAACCCGTGTCACCTGATAAAAAGGACAGGAAAGCGGAGCTTGCCATGATAAACCTGCTGCTGGATTACGGGGCAGACATAGAGCACAGGCATTACGATGATCCTCCGGAGTATGAATGGCATACCTATGAAGGACCTACAAGCTATTACAGATACAGCGACAGGTGCGGTTCTACGCCGCTTCTGGATGCAGTTTACGCGAACCGCCCCGATATAGCGGAACTTCTGATCGAACGTGGCGCGGATGTCAACGCAAAGGATTTCAGCGGTTACAATGCCATTAATATCGTGGCGGATACCCTTGATGACGATTCCTATGCCTTATGTAAGCTCTTGATAGACAAGGGCTGTGATAAATATAATATAACGGCTTATGAACAGGGCAATATGTTCCTGCTCACGCGACATGATGATGTGTCCACGGTAAGACTCCAGGAATTGTTAAAGTGATACTATGATTCAAGGACTGTTGGAGAGCTAAGCACGAAATAATCCGTGAATCACCTTTTGATCACAAATCATATTATAAGGAAAAAATAAAAGGAAGCATCCCTGTACGGTGCTTCCTTTTGTTATGAGATATAGTTTTATCTACTTCTTTTTCTCCAGGTATTCGGCTAAGATCTTGCGGTCGATATAGAGCTCCTGATGGAAGTCCTTGTTCAGCTTAGTGTCTATTTTATGGGCCTCAATGGCAGTGCTGATATTGGCTGTGGACTTGAACTCATCGAAGAAATCAAAGTTATTGTGCATGTTGTTGCTCTCTATGTGATCGAAGGGCTTGAATATATATGCCTTGTCCGGATCGTCCGACAGAATCTTTACTCCGGTATCCGGAGTGTCCAGAAGATCACGGATGTACGCCAGTATCCGGTCAATATCGTGGAGATCCTTCGGCGCTATATCAAACGATCTTTTATCGAGCTCATCGATAACCTCCAGATAGAATACAGATCTGAACACGGAAGCTTTATAAGCCGAATGGGTTTCCAGTCCCGTTCTGGACATGGATTCCTCTGTCATGAGCAGGGACTCAATATGGTGTTTTAAGCTGTCGATCTTTTCCGTGGTGCGGTCGATGATCTCCTGCTGAGGTCTTATCATGCCGGAGTATTCGGCGCTGGTGATGGCGTTTTCCGGATGCTCCAGAATATGCTTTACATATTGATCTATGGCGGCTGTTCTGGTCCAGGTGACTCTGTCGATGGTCTTTGCGGTCTTTTCGCAATAGGCTGCGATCCTGCTGCAGAGATTGAGACGGAAGTGTCTGGTCTTGCTGTTCAACGGGTTCTTGTCATTCTTGTGCTCTTCAATGAATTCACTTGCAGCGGTCTTAAGCGTATCAAGGCGTTTTTTCATCTCATCGGGATTTCCGGAAAAACCGGAGGCATCTCCCAGAGCTTTAAGGTCCTCCTGGATCTTAGTGAACTTTGCATCACTGGAGAGGAATGCGCCCTTGTTCTTGTCAGATTCCGTGAGGAAGAAGGAAACCTTTTTTGAAACCCTTCCTGCCAGGAAATCCTCTGGATCCGTGTATCCTGCATTGATAGCTGCGATCTCGTTACGCATGTCCGTCAGTCGGTTGAAAGTGGAAAAGCTGGCGTTGAACATTTCCTTTTCGTGGGTCTTCTGCTTTAGGCTGAGCTCTGCGTTCAGAACATTTATGGTACGGTCTATCATCTGTTCCCTGAAGCCTTCGGAGGAGTAAAAATCAACTTCTTCGCCGAGAGCTTTTTTGTCTTCCTCAGAGGCATTTTTAAGCTTTTCGAATGCGGCAAGGTATTTCTCATTATATTCCTTGCGCCGGCCTGCGAGCTCGTTAACGCTGTTATTGCATTGCGTAAGCTCTGATTCAAGGGCGCTCACTTCATCATCGATGTGAGTTGCGTCTATTCCGGCTGGAGCGGTGATCATGATGAGCTGCTGCTGTAACAGCATGCCATTCTCCTGATCCCTGTATTCGTCAAGCTTTTCGGTGAAGTTGTCGAGAGCGGGATTCGAGTACAGAAGAGAATGTGTCTGTTCGAACATGGCAACATCGTCCACAAGACTAGTCACATATATCAGATCCTTCTGGACAGGATCGCCGTTTGAGTCCTTGATCTTGGGATCGCTGAGCTGCTTGTAATCGTCAGCAATGAGAAAGGCGGTGAGCTTTCCGCTGATGTCGTTGGCTACAATCTCATCCTTGTAGGCGGAGATATCCGACAGGAGCTTTTCCGTGGCCTCGTCTCCATAAGGGTTGGCGCGGCCGGCACTCAATGAATCCGTTACATCCTTGAGCTGTTTTGCCCAGCTGTCAAGGTCGTCACGTCTGTTGGATATGAGATTGGTTATAGCGGTCTGGAGGGCAGCGGCTTCATTTTTGGCAGAAGCGTTCGGCTGTCCCTGAAGATATCTTACTGCAAAACTGTGA
>JAILBP010000269.1:0-4044 GCA_024680835.1 Lachnospiraceae bacterium | reverse complement strand
GATGAAGCATTACAAGCGTCACCCAGTGAGACAGCCATAGAAGCCGATGCGGCAACCTCCTCGCTGACCGCGGAGATCTGTGTAATGCTGTCCACAATGCCGTTATTGGCTGTGTAGATCTCATCGATCTTCTTATTGATGCTACTGACATCCGCATTCAGCCCCTGCATATTGCCACCGATGGAATTGAAGTTGTCGGTAGCCTTATTGATAAGTTCACGTTCTTCCACGGAAACGCTGATGACATTGTCCACTGAACTCTTGGCCCTGTCGGCGTTGGTCTGAAGCTGTGAGACAATGTCCTGAATACCTTCAGTAAGACTTCTGGTCTGATCTGCCAAACCTCTGATCTCATCAGCCACGACAGCAAATCCGCGGCCTGCCTCTCCCGCTCTCGCGCTCTCTATGGAGGCATTCAATGCCAGAAGGTTTGTCTGTGATGAAATATCAAATATCTGTCCGGTGATCTCACCAACCCTCTTTGCATTGTCGATAAGCTTCTCAACCGAAGTCACAACCTGTTCATTGGCTTCTCCTATGACCTGAGTCTGTTTGTTCAGGATCTCCATAGCCTCTCTGCCGCCGTTAACTGCCATGGTGGTCTCTTCGGAAGAAGCTGCCATCCTCTCTGAGAGTGTCTTCGCATCCGACAGCATCTCCTGAATTCCCTGTGTCATGGTGGTCTGCTGTTCGATGGACATGGTGTTGTTGTTATTGCCCTCGGCGATCTCATTCAACGCATTTGCGGTAGATTCGATATTTTCACTGAGGCTGTCCATGCACTCGTCAGCCTCGGTGGTGTTCTTACGAACGATCTCTACGACTTTGAGTACCTCGGCTAAAAGCGCCTCACTCTTCTCCGCCTCGTCATTAGCCTTTGCGATCTTGCTGTTATTATTGTCATTGGCGATGCGGGTGGTCCCCCATAATACAAAACCGTATACGATCGCTGCCGCAACCTGCAGCAGAAATGTGGTTGAATTTATAGGATCCCCGGAATGCATTGTACCTTTTATGAGCGCACAATAGACAACATCCATAATATTTACAATTGAAAAACCTATTGCCGATATAGAGACAAGTCTGAGATCAAAATATAATACAAAGACTATGGTGATGGGAAACATTATGGCAAAAACGGTATCGTTTTTGGCTCCAAGCACCTCAACACAATATCCGATCAGATAACCTATCATGGAAATATAACCGAACAGCTTCGGAAATTTGACGTATGACACAAAATCTACGACCAGGGAACCGATCAAAAGTCCCAATACCAACACAGTAAAGCCAAGCTTAATATTGCCTTTGGCGAAATCGCCGATATATCCCACAACCATCAGAACATCGATCAATCCTATCACAATAAGTGCAAATCTATTGATCCTCCGGGTTAACATCATCTCGTCGCTCATGTTCATACTCCTTTTTATTTCACACAATTCCAGTCAAAATCATAATATTATGTGGTTGGTCACATATCCAACCACAACATATATATTATATTATCAATTAACTCAAACTCTGTAAAGGACAAAATGATATCTATTACTACTATTCACAGTCTGTTTTGAAGATGAGGCACACACGAACAGCAGTGTATATGCATTTGGTCGTGCCGGACCACATTATAGATAGGTTGCGAATAGCAACATCTATTTGCCAAACAATTCCGTCAGATCAAAGCATCTGATGTTGGTCCACATCTGCATGATGCGCATGTTGGCTTCCCTGTCAAAGCATTTCATGATGGCGCTGCGCTTTATGACATCCTCCGTGGGATACTGGGCAAAAAGCTGTCTTCTGGTCTGTTCTTCATCAGCCGACAACACATGATCCTCCCCAAAGAAATATGAAAGATCATACTCCACTGCCGATTCTTCATCCTCGGCGCCATAACAGTAATCCACATACTCATACACAAGATCGCTGTCTCCGCCCGATATTGTGGATGTGTAACCTATGTAATACATATTACGGATAGCGTTCTCCGGCATGGAGATAAAGTTCAGAAAAGCCTCGGCAGCTGCCTTTTTTGCCTCATCACCGGCTATGCCGTCCTTCATCATGACCCATCCGTCAAACCAGAGATTGGTGCACTCCTCAGGAACCGCATAGTCAAGGTAATAATCGTCTTCCTCCGCCTGATCCATGGTATATACCGCATCTCCGGACCACTGCATGTTGGCGATAACCTTTCCTGTGATCATATCTGCCTTTCCCGAGTCAGTCTCCATGGAATAGCAGTTCTTACGCATCTCGGACAGGATATTTTCCACAGCGTCCACATTCTCTTCCGATGTGTCATTCAATACTTCGCCCAGTTTTTCGTAGTAATCCGGATCATTCAGAAAGCTTTCTGAAGTTACCACCGGGTAATTTAATATGGCATTTCCCACTATATAGGAATCCCTGACGGAATCCTTCATGGTGACCCGCTTAAAATACTGCGGATCGGTGAGCACATCCCAGTGAGCCACCGTCTCCTCATCTACCTCATCCGGATTGTACACCAGTCCCATGGTGCCCCACATATATCCTGCGGAATAGTCATAGATACACTTATCCGCATATATCAGAGACTTGAAAACATCACTGATATAAGGTGAAACACCTTTTATGTAGTAATTGTCCTCTTTGCTCTCGTCAAAGAAGCCCTCTGACAGCGGTTCGAGCCTGTCCTCTTCCATGAACTTCATGATCATGTACTCCGAGGGACACACAAGATCAAAAACATTTCCCAGACTCATCTGGTTGTACAGCTCTTCGTTGGTGCCGTAGGTCGAATACTCCACCACCACGTCGATACCGTAGTTGTCCTTGTACCATTCGCAAAAATCATCCACAAGGGCGTTCTCGCCGAACACAGTGCCGTCATCCAGCTCTATGACTTCGTCTTCTTCCCACTCGCCCTCATCAATGTACTCTTCGCAGTTAGCGATGCGAAGCACCAGCACATCTTCATCCGACGACCTGCCGCAGCCGGACGAAAAACATACCGTAACCGCTGCCACAGCAAGGCAGGCCAAAAATCTTAACTTTTTCACCGGCTCTCCTCCTTCCTGATGGGCTTTATGTTGGCGGCAATACATGCCACCGTCACTATAACGAATATAATGGTGGAGAGAGCCCATAATGCGGTTTTTACCTGTGTCTGCGAACCTCTGGTGGCATTCACGACATAAGTTGATATGGTATCAAAAACAGCAGGTTTCGTATAACTAGTGATAAAGTAATCATCCAGCGAAAGTGTCACTGCGGTCATAAATCCCGACAGAACTCCGGGGATCAGCTCCCTGAAAACGACCTTCACCAGCGCCTGTGTGCTGTTTGCTCCAAGATCGAGAGCCGCCTCGTAGAGGAAAGGATCCATCTGTGACAGCCTGGGCATTACCGAGAGATACACAAAGGGTGTACACAGGGCGGTCTGTCCGATGACCAGCGGGATAAATGTGTTTTTATCGATGTGCAAAAATACTATCATCAGCACGCACACCGAAAAACCGGTCACAACATCGGCGTTGACCACAGGGATCTGATTAGCCAGCTCAATGGCACCCTTGAACTTCTTTTTGCTGTAGAAAGAACCTACGGCGCCCATGGTGCCCAACACTGTGGATATCACCGCAACGATGAAAGCCAGGACAAAGGTTCCCACTATCATGTTTCGAAGCTCGTCCATCTCGATCAGTGTTTTGTAATTCTGCAGTGAAAAAGAACGTATCGCTCCAATCTGGGTCGATTCCGTAAAGCTGTACACTGCTAACATCACGATGGGCAGGTACATGAATATAAGTACCAGATATATCCAAAGATAGGATGCAGCTTTATTTTTCATATCGCTACCCCCCTTCCCTCTTCACCGTTTCCGGCGATGCGGCTTCCGCAGATGGTAGCCAGCATTATGAGCGCCAAGAGGACTGCGGATATCATGGAACCGTTATTCCAGTCATATGATGAGAAGTAGCTTCCTATGAGACTTCCCATGATATATGTTGAATTGTATATCATATCCAGCACGACATAATTGGTCATGGCAGGCAG
>JAILBP010000114.1:0-6163 GCA_024680835.1 Lachnospiraceae bacterium | reverse complement strand
ATACGAGGCGGCTACGGTGGACGGCGCAGGCAGGTTCGCGCGTATGTGGCACGTTACGGTGCCGGGACTCATGCCTACATATTTTGTAATGCTGCTCATGTCCATCGCCAACATCCTGAGCAACGGTATGGATCAGTACCTGGTGTTTGAAAACACACAGAATAAAGCCACCATAGAGGTGCTGGATCTGTATGTTTACTACCTGGGTATCGGAAACGGTAATATTCCGCTGTCTACCGTTGTGGGTATGGTCAAGTCGTTAGTCAGTGTTATCTTGCTGTTCGTAGCCAACAGGATCTCTAAATCGATCCGCGGCGAGAGCATAGTGTAAGGGGGTGATGAGATGGCAAAATCCGAAGCCTTAAAGCTTGAGGAAAAGCTTGAAAAGGAATATGAGAAAACCCATAAAAACCATATCAGGAAATCCTTTGGAGACAAGGTGTTTGATGTTATCAATCATGCATTTTTCCTGATCTTTACCATAATATGTGCCTTTCCGTTCTACTATCTGTTTATCAACACGATATCGGATAACGAGATGGTGCGCAAGGGGCAGATCACTCTTATACCTCACGGTATAAACCTGAACAATTATCTGCAGATGCTGAATGTATCGGATCTCGGACAGGCCTTCGTGGTATCGGTGGCGCGTACCATACTGGGTACGACACTTATGGTGCTGGCGTCGGCGCTGGTCGGATACCTTGTTACCAAACAGGAGATGTGGCACAGGAAGTTCTGGTACCGTTTTCTGGTCATTACAATGTATTTTAATGCGGGTACCATCCCCTGGTTCATGAACATGTCGATGCTGGGACTTACGGATAATTTCCTGGCATACATCATCCCGGGTATCGTGGCTCCTTACAATATAATACTGGTAAAGACTTACATCGAGTCCATACCGGCGGAGCTCGAGGAGAGTGCTTTTATAGACGGCGCAGGATATTTTACGGTGTTCCGTCAGATAATCTGGCCTATATGTAAGCCTATACTGGCTACCATAGCAATATTTGGTGCCGTGGGACATTGGAACTCATTTACGGATTCTCTGATCCTGATGCAGAATTCACCACAGTATTATACGCTGCAGCACAGGCTGTACATCTACCTGAACACCAGCTCGAATCTCGGATCGGTCATGAGTGCCGGAGGAGCTGCGGCTGCGAACGTTGCATCGTCTATCATGAATGTCAAGACGTTAAAGTACACTATATCAATGGTTACGGTAATACCGATCCTGGTGGTATATCCCTTCATGAACAGATATTTTGAAAAAGGTATCATGCTGGGAGCTGTTAAGGGTTGATCGTACTGCCTTATAAAGGCGCGGGTTGCATAAGTTTTTTGTCTGATGCTCCGTGGGCTTCACGGAGTGAAAATAAAAGGAGGGATGAAGCAAATGAATAAGCTTGCAAAAAGAATGTTTGCGCTGGCACTGGCCGGCACGATGGCAGTCGGCGGAATGACAGGCTGCGGAAGCTCCGCAAATCTGGCGACGGATGACGGAGGCAGCACTGACAGCAGTGCATCTGCGGGAAATTCCACTACGGATGGCGATGAGGGCTCACAGATAGACATTGACGAAATTGCCAAGGAAAATGTGGAATATGATGAATCCATCGAGATCGCAGATGATCTGGGAGCAGATGTTATACCGGAGGAACCTGTGACGCTCACGGTATTCTCACAGCTCGCCAACTACTCCGGTGAGCAGGTGGGTTGGTCTGCAAAGATCCTGAAAGATAAGTTCAATGTTATATTGAATATCGTGCCTGACTTAAACGGTACATTACAGACCCGTATGGAGGCCGGAGATCTGGGTGATATAGTGGTATGGGGCAGCAATGATACCAACTATCAGAATGCTATAGAAGCCGGACTTCTCTATGACTGGTATGAGGATGATCTGGTGACGGATTACGGTCCGCATATTACGAAATACTTCCCGAATGCGTTGAAGTTCAATGCCTCATACTCAGGCGGCACCACATACGGATTTGGACACGGATGTTCATCATCCAGTGAAGATCTTCAGCAGTTCTTCTATACATGGGATATCAGATGGGATCTCTATAAACAGCTGGGATATCCGGAGGTTAACGACCTTGAGGATCTTATAGATGTATTTATAGCCATGAAGGAGATCTGCCCCACGGATGACAACGGAAATCCGACATATGCCGTATCACTCTGGCCGGATTGGGACGGCGATATGGTAATGTACGTCAAGTCTACGGCTACATGCTATTACGGATATGACGAGTTCGGTATCGGTCTTTACGATCCCGCTACAGGTGATTACTACGATTGCCTGATGGACGACGGTCCTTACTACAGATGCCTTAAGTTCTACAACAAGCTGTATCAGAACGGGCTTCTGGATCCCGATTCAATGACTGCGACCTATGATACCATGTCAGAGAAGGTTCAGTCCGGCGGTGTGTTCTTCTCGATCTTCAACTATGCCGGCTCCAGCGCATACAACACAGCGGAGAACCTTGAAGCAGGCAAGGCGATGTATTCCCTGACACCGAAGAATGCTTCACCGATCGTGTACGGCCAGTCTACTCTGGGTGGAAACCGTGTATGGAGTATCGGCGCAAAGACACAGTATCCCGAGCTTTGCATGCTGGTCATCGATTACCTGAGCACTCCGGAGGGCTATATGACTCAGGAGTACGGTCCCAAGGGAGTTACATGGGATTATGATGATGAGGGCAATACATACCTTACGGAAACTGGCAAGAAGACAGTGACTGACGGAGAGGTTTCCATGGAGGAGTTTGGATATTCAGGCACCTTCCACGACGGACAGCTTCAGATCAACAATCTGACATGGTCAAGAGACGCTATCAACCCTGATTCAAACGGTGAGAGCTTCCAGTACACCACATGGAAATCAGAGCTGGCTCCGGCAGAGTATGATATACAGAAAGACTGGAGAGATTACACCGGCTGCGTTACTATCGATGACTATATGAAGAGCGGTAATTATCATATCTCACCGGCTTCAACATATGTGGCTACCCCGAGAAGCGAAGAGTTCACCACACAGTGGTCACAGACAACCACCTGCATCACTACAGGTACATGGAACGCCATCTATGCGGAGAGCGACGAGGAGTTTGAGCAGATCTGGGAGAAGATGAAAAAGGACGCAAACGATTACTACTATCAGGAGTGCCTTGAGTGGTCGCTGAATGAGGCGAAGCTTCGTCATGAGGCAGAGCAGAAGCTCAATCTTGGAGAACTCAGTGTAGTAAACAACTAATATCATAAAAGATATACAGGGCAGGGATTTCTCCCTGCCCTTTTCTTTATCACTGACCGTCGAGCGGAAATGGAAGGGATCCCTCCGGGTAGACAAAAAACCGGAATTATACTATATTGATATCGATAAAAGACTGATAGAACAAAAGAGGTATTTACAATATGAAGCTTTTCGGAATAGATTCACCGCTATATAAGACTATAGAGTGGCTTTCAAATCTTGTAAAGGTAAGCGTACTGTGGTCGCTTACCGGGGGCGCTGCCGTATCGTTCCTGATACAGGTGTTTGCACAGGGTAATGAGATTGTTCTGGCACTCAGCTATCTTCCTTTTATAATGATGGGACCTGCCACTGTCGCATGCGCATATATCACCAATCAGATGGTGGAGGAGCTGGAGGGAGAGATCGCCAAAACGTTTTTCAGGGTATACCGTGAAAACATAAAAAAAGGCATTCCTTTAGGATTGATACTCCTGGTGGGTCTTTACGCCATATATCTGGATTTTCAGTATTTTAACAATCTCGAAGAACACTCCTTTGTTTTTCTGGTCATGGGTATGCTGGGGATATTTATAGTGTTCATGTCTTTCATCTATGCTTTTCACCTGATGAGCCGTTATGAGAACACCCTGTGGAAGACCATACGCAACTCGTATGATATAGCCACAAGGTATTTTTTGAGGACGCTTGCTCTTTTTGGAATACTGCTCATAGAGGTATTCGTGATCTTGTGGAACACCACGACCATCTTCTTTGGACTGCTGGGTGGAATAGGTCTCATAAGCTACACTATCAGTGGATTTGCCATGAGATTTTTCAGGGAGATCGAAAAGAGGTACGAGGAAAACGGAGAGGGATGATTTTGAACTTTTCGCAGTACAAGAGTTTTTTTCGGCAAAATCATGTTGAGAATTTTTTGATTTTGAAATATACTGTATACACATATTTCGGCGGAGGTGTCCCCTGACATCTCAAATCATACCCGGAGGAGGAAAGATAGGATGGCCAAACTAAATGAGGCGTCTGTCGCGAAGATCGAGGGGATTTGCGACAGGTACAAAGACGAAAAAACACCCCTTATGATGATCCTGAGCGATATTCAAAAAGAATATGGCTACATACCGCTTGAGGTACAGGAGCTGGTGTCTGCAAAGACCGGTATTTCTGTAGCTGAGATCTACGGTGTTGTAACCTTCTATTCATTCTTCTCGCTCACACCGAAGGGCAAGTATGTCATCGGATGCTGTCTCGGTACAGCATGCTATGTCAACGGTGCTCAGAACATCATTGACAAGTTCTCAGAGCTTTTGAGCATCAAACCCGGTGAGACGAGCGAAGACGGATTGTTTACTCTTGATGCGTTAAGATGCATCGGTGCCTGCGGTATCGCACCCGCTGTCAGCATCAACGGCAAGGTTTATCCGAAGGTTACCGTTGGTCAGGTATCCGAGATCATTAAAAGCTACAGAGAGGAGGCGTCTGCATGAACAAGATAACTACTACAGAGGAATTTGAAAAGTACTCGCAGTCATGCTGTGCCTGTCTTGAGGACAAGCTTAAGGGTAAGGATGACAAGAGACACATCGTTTTATGCGGTGGTACAGGATGCCTTTCAAGTGATTCAAAGGCTATCATGGAAAGATTCAAACAGGTTCTCGAGGAGAAAGGCCTTTCAGACAAGGCAACAGTCAACCAGGTAGGCTGCTTCGGATTCTGCTCGCAGGGACCTTTCGTAAAGATCTATCCGGAAGACACACTTTACCGTATGGTACACATGGAGGACGTTGAGGAGATCGTTGAGAGCGATATCGCAAACGGCACGGTTGTTGAGAGACTTCTCTATGTTGAGCCGGGTAAGGGTGAGAAGGTCGTAAAACAAGATGAGATCAACTTCTATAAGAAACAGCGCCGTGTAGCACTTCATGGCTGCGGCACCATAGATCCGGAGAACATCGACGAGGCTATGGGCGTTGGCGCATTCAAGGGTCTGAAGAGAGCTCTTTCAATGTCTCCGAAGGAGGTTGTTGATGAGGTTCTGGAGTCAGGCTTGAGAGGCCGCGGAGGCGGCGGATTCCCGGCAGGACGCAAATGGATGTTTGCACAGGGTTCAGCCGGAGATGAGAAATATGTTGTATGTAACGGTGATGAGGGTGATCCGGGTGCATTCATGGATCGTTCTATCTTAGAGGGTAACCCGCTTGCAGTTATCGAGGGTATGATGATCGCAGGATACGCTATCGGCGCACAGAACGGTTACTTCTATGTACGTGCTGAGTATCCCATCGCTGTTAACCGTCTTAAGATAGCTATCGCCCAGGCCAGAGAAGCAGGTCTTCTGGGTGAGAACATATTAGGCAGCGGATTTAACTTCGATTGCCATATCAGACTGGGTGCCGGTGCATTCGTCTGTGGTGAGGAGACAGCCCTTCTTAACTCTATCGAGGGTAAGAGAGGTATGCCGAGACCACGTCCGCCTTTCCCGGCAGTAAAAGGTCTCTGGGGCAAACCTACCATCGTTAATAACGTTGAGACTCTTGCATGCGTTCCCTTTATTTTACGTGAGGGCGCTGCCAAGTTTGCAGAGGTTGGTACAGAGAAGTCAAAGGGCACAAAGGTGTTCGCTCTTGGCGGTAAGGTAAATAACGTAGGTCTTGTGGAGATACCGATGGGTACTACACTCCGTGACCTTATCTATGATATCGGTGGCGGTATCCCGAACGGCAAGAAGTTCAAGGCTATCCAGACCGGTGGTCCTTCGGGCGGATGTCTTCCGACAGAGTACCTGGATGAGCCCATTGATTTCGATAACCTGGTACAGAAAGGTTCCATGATGGGATCCGGCGGTGCCATCGTTATGGATGAAGACAACTGTATGGTAGATGTTGCCAA
>JAILBP010000244.1:0-16168 GCA_024680835.1 Lachnospiraceae bacterium | reverse complement strand
TCGGGCTCTACTGCCGCTATCGCGGCTGCCTGTATCATGTATGTAAAGTGACTGATTCCAGTCAATATCATACAGACAGTCATATTTGCCAGCAAGCTGGCATATGCCTGTCTGTATGATATTGGCTGTGAATAGTAACATCTTTTGACCCTTAAATCAATTTATAAAACGTAACAATAGGAGAAAACATGGAACTACTGAAAATACAACCAGTCTTCACCCACAACATCTGGGGCGGAGACAGATTATCAAAAGATTTTGGATATGACATAGAAGGCTCGGATATCGGCGAGTGCTGGGGAATATCCGCACACCCCAACGGAGAGGGGGTTATAAAAGGCGGCGAATACGACGGAGTAAAGCTGTCGGAGCTTTGGGTGACACATCCCGAACTGTTTGGAAATGTGAGCTTTGACAGATTTCCCCTGCTCATCAAGATAATCGATGCAAAGGATGATCTGTCGATCCAGGTACATCCGGATGATGAGTACGCAAAGATACACGAGAACGGATCTCTCGGAAAGACGGAATGCTGGTATATCCTGGATTGCGATGAGGGCGGCACCATAGTGGTGGGTCACAACGCAAAGACAAAAGAAGAATTAAAAGACATGATAGAGAAGGGCAGATGGAATGATTTCATCCGTGAGATCCCCATCAAAAAGGGTGATTTTATACAGATCGACCCGGGAACCGTTCATGCCATAAAAGGCGGAACGCTGATCCTGGAGACACAGCAAAATTCTGATATAACCTACAGAGTTTATGACTATGACAGGCTGCAGAACGGTAAACCCAGACAGCTCCATGTTAGCCAGAGCATAGATGTCATAACCGTGCCCGCAAAGAGCCCTGAGGATTCCGTAAAGGATATGTCGGTGCTTCCGGTAAATCAGATTAACGTGATGTACAGTTGCAAGTATTATACTGTTTCAAAGATCGCTGTGGATGGAAGTTTTACAATGAACAACACTAAGCCTTTCCTTAATGTCACAGTGATAGAGGGAGAGGGCAGTATAAACGGAGAACAGGTAAAAAAGGGAGATCATATGATAGTGCCTGCAGGAGTGTCTTCACTGAAATTTGAGGGACAGTTTGAGATGATAGTATCGTCTATATGATAGTAATAATACCCCTTCAGTCCGCTTCGCGGACAGCTCCCCCAGAGGGGGAGCCTTAAAAGGGAAATCGACATATTTGACATCTCCCCCGGAGGGGGAGCCTTAAAAGGGAAATCGAGAGTTTTAAAGGCTCCCCCTTAGGGGGAGCTGTCAGCGAAGCTGACTGAGGGGGAAAGAACAAACAGGAGGAAAAACATGGATTCAACAATAGCAAAAAAATACACTGAATGGTGTGAGAAAGCCACAGCAGATGCAGATGTGGTGAGCGCATTACAGAAAATGGCATCAGACGAGGCAGAGATCGAAGACTCGTTTTACAGAAACCTGGAGTTCGGAACAGGTGGCTTGAGAGGCGTTATAGGTGCAGGAACCAACCGTATGAATATCCATACTGTTGCAAAAGCAAGCCAGGGACTGGCGGATTACGTCAACAAGAATTTCCCGGAGGGAGAGCGCAGTATAGCGGTGAGCTATGACAGCCGCATAAAATCAGATGTTTTCGCAAAGGTGGCATCGGCTGTATTCGCGGCAAACGGGATAGACGTGCATATCTATTCCGAGCTCATGCCCACACCCTGCCTTTCATATGCTGTCAGAGCACTCAAATGCTCGGCGGGTATCATGGTGACAGCGAGCCATAATCCTGCAAAATATAACGGATACAAGGTTTACGGCGCGGACGGCTGCCAGATCACCACAGAGGCTGCGGCAAAGATCTTAGCTGAGATTGAAAAGCTCGATATTTTTGATGATGTGAAAACAGGGGATTTCGATGCATATCTCAACGCCGGAAGCGGCACAAAGATAGAATATATATCAGAAAAGATATATACAGATTTCACGGAAGAAGTGAAGAAACAGTCGCTGTTGGGAGCAGACGACAAGATCGACAAGAACGTGGCGATAGTGTACACCCCGCTTAACGGTACCGGTCTTAAGCCTGTAACACGTGCATTGAACGAGACCGGATTTACCAATATCACAGTGGTAAAGGAGCAGGAGAAGCCCGACGGAAACTTCCCCACATGTCCTTATCCGAATCCTGAGATAAAAGAAGCCATGGCTTTAGGTATGGATTATGCAGCCAAAAACAACGCGGATCTTCTGCTGGCCACCGACCCGGACTGCGACCGCGTGGGCATCGCCGTAAAGGACAAAAATGGGGAATACGTTCTCCTGTCCGGCAATCAGACCGGTGTTTTACTGTTGGACTACGTCTGCTCGCAGCGCGTAAAGAACGGCACCATGCCTGAGGATCCTGTGCTGGTAAAGACTATCGTGACAACGGATCTCGGTGAACTCATTGCAAAAAAATACGGCGTCAGAACCATCAATGTTCTGACGGGATTTAAGTTCATAGGTGAACAGATCGGCTATCTGGAGCAGAAGGGAAAAGAGGATTCCTATATTTTCGGTTTTGAGGAGAGCTACGGATACTTAAGCGGAGGCTATGTCAGGGACAAGGACGCTGTGGACGGCGCATTTCTGATCTGCGAGATGTTTGCTTACTATAAGACAAAGGGCATAAGCCTTTTAGACAAGCTTGATGAACTGTACAAAGAGTTTGGATATTCGCTGAACGCCCTTCATTCTTATGAGTTTGAGGGTGCTGCGGGATTTGCCAAAATGCAGGGCATCATGGATAAATTCAAAGGCGGAGTTGAGAGCTTCGGCGGAAAGAAAGTTAATGAAACACTGGATTACAACAAGGGACTTGACGGTCTTCCGAAGTCCAATGTCTTGAAATACCTGCTGGAGGATAACTGCTCAGTGGTGGCACGTCCTTCCGGAACCGAGCCAAAGCTCAAGTTTTATGTCACAGTGAGTGCCGAAGACAAAGATGCAGCCGTAGAGCTTGAAAAAAAGATAACCTCGGATATTGAAAGCTTTCTTGGATAAAGGTTTAAGATATACGGTAATGACCTGAATTTGTCATATCAAAAAAACTCCATTTTTCCGTGCTGAAAACAGTTCGAGATATCCAAAGCGAGCTTGCAAAACAGTATGTCAAGATGAAGGAAGCTCAGATGCAGAAGACATCCGGCGCACTCATAAAATAGTAGATAATATGTACAACCCGGGTCCGGTTAGCCACGGATCCGGGTTTTTCTTTAAAATCCGCTTGTTCTTTTTTTAGAACACGCGGATGATTTTTTTTGTGATAGAATGTATACAATTGTGGCGTAAAGTTGTACGGAAGGTGCACATCCGTACAAACTCGCAGTATATACATATTTTTAAGGAGGAATGGAAACAATGGCCAGAGCAAAACAGTCAATGGATGGAAACACCGCCGCCGCTCATGTAGCTTATGCCTACACTGAAGTAGCCGGTATCTATCCCATCACACCTTCTTCACCCATGGCAGACTCAGTAGATCAGTGGTCTGCGGCAGGACTGAAGAACATCTTCGGCAGCACCGTAAAGGTTGTAGAGATGGAGTCAGAGGCAGGAGCTGCAGGTACCGTGCACGGTTCACTTGCAACAGGTGCTATGACTACCACATTTACAGCTTCTCAGGGTCTTCTTTTGATGATCCCCAACATGTACAAGATAGCAGGTGAGAACCTTCCCTGCGTATTTGATGTATCTGCACGTACGGTATCTACTCATGCACTTAACATCTTCGGTGATCATTCAGATGTTTATGCATGCCGTCAGACAGGTTTCGCTATGCTGTGTGAGACAAATCCGCAGGAAGTTATGGATCTTTCACCGGTAGCTCACCTCGCTGCATTGGAAGGCAGAGTACCTTTCATCAACTTCTTCGACGGATTCCGTACATCACACGAGATCCAGAAGATCGAAAAATGGGATTACGAAGATCTTAAGGAAATGTGCCCGATGGATGCTGTAGAAGCTTTCAGAGCTCATGCTCTCAATCCGGATCATCCGTCAGCAAGAGGATCTCATGAGAACGGAGACATCTTCTTCCAGCACAGAGAGTCTTGCAACTCATTCTATGACGCACTTCCGGCCATTGCCCAGAAATACATGGACAAGGTCAATGCCAAGCTTGGCACGGACTACAAACTCTTCAACTACTACGGCGCACCGGACGCAGAGCGCGTTATCATCGCTATGGGTTCTATCAACGACGTTGCAGAGGAAGTTATCGATTACCTTACAGCAAAGGGTGAGAAGGTCGGCCTCGTAAAGGTTCGTCTTTATCGTCCGTGGTCTTCAGAGGCTATTCTCGCAGCTATTCCGAAGACTGCAAAGAAGATCGCTGTATTGGATCGTACAAAGGAGCCGGGTTCACTCGGCGAGCCGCTTTACCTTGATGTGGCTACCACACTTCGTGAGGCAGGCTTAAATGATATCATCCTTGTAGGCGGACGTTACGGTCTCGGTTCAAAAGACACACCGCCGTCAAGCGTATTTGCTATCTACAAAGAGCTTGAGAAAGACGATCCGAAGCCGAGATTTACTATCGGTATCGTAGATGATGTTACAAATCTTTCACTTCCGGAGATCAAGCCCGCACCTATCACTTCAGCTGCAGGTACCAAAGAGTGCAAGTTCTGGGGTCTCGGCGGTGACGGTACTGTCGGAGCTAACAAGAACTCTACCAAGATCATCGGTGACCATACTGATAAATATATCCAGGCATACTTCCAGTATGACTCAAAGAAGACAGGTGGTATCACAATATCTCACCTTCGTTTCGGCGACAACCCGATCAAGAGCCCGTACTACATCAACCAGGCTGACTTCGTTGCATGTCACAACCCGGCATATGTTACACAGGGCATGAAGATGGTTCAGGATGTTAAGCCGGGCGGAGTATTCATGATCAACTGCCAGTGGTCAGATGAGGAGCTCGCTCATCATCTTAACGCTGAGGCAAAGAAATACATCGCTGACAACAACATTCAGCTTTACACCATCAACGCTATCGACAAGGCTATTGAGATCGGTATGGGCAAGCGTACCAACACCATCCTTCAGTCTGCATTCTTCAAACTTGCAGATGTTATGCCGATCGAAGAGGCTGTTACCTTCATGAAAGAGGCTGCAAAGAAGTCTTACTCAAAGAAGGGTGACGCTGTCGTAGAGATGAACTACAAGGCTATCGACGCAGGTGTCGATGCTATCCATAAGGTTGAGGTTCCGGCTTCATGGTCTAATCCTGAGGCAGATGCTCCGGCAAAGGCACTCTCAGGCCGCGAAGAGGTTGTTACTCTTGTAAAAGACCTTCTCACACCTATCTCAAAGATGGACGGAGATTCACTTCCGGTATCTGCATTCAAGGGTATCGAGGATGGTCAGTTCGTAACAGGTGCTTCTGCTTACGAGAAGAGAGGTACAGCAGTTACAGTTCCGGAGTGGAACGCAGAAAAATGTATCCAGTGTAACAACTGTGCGTTCGTATGCTCACATGCTACGATCCGTCCGTTCCTGCTCTCAGACGCTGAGGTTGCAGCTGCTCCTTCTAACATCAAGACAGCTGATATGAAGCCGAAGGCAGGCGCATACAAGTACACCATGAGCGTATCTCCGCTTGATTGTATGGGATGCGGCGAGTGTATCACAGTATGTCCGGTAGGCGCTATCGAGATGAAGCCGCAGGAGTCACAGGCAGATGAGCAGCCGGTATTCGATTACCTCGTTGCTAATGTTGAGAAGAAGACAGATGCAGGCATGAACGATCTCACACCTAAGGGATCACAGTTCAACCAGCCGCTGCTTGAGTTCTCAGGCTCATGTGCAGGCTGCGCAGAGACATCTTATGCACGTCTCATCACACAGCTCTTCGGTGAGCAGATGTTCATCTCTAATGCTACAGGATGTTCATCTATCTGGGGTAACCCGGCAGCTACTTCACCGTACACTGTTAACATCAAGTCAAAGAAGGGACCGGCATGGTCTAACTCACTGTTCGAGGATAACGCTGAGCACGGCATGGGTATGGAAGTAGGTTACAAGTACCTTCGTGAGCGTGCTATCGAAGCAGCTAAGGCTTCAGCAGAGTCTGACAAGGCATCAGCTGAGTTCAAGGCAGCATTCGAGAAATTCATGGCTACCAAGGACGATACAAGAGCCAACACACCTGATGCAGAGGCACTTATCGCAGAGCTTGAGAAGGCAGCTGCTGCAGGATGCCCGGATGCAAAAGAGGCTCTTGCAAAGAAAGATTACCTTTCTAAGAAGTCATTCTGGATCTTCGGTGGAGACGGATGGGCTTACGATATCGGATACGGCGGACTTGATCATGTACTTGCATCAGGCGAGAACGTAAACGTTATGGTATTCGATACAGAGATGTATTCTAACACCGGCGGACAGGCTTCAAAGGCTTCCAACATCGGTGAGGTTTGCCAGTTTGCTGCAGCAGGTAAGGAGATGAAGAAGAAGTCACTCTCTGAGATCGCTATGCAGTATGGCTATGTATATGTAGCTCAGATCGCACTTGGCGCTAACATGGCTCAGGCTGTTAAGGTTATCGCTGAGGCTGAGGCTTACGACGGACCGTCACTCATCATCGGCTACGCTCCCTGCGAGCTTCACGGCATCGCTAAGGGCGGCATGAACCACTGCCAGGATGAGATGAAGAAGGCTGTTGAGGCCGGTTACTGGAATCTCTTCTCATTCAACCCGGCTCTTAAGGCTGAGGGCAAGAATCCGTTCACACTTACCTCTAATAAGGGTGTTGACGGTGAGAAGTATCAGGCATTCCTTAACAACGAGGCTCGTTACACAAGACTTATCAAGCCCTTCCCGGAGAGAGCAGAGAGACTCTTCGCAGAGAGCGAGAAGGCAGCTACAGAGAAGTTCGAGCACCTTTCAAAGCTTGTTGAGCTTTACAAGTAATTCGATCTGATCACTGTGTTTTTACAGTAATATATGACCCTGTGATTCTTTTCACAGGGTCTTTTTATTTTTTCGACGGCACACGATTGTTTTTCTTTGCAGGATTTGGTAAAATCGTATGGAAAGGAGGCGGATCAGGGTTCATGATCCGGTATGGTTTATGATATATGATACAGCGATAGTAGGGACAGGACCGGCAGGTGTTTCAGCGGCACTTACATTGAAGATAAGGGATAAATCTTTTATATGGATAGGAGATCCGAACCTGAGCAGCAAAGTCGTGAAGGCAGAGATGATCCAAAACTACCCGGGACTTAAGAACGCCACGGGAAAGGAACTTAACGAGGCTTTTAAGTCGCAGATCGAGGATATGGGTATAGAGATAGAAGACCGGATGGTAAACAGCATCATGCCTTTTGGCGATCATTTTGCCCTGACCGCCGGAGATGCTTTTTACGAGGCAAAGACGATCATCCTGGCTACGGGAGTGGTCTTTAAGGCCGCGCTTCCGGGGGAGAGCGAGCTTACGGGAATGGGAGTGAGCTATTGTGCTACCTGCGACGGAAGACTTTATAAAGGCAAAAAGATAGCCGTGATCTGCGGGACAGAGAGATTTGAGGGAGAGGTTCAGTTTTTGGCTGACCTTGCCGAAGAGCTTCACCTTTTTGCGGGATATAAAGGTGTAGGAGCAGATTTGACCGGCAGGGAAAATGTTGTCGTGCATGATGACAGGATAACGGGAATCAACGGATCGGGCAGGGTTGAGAGCATAGAGACAACTTCCGGCACCATACCTGTGGACGGAGTTTTCATATTGAGGGATTCTATCAGTATGTCCTCGTTATTGCCGGGGCTGGAGCTTTCCGACGGGCATATAAGCGTGGACAGGACGCAGAAGACCAGCGTGCCGGGGGTATTTGCGGCAGGAGATTGTACAGGCAGACCTTACCAGTACACAAAAGCCGTGGGAGAGGGCAATGTGGCTGCCCACAGCGTGCTGGAATATATCGACAAATAAAACATAAATCATAATGACCGTCAGTACCCGGTCATTATAAAGGATCCTGGGATGAGTGATGAGAACATCGGACGTGTTTTTGTCCGTGATACAGGCAAAAAGACGCTGGTCATAATACCGGCTTATAATGAGGCTGAAAACATAGAGAAAACGGTAAAAGATATAATCGAAAACGCGCCGGAGTGTGATTTTCTGGTCATAAACGACTGTTCGGCGGATGATACCGAAAAGATATGCAAAGATAAAGGGTTTGACGTCCTTTCATTGCCTGTGAATCTCGGTATCGGCGGCGCGGTTCAGACCGGATACAGGTACGCTGCGAAACACGGTTATGGCAGGGCGCTTCAATTCGACGGCGACGGTCAGCATCCGGCCTGTTATATCGCCAGACTTTCGGAATGCATGGATGAGGACGGGACCATAGATATGGTGATAGGCTCGAGATTTATAGAGAAGGACGGTTTTCAGTCCTCAAAGCTCAGGCGTTTCGGGATAGGATATTTTACAAAGCTGATAAAGCTTTTGACAGGAGTTGAGATCACGGATCCCACCAGTGGGATGCGCCTTGTGAACAGGCGTCTTATAGAGCTGTTTGCCGGGGACTATCCCAGGGATTATCCGGAGCCGGACAGCGAGGTCGCTATTTTGAGAAAAGGATACAAGGTCCGTGAGGTTCCGGTGGAGATGAGGGAGCGTGGCGGAGGAAAGTCCTCCATCAGCATAAAGGCGGGCTTTTATTACATGATAAAAGTGAGTTTCGCCATATTTAACGCCTGGTTTTCGCATTGAACCTGCATATCGGGATGCTGTTATAAGGGTACAGAAGCTTTGTATTGAGACCGTGCCCGGTTACTATTCAAGGAGTTTTTAATAATGACCATCAAACTTCGTATACTTGTATTGATAGCCATGGCGCTGTTTATACTGTATATCTTTAGATCGGTGAGAAAAAAGAAGATCAATTACAGATTCGGGATACTGTGGCTCGTGATAGCCGTTGCGGTGGGGGCTATGGCTGCTCTTCCGGATTTTTTGACGTGGGTATCGCAGCTTCTGGGTATCGCGGCACCTGTTAACATGCTGTTTTTCCTGGGATTTGTGCTGGTAGTGGGGATCATCCTGGAACTGTCCGCATCAGTCAGCAGACTGAATGACGAGGTGAGGGATCTGACACAGCGACTTGCCTTGTATGAGCATGACAGCGTTGACGGACAGAGTGAAGAGAGTATATCCGGGAAGATCGGATGAATGAACACGGAGATTTCTGATAATTTTCAGAGATTACGGAAGACAGAAGCTCTTTTCGGATCGATCTATGAATGAAAACATGAACACTATGAATACCAAAAAACACACCTTTGTGGTCTGCGCATACGGACAGAGCCCCTATCTGGAGGATTGCATAAAGTCTCTCCTCGAAAACGGGAAGACATCTGAGATCTGTATCGCAACACACACCGAAAATGAACATATAAAAAATATAGCAAAGCGATACGACATACCTTTGTTTATCAATAAAATCACTCCTCCGGAGGGAGTGTCTGCCATAGCATTCGACTGGAATTACGGTCTGTCATGCGTTAAGACCCGGTATGCCACAATAGCCCATCAGGATGATCTTTATGATGAAGATTACGGAAAAAACTTCACGGAGGTCATGGATCGGTCGGAAAGCACTATCATCGCTTTTTCCGATTATTATGAGTATCATCAGGGATCCGGTGTCACCACTGATAAAAACTTAAACCTTCTCATAAAAAAACTGATGCTTTTTCCGCTCAGGTTCAGCGGCAGGAGGGGGATCAGGCGCTTTGTGCTGGCCTTCGGAGACCCTATATGCTGTCCGTCAGTATGTTTTAACATGGAATACATCAGACGTCATATAAAGATGCCTTTATTTAAGGACGGCATGGCGAGCTGCCTGGATTGGCAGGCCTGGGAGAGGCTGTCGAGGCTTGAGGGAGAGTTCTGTTATATACCGCGGGATCTGATGACCCACAGGATCCATGAGGCTTCCGAGACCACCCGTATCATAGCGGATAAGCGCAGGATAGTGGAAAACTACAGGATGTACAGGAAATTCTGGCCTAAGCCTGTGGCAGTATTTTTGAACAGGCTGTATACATATTCCGAGAAGAGTAATGGGTAACGAAAAATGGTGATTTTATACAAATATAATGGCATTCTTTCAAGAATATTTCACTTGAAAGACTTTATATTTCAAGTATAATTGGTTAAGAGAGGCGAGAAAGAATATATTATTTTAGGCGGTATGAAGACCGCCGGGAGAGTAAAATGATAGCGATCATCATCGAACTGCTTGGAGGTTTGGGTCTTTTTATTTTCGGCATGAATCTTATGAGCTCGGGAATAGAGCGGGCTGCCGGTTCAGGCTTGAGATCCATAGTGGAAAAGCTTGCCAAAAACAAGTTTATGGGACTTATAACCGGTCTGATCTTTACGGCTGTAATCCAGTCATCGTCAGCTGCGACTGTCATGGTCGTCAGCTTTGTCAATTCAGGTCTTATGACTTTGGCTGAGGCCAGCGGCATCATCTTGGGCGCCAATATCGGTACTACGGTGACGGCTCTGTTGGTTGCCTTAAAGCTGTCGGCGATAGCGCCGCTTTTTGTGTTTGCCGGTGCTGTCATGTACAACTTCATTAAGGAGCCGATGACGGAGAAGATGGGGCAGATCCTGTTGGGATTTGGTGTCCTGTTTGTGGGTATTTCCACCATGAGCAGTGCCATGGGCACCCTGAAGGATACGCCGGTGGTCATAGAGACTCTGTCACATTTTACAAATCCGGTCTTAGGTATATTGATGGGGCTTGTCATTACGTCTGTAGTGCAAAGCTCATCTGTTACAGTATCCATACTGGTGGTGATGGCGTCCCAGGGACTTATAGACCTTCGGATCTCTATGTTTGTAATACTGGGATGTAACATCGGCGCATGTACATCTGCTGTACTGGCTTCTTTAAGCGGTAATAAAAACTCGAAACGTTCTGCATTGATACACCTGCTGTTCAATATATTCGGAACCATCCTCATGTTTGTGCTGCTGTTGTTATTTGGCGATTTCATAGAGCACATCATCACAACCTTGAGCGGCGGCGGTACGGATCCCGGAAGTCTGGGCAGGAATATAGCTTTTGCCCATCTGACATTTAAGGTGTTCCAGGTCATCGTCTTTTACCCGTTTATGGATCTCATCATAAAGCTCACCTATGTTCTGGTAAGGGGAGAAGAGAGCGACGAGAAGGTTGCAGGTACATTCCGCCTCAAATACATCGGAGATCATGCCATACCGAATCCGACGGTGGCTATCTATCTTGCTGTTGAGGAGATGGAGAGAATGGCCAGAAAGGCCTTCGGAAGCCTGAATCTTGCGGTCACCTGTCTTATGGACAACAACACCGAGGATGTGAACATGGTTCACGAAACCGAGGAATACATTGATTATCTGGATGAGAACATCAGTGATTATCTGGTCAAGATAAACCGCGACAACCTGCCACTGCCTGATGCGAACAGGATCGCAGCGTATTTCCATGTTGTAAATGATATCGAGCGCATAGGCGATCATGCCGATAATATCGCGAAGATAGTGACAGAGCTTTCAGAGGAGGAGCTTTCGCTAAGCGATGAATCAAAATCGGAATTAAAAGGTATGATGAAGCTGGTGAATACCATACTGGAAAAATCCCTGTACATGTTTGTGACCGGAGATACGGCCGAGATGAAGATGGTTGCCGATATCGAAGATGAGATCGATGTTATGGAGAGGGATCTCCAGTCAAAGCATATCAAACGCCTAAATGAAGGCAAGTGCTCCGCGCAGGTTGGAATATATTTTTCAGATATCGTGTCGGCATTGGAGAGAGTCAGTGATCATGCCATAAATATCGCATTTGCTCTCGTGGAGTCCAAAAAATGATCTGTCTCTTATCCGGATCTCATAAATACGTACTTATTTATGGAACACAGTTCCATTGCTAAATTTTACAGCCCAAAGAAAAGGAGAAAGAAAATGAGTAGGAAACCTGTTGTTTTGATGGTGTTGGATGGTTACGGTCTCAATGATAACCCGGAGGGTAATGCCATAGCAATGGCAAATACCCCGGTAATGGATTCATTGATGAAGGAATGCCCCTTTGTAAAGGGAAATGCGTCAGGTCTTTACGTTGGACTGCCTGACGGACAGATGGGTAATTCAGAGGTCGGACATATGAATATCGGCGCAGGGCGCGTTATTTACCAGGATCTCACACGTATCACAAAGGCTATACAGGACGGTGATTTCTTTGACAATAAGATGCTTAGAAAAGCTATAGATGACTGCAAGACCAATAATTCTGATCTTCATATCTGGGGACTTCTGTCAGATGGTGGAGTTCACAGCCACAACACTCATGTGTACGGATTGCTGGAGCTCGCTAAAAGAATGGATTTTGACAGGGTTTATGTCCATGCATTTTTAGACGGACGCGACACGCCGCCGGCATCAGGCCGCGATTATGTCGCACAGCTTGAGGAAAAGATGAAGGAGATCGGTGTCGGTAAAGTTGCATCGCTTTCCGGAAGATATTATGCGATGGATCGTGATAATAACTACGACCGTGTAGAGAAAGCCTATGTTTCACTGGTAAAGGGCGAGGGTGTTCAGGCAACGGATGCTGTAAAGGCAATGGAAGAGTCCTATGCTAACGGCGTTACAGATGAGTTTGTGTTGCCCACTGTCATCACTGATGAGGCAGGAAAGCCTGTTTCTCTGGTAAAACCGCATGATTCCGTTATATTCTTTAACTTCCGTCCGGACCGTGCAAGAGAGATCACCAGAGTCTTCTGCGATGATAAGTTTGATAAGTTTGAGAGAGAGTTCATGCCGCTCACATATGTATGCTTCAAGGACTATGACGTGACTATCCCCAACAAATACATCGCTTTCGAGAAAGAGAGCATTACAAATACCTTCGGTGAGTATCTGGCAAAATGCGGCAAAAAGCAGCTCCGTCTGGCTGAGACTGAAAAATACGCTCATGTGACATTCTTCTTTAACGGTGGTATCGAGGAGCCGAACACGGATGAAAATCGTATTCTGGTAAACTCACCCAAGGTGGCTACATACGATCTCCAGCCGGAGATGAGTGCCCCGGAGGTTGGACAGGATCTTGTAGATGCCATCAATTCAGGTGAATATGATGTCATCATCATGAATTTTGCAAATCCGGACATGGTAGGACATACAGGAGTTATACCTGCAGCTATCAAGGGCGTCGAGAAGGTTGATGAACTCGTAGGCAGGGCGCGAGATGCTGTCAAAGCTCAAAACGGTGTAATGTTCATCTGCGCTGACCACGGCAATGCTGAGAAGATGATCGATTATGAGACCGGAGAGCCGCACACTGCTCACACTACTAATCCGGTACCCTTCATCCTGTACAATTATGATGAGAATTACACACTGAGAGAGGGTGGCGCCCTCTGCGATATCGTGCCCACACTCTTGGAGATCATGGAGCTTCCGCAGCCCAAGGAGATGACAGGAAAGTCACTACTTATAAAGAAGTAGATCGGTTCGGGGCTCGCCTTAAAGCCCTACCCCTGGGGAGGTGTCACGAAGATCGTTTTAAAGCCCTCCCCTTTGGGGAGGTGTCACGAAGATCGTTTTAAAGCCCTCCCCTTTGGGGAGGGTGTCACGAAGTGACGGGTGGGGTTGTAGAGATAAAAATTTTAGAAAAGAGGAGAACAAAATGAAAGAATTCACACCCATAAAAGAGGGAAAAGTAAGAGAAGTATATGATACAGGCGACAATCTGATCCTGGTTGCCACCGACCGTATTTCAGCATTTGATCATATTTTGAAAAACAAGATCACTGACAAGGGAGCTATCCTGACACAGATGTCAGGATTCTGGTTTGATCTTACCTCAGACATTTGCAAAAACCATGTTGTATCCATGGATACCAAAGATATGCCGGAGTTTTTCCAAAAGCCGGAGTTTGAGGGCAAGTCTACATTGTGTAAAAAGCTTACAATGCTTCCAATCGAGTGCATCGTGAGAGGTTATATCACAGGCAGCGGCTGGGAGAGCTACAAGCAGAACGGAACCGTATGCGGTATCAAGCTTCCGGAAGGCTTAAGAGAGAGCGACAAGCTTCCGGAGCCCATATATACTCCTTCCACAAAGGCTGAGATCGGAGATCATGACGAGAATATCTCATTTGAGCAGTCTGTGGATGTACTGGAGAAGGCGTTCCCGGGTAAAGGTCTTGAGTATGCCACAGCTATAAAGGATGCCACCATAGCCCTGTACAAAAAATGCGCGGACTACGCACTTACAAAGGGTATCATCATAGCTGATACCAAGTTTGAGTTCGGTCTTGATGAAAACGGCGAGATCCTCATAGGTGATGAGATGCTCACACCGGATTCAAGCCGTTTCTGGCCTGTTGAAGGATACGAGCCGGGACATGGCCAGCCTTCCTTTGACAAGCAGTTCGTGCGTGACTGGCTGAAGGCAAATCCGGATTCCGACTACCTTCTGCCACAGGATGTCATCGACAAGACTATCGCAAAGTACAAGGAAGCTTTCAAGCTTCTGACAGGCAGAGAATTCAGATAAACGTGGCCGCAATGTATTGAAAGAGGGGTTTTATATGAGACAGAAAAAGTGTAATTTTTTATGGGGACTTATGCTGGCCTGCATCCTGACAGTATGTATGGGAGTGCAGGATGTGCAGGCGGCAAAGCTGCCGGGGGCTGCGGAGGTGCTGGAGGAGATCGGCACAGGCTGGAATCTGGGGAATACTCTGGATGCTAACGGAAGCTGGATAGCGCAGTCGAAGGGCGATGAGCCCGAAGCCTATGAAACGGCATGGCAGGGTGATGTCACGACGGAGACCTTCATCAGGGAGCTGAAGGGTCTGGGGTTCAACGCCATACGCATTCCCGTGACGTGGGCGGAGCATATGGATTCTGACGGCAGGATAGACAAAGCATGGATGAGCCGTGTAAAAGAGGTGGTGGATTATGCATACAAAAATGATATGTATGTTATCCTGAATGTGCATCATGATACGGGAGCAGGGGACAATTCCTGGATAAAGGCATCCACATCAAATTTCAAAGAAAACAAAAAAAGAGTCAAAAAGCTCTGGAAGCAGATTGCAAAGAGGTTCAGGTCTTATGACGAAAAGCTCATGTTTGAGGGCTTTAACGAGATGCTGGACGAAAATAACAACTGGGGCGGTCCAAGTGCTGACGCAAATAAGGCTGTTAATAAATACAATCAGCTCTTTGTCAATGCAGTCAGATCGACCGGCGGCAATAACGCAGAAAGAAATCTGATAGTAAATACCTATGCTGCACAGTATTCCGGAGCCGCGGTTACGGGCTTTAAGATGCCAAAGGACAGTACCGCGGGGCATCTGATCGCAGAGGTTCACTCATATACTCCGGCAGGCTTTGTCAATAAAAATGTGACCTGGGTCAGGACCACAGACGTATTTGATGAAGCAGGAAAAAAAGAGATAGATGCGGCTATGGAAAATCTCGATACCTTTTTTCTGGATAAGGGAATACCTGTCATAATAGGTGAGTGGGGCGCGCAGTGGAAGGATAACGCTGCCGATCAGGCTGCATTTGCGGAATATACAGTCAGTGCGGCAGAAAAATACGGTGTAAAGTGTTTTTACTGGGACAATAATAGTGCCGACGATTTCAAGCTTGTGGACAGAACTAACGGAAAAGCCTATCGCAGGGATACGGTGGATTCTATAATGAAAGCCTTGAAGGGATAGTGCTTTCTGTAAGGAGGGAATATGGCAACAGATATTTATTCAAGCCCGCTGTCGGAGAGATACGCGAGCAGGGAGATGCAGTACATTTTTTCACAGGATATGAAGTTCTCTACATGGAGAAGACTGTGGATAGCACTGGCAGAGACCGAGATGGAGCTCGGACTTTCCGAGAACGGAGTTCCTGTTATAAAACAGGAGATGATCGATGAGATGAAAGAGCACATCACTGACATCAATTATGATGTGGCAAAAGAGCGGGAAAAGCTGGTTCGCCATGATGTAATGAGTCATGTTTATGCATACGGACAGCAGTGTCCGAAGGCGGCAGGTATCATACATTTGGGCGCTACAAGCTGTTATGTCGGTGATAACACCGACATCATAGTGATGCGTGAGGCATTAAAGCTGGT
>JAILBP010000209.1:0-7011 GCA_024680835.1 Lachnospiraceae bacterium | reverse complement strand
AGCTTCTCCCTTCTCAAGCTTTATGGCCTGGATGATGTCGTATCTCTCCTCTGATGCATCCGGCAAAACCTCGAAGCCGAGGCTCTCATATACATTTGCTGCAAATATGGCTGTCTTCAGAGCGCTGGCCGTCACCGTGGGAGCCATAAAAAATCCCTGGGTAAGCTGGGAAGTTATTCCAAGGGTAGCCCCGACTTCTTTGCCAAGTCCAGGTGATGTGAGACGATACGCGGCATTTTCCACACATTCTTTTTTTCCGGCAATGTAACCGCCTATGGGTGCAAGACCGCCACCGGGATTTTTGATCAGACTTCCCACCACCATATCTGCTCCCACATCGGATGGCTCTATCCTCTGAACAAACTCACCGTAGCAGTTGTCTACCATGCATATCACATCCGGCTTTATCTTTTTGATAAAAGCTATCAGCTCTCCTATGCTCTCGACAGACAGCGTCTTTCTGAAAGCATAACCCTTAGATCGCTGTATGGTCACCAGCTTTGTCCTGTCATTTATGGCTTTCGCTATATTATCAAAGTCAAAAGACGAATCCGGCAGCAGGTCGACCTGACTGTAGGTTATGCCGTACTCTGCCAGGGACCCCTTTGATGGTCTTATGCCTATAACCTCTTCCAGAGTGTCATAGGGTTTTCCCACAGGACTTAAAAGCTCATCTCCCGGGCGTAAGTTCGACATCAGGGCGAGAGCCAGCGCATGGGTACCGCAGGTTATCTGCGGGCGTACTAATGCGTCCTCTGTGTGGAAAGTATCTGCATAGATCCTTTCCAATGTATCTCTGCCTATATCGGAATATCCATATCCATTGGTAGAGTTAAAGCATTCCGCTGACAGCCTGTTTTTCTGCATGGCCGCTATAACCTTCATCTGGTTGTATTCTGCGGTCTCGTCTATCTTTTCGAAACGGTCTTTTAAGCTATCACATATTTTATTTCCGTAGTCATATATCTTTTGTGATATACCGAGTTGGGTGTAGATTGATTGCATTTTGGGTTTCTCCTGTGTTGTTTTTTGGGGTTAGAGGGCAGCCCCCTCAGTCGGCTAAGCCCCCTCAGCCTGCTTCGCAGGCAGCTCCCCCAGAGGGGGGCGCCTTTAAACATTTTAAAGCCTCCCACTCTGGGGGATGTGGCCGCAGGCCGGAGGGGGTTATCCTTAAATGTGGTTCAATATAAATTCCACCTGCTCCTCTGTTGTCTTGTACTCATCCACCGATATAAAGACCGCGTCCTTCTCACTCCTGAACCAGGTGAGCTGACGCTTGGCGAAATGCCTTGTGTCACGCTTTATGATGTCAACGGCTTCTTCCAGCGTAGTCAGTCCGTCAAGGTGATCCAACAGTTCCTTATAACCCAGTCCCTGCATGGACACGAAAGATCTGTCATATCCCATGGCTTTAAGTCGTTTCACCTCGTCCAAAAGTCCTGCCTGCATCATCAGATCGACGCGCATGTCTATCCTCTGATACAGCCTTTCCCTGTCCATATCCAGTACAAAATATGAAAGATCGTAGGGCGACTCCTTCTCTCTTGATGCCTTGTTGTGTTCCGAAATCCTGCTGCCGTTTAATCTGTAATACTCTATCGCCCTGATAACGCGCTTGGTGTTATTGGGATGTATGGCTTCCGCACTCTCCGGATCTATCTCGCGCAGCATATCATGAAGGTAATCACTTCCTTTTTCTGACAGAATGCTCTCCAGTTCGCCGCGCACATCTTCTTTGTGCTCCTCTTCCGTAAACTCCGTGTCATAGGCAAGAGCTCTGATGTAAAACCCGGTCCCGCCTGCCACGATGGGGATCCTGCCGGATACACGTATATCCGCTATGGCCTCATCTGACATTTTCTTGAAAACACTGATATTAAATTCATCAGAGGGTTCCAGTACATCCACCAGATAGTGAGGTATTCCCTGCATCTCATCTTTTCCGATCTTTGCGGAGCCTATATCCATGTACTTGTATACCTGCATTGAATCGGCGGATATGACGGATCCGTTTATCCTTTTCGCAAGCTCCACGGACAGTGCAGTCTTGCCTGCTGCCGTAGGACCTGCTATTACTATCAGTTTATCTTTCATACGATCCTCTTAAACCGTTTTTCTATATCTGCCTTTGTCATGGTGAATATCACCGGTCTTCCGTGGGGACAGTGGTACGGATTTTCAAGTGTCAGCAGCTCGCTGATGAGTTTTTTTGCTTCTTCAAACGTAAGCCTGGTATTACCTTTTACAGCAGCCTTGCAGGATGCGGTGGCTATTCGATGCCACATGAGTTCGGTGCTCACTTCCCTGTCCTCCTCCAAAAGCTCCAATATCTCTTTGAAAAAAGCAATGCGATCAACAGTATATATCATATCCGGAACTGCGCTTATGGCAAAATCATTGCCGCCGAATGAACCTATCTCAAAGCCCATCTTTTCAAAGAGTTCCATATTATCGTTTAACACCTGCTCTTCTGCCGAATCCAATGTTATGATCACAGGCGGTGATATCTGCTGTGAATAAAAATCGTTTTCCTTAAAACGTTTAAGGTTCCTCTCAAACAGGATCTTTTCATGAGCCGCATGCTGGTCTATGACGAAAAGCTGGTCCTCAGACTCAGCCAGCCAGTAGGTTTCAAAGAGCTGACCTATGAGGGTGAAGCTTTCCTCTCTCACCTTCTGTATGAAATCAGCATGTTTTTCCGGATCTTCGGATGCTACATCCATCAGGGTGATCTGACGGATCTCGGGAGATGGTTCCACATATACTGTCTTTTTGCGGTCCAACGCACCACTGTATGCATCATATTGTCCGGCTGACGGCTTGTCATATTTTTTTTCAGTATCCTGTCCGTCTGCATGCTCACCGGATTCTATTATAAACTCTTGTTCGGCAACCTGTTTTTCATGTCCACTCACGGATACATTTCTATCCTTAGCGACTTCTCCCTCATTAGCCTGCCTTCTCTCCGGATAAACAGTCTTGTATGGCGTATCTTTCTTTATACTCTCACGGATCTCCTCAAGACGTTTGTTTAAGAAAGCATGTTTTTTCTCCTCACAGGAATCCGTAGACGGTATATCTGCAGCAGTCACGGCTTTGTTATTAGTTGATGAAGACTCTTCCGAAACCTCTTTGTCAGGCTCAGACACACCCGGAGTATTCCATGGGAGCTCTTCAACCACTGTGTTTGATTTTGCTGCAGCCGGTATTATTGTTTTATCAATAACCACCGGTTTTTGTGCAGCTGCACTCCCTGTACGTTCTTTGATGCCCGTATCCGCTTCCCTCGGCACCAGGTCCTCTCCTGTTACGGCCTCCCTCACAACTTTTAACATCTCGTTGTATATACAGTTGCTCTCGGAAAACTTGATCTCCATCTTCTGCGGATGCACATTAACATCCACTTCCATCTCATCCACCGTAATACTGAGACTGCAGAAAGGATACTGATGCAGCATCATGAAGGGACGCATGCCATCCTCTATGGCCTTGTTTATGATATTCGACTTTATATATCTGCTGTTTATAAAATAATTTTCCAGAGTCCTGTTGCCTCTGGTGATGACCGGCTTTCCCAGAAAACCCGATACATGAAGCCTGTCTGTTGAACGGTTCACCTCTATGAGATTGTTGCTTATCTCACGACCGTAGATCTTATAGATCACATCCTTGCTGTTGCCGTTTCCTGAAGTGTGCAGCTTAGGTCTGCCGTTTACGGTCAGATCAAAAGAAACTCCCGGATTACACAGGGAAAGATGCTCTATCACCGTGCTGACATGGCTTCCCTCGGTGGAAGCGCTTTTCAAAAACTTTCTTCTGGCGGGAGTATTGAAAAAAACATCACGTATCACAATATCCGTGCCATCCGGTGCGCCCACTGTTTCAAAAGCCTTTTCTTTACTGCCTTCTATAAGTATGCGTCTCCCCAGCTCCTCATCTGAAGTTTTTGTGATCATCTCAACCCTTGCCACTGCGGCAACGGAAGCCAAAGCCTCTCCTCTGAAGCCCATGGTGGTGACAGCGGATAGATCCGAGGCGTTCCTGATCTTACTGGTTGCATGTCGCAAAAAAGCAGTACGCACCTGATCCGGCTTTATACCGCAGCCGTCATCCGTAACCCGCAGAAAATCGATTCCTCCGCCGCTTACTTCGACTCGGATATGTTTTGCTCCGGCATCAATGGAATTTTCCACCAGCTCCTTCACGATACTGGCAGGATTCTCTATTACCTCACCGGCAGCTATCATCTCTATTGTTTTTTCATCAAGGACACGTATATCCGGCATATTTCAAACCTCTCGATCAAAAAAGTTTCAACCCAACCGATAAATAAAGCACTATCCGTAAACGGACAGAAAAAAGTGATCTGAATAATGCGTCACAAAAGAGCTTTCAATTCATACAGCTTCTCCAATGCCTGTCTGGGTGTAATATCATCAAGATCAATGGACTCCACGGCTTCCTCCAGCTTACTCTTTTCTTTTTGAACCTGCGTTTCAGCCTGCAGGTCGAAAAATGACATCTGCCCCGCAACGACACCCTTGCTGATCTTCTTGATGCCCTTGGTGGTGTCGGCGTCTATGAGTTTTTCGCAGATCTCCCTGGCTCTTGATATTACGGGAGCAGGAACACCTGCCAGGGCTGCCACGGAGATACCGTAGCTCTTGTCGGCTCCGCCGGGCATTATCTTTCTGAGGAATATTATGTTCTCGCCCTGCTCCCTGACTGCGATCCTATAGTTTTTAACTCCGAAAAGCTGACCCTCCAGCTCTGTCAGCTCATGATAGTGGGTAGCAAACAGGGTTTTTGCACACAGGATACCTGCTATGTATTCCACCACGGACCAGGCGATGGAAAGACCGTCAAACGTAGATGTTCCGCGTCCTATCTCATCCAGTATCAATAGTGAGCTGCTGGTGGCATTTCTTAAAATATTGGAAACCTCATTCATCTCCACCATGAATGTGGACTGTCCGCTGGAAAGATCATCAGATGCGCCAACCCTGGTGAATATCCTGTCACAGATACAGATGTCAGCTGCCTCGGCAGGTACAAAACATCCCATCTGAGCCATCAGCACTATCAGTGCAACCTGACGCATATAGGTTGACTTTCCTGCCATGTTGGGACCGGTGATTATGGCTATCCTGTTTTTGGCGTCATCAAGCGACGTGTTATTGGGTATGAAAAGCTCACGCTCCGTCATGCGCTCTATGACAGGATGCCGTCCGTTTTTGATATCTATATTTCCTTCCGTATTCAGTGTCGGTCTCACATAGTTGTACAAAGATGAGGCAACCGCCAGTGACAGAATTGCATCTAACGCAGCCACTGCCTTTGCAGTATGCTGTATTCTCTCAACCTCAGCCGATATTTTATCTCTGAGCTCGCAGAAAAGATTATACTCTAATGTGTTAAGCCTGTCCTCAGCTCCCAGTATGGTATCCTCAAGCTCCTTGAGTTCAGGAGTTATATACCTCTCGGCATTTGTGAGTGTCTGTTTTCTCACATAGTAATCCGGCACCATATCCTTAAAAGAATTGGTAACCTCAAGATAGTATCCGAATACTTTATTGTATTTTATCTTCAGGTTTTTGATACCAGTTTTTTCACGCTCATCAGCTTCGATCTTCGAAAGCCACTGTTTTCCATCAGTCTTGGCGTGTCTGTATTTATCCACATCCTGGTTGTAACCGTCTTTTATGATACCTCCGTCATGCATGGTCATGGGAGCATCATCATCTATACATTCAGCCACAGCCCCGTAAATATCTTTTAACTCATCTATCTCATCTTTAATGGCGCACAGATAGGGACTGCCTGAATCCACCATCATCATCCGAATCGCAGGAAGGTTTTTGATGGAATCCCTGAAAGCCAGAAGATCTCTGGGATTAGCGGTATTATATGTGATCCTGGTGATAAGCCTTTCCAGATCATAGACTCCGGAAAGATATTCACGCAACTCCTCGCGATCACTCTCACGGGTATTGATCTCCTCTATGGCATCATATCTGTCAGTAATGGTCTTTCTGTCTGTCAGCGGCTTTTCCACATATCCCCTCAGAGTCCTGGCTCCCATGGCAGTCTTTGTCTTATCCAAAACCCACAGGAGACTTCCCCTTTTATTCTTATCACGCATGGTCTCGGTCAGCTCAAGATTGCGTCTTGTAGCCGAATCCAGCACCATGTATATGCCTCCCTTATAGGGGTGGATCTCCGTGATATTAGCCGGATCATGCATCAGGGTATCGGTGATATAATTTAGCAAAGCTCCTGCAGCCACAACACCCGCCGTCATATCCTCAAGCCCGAGACCTGCCAGACTGTTCACATGAAAATGCCTTATGATGGTATCCCTGCTCCTGCTCTCGCCGAAATCCCATTTTTCCGGTTTGTTATAAATACTCCCGATGCGGTTTATGGCGTCTCCTACCGCTGCATCCATCTCTTCGGCAGCGATATTGCCGATGATCTCGGAAGGCGTAAAACGGTAGAGTTCATCCGCCAACTTCCCCGCTTCCTCAGTCTCTGTCACATAGAAATCTCCGGTTGAGACATCGCAGGAAGCCATGCCTGTCAACCCTTCCGCAAAATACAGGCATGAAAGATAATTATTTTTGCCCTCGTCTAAAAATGTGGCATCGAGGTTTGTGCCGGGTGTTACTATCCTGATGACCTCACGTTTTACAATACCTTTTGCAAGCTTTGGATCCTCCATCTGCTCGCAGACCGCCACCTTATAGCCTTTCTGCACAAGTCTTGTGATATAGGTATCCGCGCTGTGGAACGGCACGCCACACATTGGAGCGCGTTCCTCTAATCCGCAGTTTTTTCCGGTTAGGGTAAGCTCCAGCTCCCTCGACACAGTGACAGCGTCATCAAAGAACATCTCATAAAAGTCTCCCAGCCTGTAAAAAAGGATGCAGCCGGGGTTCTGTCTTCTCATCTCGATATAATGCTGCATCATGGGGGAGACAAGGGTCTCGTCGATCTTATTTATATCCGTTA
>JAILBP010000168.1:0-3200 GCA_024680835.1 Lachnospiraceae bacterium | reverse complement strand
TCCACGCTGTGTGGAAACGCCCCTCTCATTGCCGACCCCGAGATCACCCTCTCCGTAGCTCCACAATCCTCCCGCCACAAAGCCGTATGGGTCTATGGCTGCCTCACCGATTCCCTCGACACTGAAATCAAGCTCCGATATAACACGCACATTCTCGCATCCGGACCGGCACATGCAACGCAGACGGAAGTTTCCGTCTCCGAAAGCCTGAACCTTTGCGACAGAGCCCTCTACCCCTACAACCTTTGCGATGGTGCTGTCTATTCCTGTATCATTGACTGCCTTCCATATAAGATCCTCAGGTGCCACATCTGCGCCTTCAGGGCAGAGCTTTGCGGTCACCAAAACCTCTCTGTGATCTCCGTCGAGTTTTCTGTCTCCGTCACAGGAGAGCTCGATCTTTCTCACATATGGCCTTTGTTTTGCGCTTGCTGACAGATTCTCGGGATCCAGTGATATTCCGGGTATCTTCTCTCCGGCTGATACAGGTATGGTAAGTTCAACTCCCTCCAGACCATCGCTCTCCAGCGACACGTTTATCTCTCCCGGTTCCTCACCAACTGCGATACATACCAGCATCTTTCCGGAAAAAAGACGCTTTTCTTTTCCTTTGTACTCATCTGTGTCGGTGGAATCTCCGTTATCCAGTCCCGCGAGCCATCCGGCGCCGCTCACATCGACGCGCACAAGATTCCCGGCATTTTCCACCGGATAGCCGTTCTCATCGCAAGCCACCACCTCCACAAAGCACATATCTCCGCAGCCCGACACAAGCTTACGATCCCCGTCATAAACCTTCGCCACCAGCCTTGCCGCTTCACCGAATGAATGTCTGCTCTCCCTTGCGATCTCTTTTCCCTCATCGTCATAGGCCACAGCCGTGATCTCACCCTCCTCGTAGGGAATCCGGTAATCTCCGCTCACTGTCATGCCATGTTCGTGATCTATATTTTTGCGTCCGAGACTTTTACTGTTTAAGAACAGCTCCACCGCAGGGGCGTTCGAGACCGCACGCACATCTATTATCTGCCCCGGATTGAAGTCCCAGTACGGGAAAAGATGAACAAAGGGATCCTTCCTGTAGTCCGTCCAGCCTGCTTTGTAAATATAATAACTATCCTTCGGAAAACCCGCCGTGTCTATCTGACCAAAATACGAATTCCTCGTGTGATAAGGAGTGGGCTCTCCGATATAGTCAAAGCCCGACCACAGAAATTGCCCCATTGAGAATTCGTGATCTCTTTCCTGGGCGATGCAGTACTCCGGTCTGGGCGCTCCCCAGCTGGTGGTGGAATTTCCCAGGGACGAGCACTGCCAGTCGTCATCAGCCAGCAGTTGTTTATCAAACGGGAAGTGATAGATTCCCCTGCTCTGCACAATAGATGATGTCTCACTTCCGAAAATATACCAGTCGGGATGAGCTGCATGATGCTCGTCATACAGTCTCTCTCCGTAGTTATAACCAATGTATTGGAGTACATCCGCGCATTTCTGGGTATTCTCCCAGGGCATATAATTTGAACCCATGCTGACGACAGCATTTGAACGGGGATCATTTTCACGAGTCTCTTCCATCAGCATCTTTGTGATCTCAAGACCATGCTCATCCTTGTGGGTATCGTATATCTCATTTCCTATACTCCACATGAACACGCTGGGGTGATTGCGGTCCCTGCGTACCCAGCTCCTTACATCCCGCTCATTCCACTCCTTGAAAAACCTGCCGTAATCGAACTCAGTCTTGCTGCCCTCCCACATATCGAAGGCCTCGTCCATAACCAGAAATCCCATCTCATCCGCCAGATCCAAAAGCCCCACCGCAGGCATATTGTGAGCGGTACGGATCGCATTAACTCCCATACCCCTTAAGACTTCGTATTTGCGGCGCATTGCACTCTTATTGAACACAGCGCCTATGGCACCCAGATCGTGGTGCTCACACACGCCCTGTATTTTCACATGCTCACCGTTAATGAAAAAACCGTGATCGTTATCAAACCTGAAATTCCTGAAGCCGAATCTCACAGCAATCTCATCATCTCCATCCAAAGATATGGAAGCAGTATAAAGATTGCAGGATGAGAGCGACCAAAGCTTTGGCGATGATACCGTCTTTCTAATCTCCACCCGGACAGTCCTGTCAGAATATATTTCACGGCACACCTCACTTATCTTAGCTTTCTCCGAGATGCCCGCTTCCGGCACCTTAAATTCCATCTGCTGATCCCGGTCAACATCAGACAACCCCTGAAAACCTTTGTTCCAACGGCAATCTGCGGCGCCGCTTACGACCTCGGCGCTGATCACCAGCTCCCAGTCGCCGGTCAGCTCCGTCTCTTTTACAGGTTTTGCAGACACATAAACACTGTCTGTCACGATATGGGTTTCGTTTTCCGTGATAAAATACACATCCCTGTAAAGCCCGGCTCCACTGTACCACCTGCTGTTGGGCGACTTGAACACAAGCCTTACCACGATCTCATTTTCCCCGTCCTTAAGGAAATCCGTCACATCATAATAAAAGCTGGAATACCCGTACTTCCATTCTCCTGCCATCGCACCGTTCACAAACAGGGTCGTATCCATGTACGCCCCTTCGAAATACAGTTCGTAGCGCTTGCCCGACTCTTTTATCAATGTAAATCTCTTACGATAAAATCCCACCGAATCTTCGTACAGATCATTGGCCTGACCTATGAGCCAGTCGTGGGGCAGATTCACCGGCGAAAAGCTCATCCCCGCCGTGTCATCATTCTCATGCCCAATCTTCTGCTTTGAAAACTCCCAACCGTCATTAAACAACGTTTTCACTATGCCTGTACCTCCGTAGTTATTTACATTCTCATCAAAAACCGTCATCTTTGCCGACTGTCTCCATGATATTACTTTTCTGAGATTTGTATACTCTAAAAATCAAACAACTGATGCCCTAAATTACAGCTGTTTTAGAATTCATTCCGGCACGATCATATACATGATAGTGTGTGAACAGTAAATTTTCGTTCAAATCACGTTAAAAACATTTTGATGATAACTGCCCTTGTGATAAAATAAAGCATGACCATGCAGGATATCGACTTACCATTTGTGAAAGGAATATCATGAAAAAAAACATCAGGGCAATCTCTGTTTTTCTAATATTGGTTTTGATACTCACTCTCGTGCCTGCCGACAGCGCCTTCGCCACTGATTACGGCACT
>JAILBP010000079.1:0-8443 GCA_024680835.1 Lachnospiraceae bacterium | reverse complement strand
TCGTCAGCCCAGATGTTGGTGGGCTTTTTCTTTTTGGTGTATCCCCATACAAAGATGATTATCGCTACCACGATCTGGATTCCGACTGCGAGCGGTGTGCCCTCAACACCGAAGTCCACATTGTAAGCGAAGCTGTTGCGTGCCGATCCCGCATCCATCTTGAAGATGGAGAAAGGCATTGCCTGTCCGCTGTTCAACAGACCGAATATGATGTTCTGGCAGAAATTCCATGCTGTATGCGCTGCCATTGCAGCCCAGATAGAATCCATGTAGTACACCATGAGTGAAAACAGTATACCGGTCACTACGATATCTACTATTGCTAAAACACTCACGCCCGGATTCATGAGATGAAGTGCGCCAAAGAGCAGTGAGTTCACCACTATGGCAACCCAGGGCTTGTAGTTTTTGATGAGCATCTGATACAGGAATCCTCTGGTCACAAGCTCCTCAGCGGATGACTGTACGAACACCGCTATGAGGACTATCACCAGCTGTACCGGTCTGAAGGAATCAAAGTAAAGCTTGATATCCTCATTCAGATATGCCGCCAGTATGCAGATGCCGTTCATTCCGAAACCGATCAGAAGACCGATGATAAAATTCAGTATGTTATTACCCTTGGTCTTTCTGCCTATAGCCTTATATACCGGCTTATATGCAGGTATCAGCATCATCAGCAACATAAATACCCATATACCGATGAACATAAAGTACATTGCCCCGGTATAGATCCAATCCGGAATAAAGTCACTGATATTTGAAGCAACCTCAACCGGATCAGTCATCCCAAGAGAAGCTGCCCTGACTCCTGCTACAATGCCGATGGGGATTTCGACAAACATCGATCCCAGTATCTGGCCCACCAGAATAAAACAGTAGGCTATGATACATAATACAAGCCAGTTTTCAGCGATCTTACTCTTTTTCTTAGGCTTTGCGGTGCTGACCGGCGTCACTCCCTCCGGAGGAACCACACCCTGATCTGCCGTTTCCGTCACCGGGATAACCACTTCTGACTCCGACTCTGATGTTGTCTGCACAACCTCATCCGTCATGCTCTGATTGTTTTCTTCCATCTTACCTCTCTTACCTCTCTGTTTTGTAAATATTCATCCACTGCCTCTGCTGCTGTGGAGCAGCAGCCTTCCCTGTCGTGCAAAGGATCTGCAGACACACCGATCATCCGATTATGTAATCCTGATAATCCGTCCAGATCTTGTCTGCGTTGACCTCTTTTTCGTAGACAAAACGCATCTCTTTAAGCTTCAGTCTGTTACCCATAAACTTTAGCTTCATAACTCCGTACCTTGCTGCCATGGCGATCTTTCTCTCCACCGTCATCCATCCGCCGTTGGTTCCCCTGAAAGTAAATGTACCGCCGGGAACACTCTGATAGAACACAGCCACCGGAATCTGGGCAAACTCTGACAGGTCTGAGCCGCCAACCAGTTCAATATAATAGCACCCTCGTTTTTCTATGTCAAATCCCAGTGCAAAGGTTGTGCCAGGCTTCGTATCCACACCACTCAGATCTATGACCGTACCATCCTCGATCTTATAGTACTGTACTTCAAAGGGATCTGTCATCTCCTCAGCCTCGGGACGGTTTATGATCTCAACCTCCGGCTTCTCACCCACCAGTTTTCTCATGGCATTGGTGGTCATGAGGACATTACAGATATTGCGCGCCGAACGGATGAGCTGTCCTCTGGTGATAACCCCGGATTCAAGCGCCGTCAGTGTATCATCATTCACTGAGTTTACCGACGCATCGGGACACACTGCATAAAAATCATTCTGTGACAGCACGATCCTCGAAAACGTATTCTTTGCGATCGGTTTTCCCACGTCTCCGAGATTTGTCCACCAATCGGTCATGACAAGTCCCTTGAATCCCCACTCGTGCCGCAAAATATTGGTCAAAAGATCATGACGGCAGCTGGTCCAGATACCGTTGACCGGACCGTAGGTCGACATAATGGAATCCGCCGCTCCCTCTCTGACAGCGATCTCAAATCCCTTGAGATAGATCTCCCTGAGAGCTCTCTCCGAGATCACATTTTCTTCGGTATGGCGGTGTGTCTCCTGGTTGTTGCCGCAGAAATGCTTTAAGGTTCCAGAAACACCGCTCTTGTGCATACCCCTAAGCTGTGCTGCAGCCATGCGGCCCGTAAGCAGTGGATCCTCACTGAAATATTCAAAGTTCCTGCCGTTTAACGGGTGTCTGTGGATATTCATACCCGGTCCCAACAGGAAATCAACGCCGTTGTAGCTCATCTCCTGACCGAGATATGCATAGAGTTTTTCATTTAACTCAGTGTTCCATGTACAAGCCAACAGTGTACCGTTAGGTAAAGAAAATGCTCTGGCTCCGCTGTCAAGACGCATTCCGCTGGGGCCGTCGGAACAGCATCCGCATGGTATACCGAAATTCTTTAACGCCGGGCTCACGCCTCCAAATGCAGCCGCCGTACCCACCGTAACCTTGGGGCTTCCCATACCCTCACCCCTGATTATGGCTGAGAGATCCTCATCTGATAACTGTGCCAGGAAGTCCTCCATATCGGCTTTCCCGCTTCTGACATCGCTAAGCTTTATGCCCTGATCGCCGGTGTAAGGCTTGCACTCCGGTCTGTCTGCCTTTGCTTCCTCAGCGTCTTTAAGCGGAGCGATCGGTACAGCCTCTGTGCTTTTTTCATATTCAGGTAATCCGGCTTTATCTGTAGCTTTGACTGCCTTCGGGCGGACACGGTCAAAGCCGGAAGCAGGAACCATCTGTGCTGAAAGCTGTTCGATCACCGCAGTTTCCGGGATCTCAAACTCTCCCGCCGGTGTTACATCTTCGGAGTTTTCACCCACATAGAATTTATATTTTCCGGCTTCCAGAACATAAGCATTCTTAAATCCGGTGACACCGCTGTCATCGTAGGAAGCTATTGTGTAAGCATTGATATCGATCGAAACACTCTCAGACTCACCGGGTGCCAAAGCCTCTGTTTTCGCAAATCCGGCGAGCTTCAATGCAGGCTGTCCAAGACTTCCCTGAGGTGCGCTGACATAAACCTGCACAACCTCTTTAGCTTTGAAATTGCCTGTGTTTTTAACTGTAGCAGAAAGATTAAAGACCGCAACCTTTGAAGCGTCTTTGGTCAGTGATCCGTTGACTGTCAGTGCAGGATCAGTGATCCCAAACGTGGTAAAGGTCAGTCCGTATCCAAAGGGGTAAGCCACCGAATCCCTGTCAAAGGTCCTGTAATAGCGGTATCCCACGTACACATCCTCTATATAGAAGTTTCTGTCGAGGTCACCGAAGCCGCCTGCTGCCGATGCCTTCGCAATATCTTTTACAATGCTGTCCGCAAGGTGACCGCAGGGCGATGTGCGTCCCATGATAACATCTGCAGTTCCCAGACCTCCGACTTCTCCGCCCTGCCAGGCATAGAGTATCGCATCCGGAGCAACCTCGTCGATAACATTCATGTCCATGACAGCGCCGACATTTAACACCACGATCATGCGGCCGAAGGCAGAACGGACTTTTCGCAGCATATCCGCCTCTGTGTCGCTGAGCCTGTAAGCGCCGGGCTTGTCCACATTGTCCTGCTCCTCGCCTGCAGTGCGGGCTATTATGGCTATGGCGATATCACTGTCAGACGCTGCCTTTGCCACCAGCTCATCCGATACCGGCATCTCCTCCTGAGACCAGGAACCGTTTCCGAAGCCGTTATCCGACGCCACGGGATTTGCCTCTTCGAATTTCTCGTACTCCTGCAGCAGCGCCTCATTGAGGGTAATGTCCTCAAGTTTCAATACGTCCAGTATTCCCCACACCTTGGGAACATTCACCATTCCGCCGCTGCCCGTGCCGCTCTTGTAATAATGTGCCTGCATGCGTCCAAAGAGAGCCACCTTTGCTCCCTTTTCAACCGGAAGTGCGCTGTTCTCGTTTTTCAACAGGACCAGACCTTCCGCTACTGCCTGTCTCGCTGTACTCTCGTACTCTTTCCAGTCAAGTGTCATAAAAACCTCCATTATCTTATTTCGAGAACCTTAAACTTCTCTTTTTCACCATCATCAGTGATGTAACTTATTATATCTCCAACCTTTTTCCCCTTTAATAATTTTCCAAACTTTGACTCAAGGCTTATGCAATCCAAGCCATTACCTCCGAAATCTAGAACGATTTCAGCCTTCATTTCAAATCGTCCATTATGGTATTCTTTTCCCAAATAATGAACTTTTTGGGTTTGTGAAACAATTCTGTATTCAAGTTTCTCATTTTCTCGATAATCCCATATTACCACGGTACATCCACATTCAACCCGCTCACCCATGAATAAGCCCCCTGAGAATTCCTGAAAACTTCACAGCCCCTGCTGCAGATAGATGATCCATGTCGAAAAAAACCTCCGGCGTGAAGGTGCCGTCCTCAACCAGCTCACGGAAATCCAGCAGATTTACCATATGCGGTGTCTCGTTCAAAAAAGCGTTCATTTCCGCTTTCATGGCAGGCTCTATCCGCTCCTCATACTCCGGTGAAAACGGAGGAAATATAACGAATACCTCCATTTCATATGTCTCTGCAAGAGAAAAGATCCCGTCAAGACAGTCTCTGTTTTTCGCCGGAGTCGGACTGTCCGGCTTGTAAAGTCTGTTGTGGTCCGCTGTCCTGATACCCGCAAAACGGGCTCTTTCATCCCCAGTTGCCTCCGCCCACACAAGACCTCTGTATTTTTCCTCACAGTTATCCTCTCTGGTGTACAGCTCGTTAAAAAAATTGCCTTTGCTGTATATGAGCTCTTTTGCTGCTGCCTCCGCCTTCATACGATCCGCTATGCAAAGTCCGGTATTAACCGCCACATTGCTCCAGGGATCCCACTCACCGTATACTGCTCCGTAAACAGACCTCTGTATCTCCTGTCCCATGCGGCTTTTACTCATATCGTCATACAGAGCGTACTCTCCGAGCAGCAGCACCAGCCTGTCAAAATGCGCTCTCCGGTGCTCCACCGCCTCTCTCAATATCCCAAGCTGCGCCGAAAGGTCGGCAGATGTGACCGAGAGATTTACCGCCGTCGGCAAAACACTCATATCAATATCCGTCAGCCCATAAGAGGACCCCAGGATCAGCGTATCAGCCTCCGGCAAAACAGAGGCCTTCAGCATACCGTCAAGATAAACATATGTATAATTTGCGGAAAGATACTCTCTTAAGACAGCGGGAAGATCCGGCTCCAGCCCCGCCCGTTTCCTCGCCTCAAAATACACCCTGTCAAAGATACTGTAAACCTGCGATTCCCTGCGATCCCCGGACCAGGGCTTTGTGTTCGCCAGAAAGTGGATTATATGCGCGCCTGCGCACACCTCAGCGGTGACATTCACCGTCCCTGCTGCCGTATTGACTGCCGTCCCTGACAGTGCTCTCACCTGACTGTAGCTCAGGAATCTGCTGTTTATGGCATCCTCTCCATGCCTTTCTGCCGCTTCACCGTCATATTCACTGTTCCGGGCATGAGCCACTTCTCCCTGCTCTCCCCCGACCCCGGGGATTTTTCTGCCGTCCGTGATATATAAGGCCGGCGGGCAGTTGTATTTTTGCCAGGGCAGATATATGAGCCTGTCGTAAAACATTTCGTTCAGGACATCCTGATCGTTGTATTCGTACCTCTCAAAATCAGTATAAATCCGCTCCAGCACCTTCGTGCAGATCCCGTCACGCTTTAGCGCCGCTATGTTCATCAGCATAACGCCCGCGTTGAAATACGAATATACAGACGGGATGTTCATGCGTTTTTTATTCGCCTCATGGAAATCATTCAGGATACCTATTATATCCTCGCACACCGCAAAATACCTGTCTTTTAGTTCAGTATCCCAAAGGGAAGCAATACTCTTTTGTATCACCATATCGCTGTCGAGATACAATATCTTTTCAACACTGTCCGGCAGCATATCTATGGCCAGTATCCTGTAATAGGTCTCGATGGAAATGCCGTTGTGGGATTCCACCCTCTCCTTAAACTCAGGATCCACCTGCATCGGGTGGAAATGCTTTTCCTCATGCCCTTCAATGAAGTTTCCAAGCTCCGCCAGCTCTCTGTCCGAAAGCCCGTCATAGGGCATATAAACATGGATGTCCCTATCCCCGTCCTGTTCAAAAAGGGATGCCAGCATAACCTTGCAAAAGGGTATATATTTTGAATTTGCGGCGACCATTATGTTCATACTGTCTCTCCCGTGATCCGATCCCCGGCTACCGCTGTTCCGGCATGTCAAAAAAATCAGTCTGCCTTCTCAAACCTGTATTTTTGCCGGATATCAGGATATTTGTCCCTGTCGACCTCTCCCATGAACATTTCAAGGGGTCTGGCGCACATGAAGTCCTTGTCGTACATCGCCTGATATACCATGAGTTTTTCCCCGGTCTCGGTATGTTCGGCTATCCCTACTATCCTGTACAGGTACATATTCGTGCCCTTTTCCGCCTCGCTCAAGGTCTCCCTCTTAAAATGCCGCACAATATCTCCGGGTGAAAAAACACGCTCCTCCATATGGTAAACCTCCCTTCTAAGGTCCTAAGGGCTACCGCTTGCGGTGGATTCCCCAGGCCAGTCTATCGCTCAGCTTTTTGCCCGGAGGCCTTGTATCTGGCTTCCAGTTCTTTGTCTACCAGCTCCTCCAGGGAAGCATCCAGTATAGCCTGTTCTTCCTTTTCTTTTTTGTCGGCAAGCCTTTCATCCTCCGCCTTTCTGGCGAGATAAAAGCAGAAACCCGCCAGGCCGAGAAGTGCCAGAAAACCGACTATGCCTATTGCCAATATCAGCTTTAACATCATATTTTCCCCCGTCTTTTCCGTGTTCGACCCCTCAGTCAGCCTGTCCCGTATGGGACAACTTATATCATTATATCTCATATCAGTATAGATTTCATCTAAAAGATTGGCTGTTTAAGAATCTTTATCAGTACTCATCCAGGAAATGATGGCGTACCCCGTTTTTTTTGTAAGCGATCAGAGTGTCGAGGTTCACGTTCTCAACGCTCTTGAAAATATTGTATTCTACGTAAGGATTATCTTTTTTCAGCGCTGCGATCAGCTTTTTGGTCTCCAGCCGCTTGGAAGCTGTGGTGCCGTCCTCGTGACATGTAGAGCACGTCTCCGTAAAATGACAAGCACACTGGAGAAAATGCAGGTCATTGTGATCGCGCCAGGTGCAGATATCGTGTTCCCTCACAAGATAGAGCGGTCGTATCAGCTCCATCCCCTCAAAATTCGTGCTGTGAAGCTTTGGCATCATGGTCTGGATCTGGGCACCGTGCAGCATTCCCATGAGTATTGTCTCTATCACATCATCATAGTGGTGACCCAGGGCGATCTTATTGCAGCCCAGTTCCTTTGCCTTGCTGTAAAGATGACCTCTGCGCATCCTGGCGCACAGATAACAGGGATTTTTGTCTATGGTATCCACCGCATCGAAAATATCGCTCTCGAATATGACGATGGGTATACCCAGCGCCCTTGCATTGCTCTCGATCAGCGCCCTGTTGTCTTTGTTGTATCCCGGATCCATCACGAGAAATGTCAGCTCAAAGCTGCAATGCCTGTGCCTTTGTATCTCCTGAAACAGCTTTGCCATGAGCATCGAATCCTTACCGCCGGAAATGCAGACCGCAATGCGGTCGCCCTCCTCTATGAGCCGGTATGTTTTACAAGCCTTTGCAAAAGGAGTAAACAGACGCTTGTGGAAAGTCTTTCGTATGCTCTCTTCAGCCTCGTGCTGTTTTTCTGTGGCATCGGATTCATCTGCTGTCAGCGACCGGATATATCCGATGTAACCTCCTGAAAGGCTGTAGCACTCCCTGCCCGGAAAACATATCTCATCGTCCAACTCCTTCGTCCTGCGCCCTACCTCACAGTAAAATACGAGTTTCTTATCCTCCGGTATCGCTCCTATCTTTGCCTTCATTTCATCCGTTCCGATATCAGGGTCTGCTGCGATCGCATCCGGCATCATGCCGTATGCCCTGTGTCCCTCATCCCTGATATCTATCAGAACATAGGAATCTTTCTCAAAACCTTTAAGCTCCTCACAAGTGATCTCTCTCATACTGTCTCCCGCACTCAAAGGCTGATGAACTCCGGCTCCACAAAGCTCACCCCGTTTTTCAAAAGCTCCTCAATGAATATCTTGTAATATCCGGGTGCCAGCTCGTCTGTCTCATCATGAGCATGGAGCAGGAGCAGGTGATCGCTCTCATCCACTAAAAGAGGCGCCCCGTCACCGGGATTTTTTTCGTAGATCCTCTTCATAACATCATCAATCGTAAATCCCGAGTTCGGACGGATATTGTATTCCGCGAAATCAAAGGTCCACAGGGTATCTATATCTTTATCCAGTCCCTTCTCTTTCCACCAGGGATAATCGAACTGCGTATCCTTTAC
>JAILBP010000078.1:0-5090 GCA_024680835.1 Lachnospiraceae bacterium | reverse complement strand
TAGGCCGCCTGCCAAATTGCTCTCTCCAAACTGGTCTCTGAAGTATATCCACTACTCTAAACGGATGAAGCCACCGTAAATAATTTTGCCTATCTACTTCATCCCAATCTTCCACATCTACTTTTTGCAAGTCTGGATGCAGAGAATAATATTCCTGCACCCTGACTTTATCAGCAAAATACAATTCTCTGTCATCATTTGTATATATCATTCCCAAATCATGGAGTGCTGATACTAAAATGAGCAGTTCAGCTTCTCCCACTTCCAATTCCTTGATGCGGTTACCAAGAAGTCCAGCCATAGCATCTTGAACATTCAACACATGGGTCACATCATGTAAAGTATAGTTATCAAAAGTATCACGTACGGCCTTGAGATGTTCGCATGCCATAGAGAAAACTTCTTTAATCCATGCAACTCTTGCAGAATCACCCTTTGCTTTTTTAATATACACCTGCCACAGTTTTGTCTCTTCTAAAGTATTTGAATGGATCATTTTTCCTTCTTTCCATACTATAAAAACATATTCGTTATTAATAGTATTTGTAAGTTTAGTTTTGCATATCCTGCATCTCATTTATTGTAAAATCTTCCACCTAAATCACCTCTTTTATTATTTCACAAGCCATGAACCTTTTTTCTTGGATCCGATTCTTTCAATCGTGCCTTCGTCAAGCAACTCTTTCATTAGCATTTGTACTGTTCTTCTGGACTTATCCATCATTTCTGACAACTCGACCTGCGTTAATGACGGATTTTCCTTAAGAAGCAGCAATATATGCTCACGGTCAGTCATCTGGCTTTTCTGCGCTTTATTTTGCGCTTTATTTTGCGCTTTATCATAGGCATAATTGAGATTCCAAAGCGTAAGGAAGAAATTATAACCATCCGTATAAAACACAGGCTTTAGTTCTTCCTTATATCGTTCTTCTGCCTCATATGCGTCAAGAATCTTCTTAAATCCACTTCCCCTTCGCTCCATAAGCCGCATTCTTCCAAAAACATCTGCAAGAATCGGATTTCGTAGTTTTGACGGTACATGTCTTATATCCAGCAACTGAACCTCTGAACCATCATCAAAACACTAAAAACGGAGGTGACAAAATGGGATAAGATCACGGAAAATATCCTTTCGGTGCAGAAATGATGTGTCAATTTTTTCTGAACGAACTGGGCATCTCATTGAAGCGTTTGACATATGCCTTATAAAATACAGAATAGTCCTTAAAGCCGCAGGTTTCTGCGGCTTTTTTGGCACCGGCTCCGTTTAATAGCATTTCTCTGGCACTGACCAGTCTTTTTGCAGTGACATACGCCCAGGGCGAGGCACCGGTTGATTCCTTAAAAAGTCTTGAAAACTGAGAGGTGCTGAGGAAAAAATGCTCTGCAAGCTTTTCAACCGTTATATCTTCCGCGATCATGTCATTGACATATCTGACAAGCTTTGTGGACAGTGAGATTTCGGCAGTTGCCTTGCCGGAATGATGTTCTCCCAGTTTTTTCATGATGTCTGCTAGATTTGTGATCATCAACAGTGTCCGGTCGTAGTCGTCCCCCTCAAAATAGCAGAGCTCATGGAAGGTATCTTCAAGTCCGCTGATGTGATACAGATTTCGAACACCGAGAGGTCTGTCGGTATAGGGCTTCAACAGTCTTCGTTCGGGATCAAAGCCGTCAAAAAGTGATAATGGAAAATTGACAGCGTAACGCTCATAGCGCTTGGAACCCAGAAACCGGACGCAGTGAGCCTCTCCGGGACGCATGATGAGTATGCTGCCGTTCTCCAGAGGATAGACAGACCCTTCCACCAGATACTGTGCGTTACCCGAAACAAAACAGAATATCTCACATCTGTCATGAATGTGGAAACACATGTCTTTATTATCAGGTCTTTCGTCTATGGCATGACGTATATATATGTTATTGCGGTCGCTCTCTTTTAGAAGATCCATATGTGCTTTTCCTTTCGGGCTGCCACCGGTTACGGTTAGTACCGGAGGAGCGGGTGTTTTCGTCGATAGATCTGATATTCAATATACATTTTTGTGCGTGGATTTGCAATAGGTTATGAGGCTTTTTGCAATTGTAATGCAATTCTCTACAGAATATCATAAAGACAACAAAAGGAAGTACAGCGAAATAAACTTAAAGACCAAAAACTCAAAAACAGAAAACAAGGACAGGAAACATAGACAGAAAAATCAGGAGGTGACAGGACTATGAGGTTTAAGCTTGCGGCATTTGCGGATGAGGCGGCATCGGATCTGACAGGACAAATTGATGCCATGAGCAGAAATGATGTGGAGTATCTGGAGATAAGGGGCGTGGACGGTGTCAATATCGATAACATTACACCCTCACGCGCTGCGGAAATTCGGAAGATGCTGGATTTTTCGGGTATAAAGGTGTGGTCACTGGGATCGCCTTACGGAAAGATCAATATATCTGATGATTTTGAACCGCATCTGGATAAATTCAAGCGCAGCCTGGAGGTCGCAGATATTCTGGGAGCGCAGCACATCAGATTGTTCAGCTTTTACGGTACGACTGATATTGAGTCGGTGCTGGAGCGTCTGGGTAAATTTATCGAGGCTGCACAGGGAACCGGTGTGATATTGTGTCATGAGAATGAAAAGGGCATATACGGTGACACGGCTCCCAAATGTCTGGAGCTCCACAAAGCCCTGCCTGAGCTCCGGGCAGTTTTTGATCCTGCAAATTATATTCAGTGCGGTCAGGATACCAAAGAGGCATGGGAGCTGGTTTCGCCATATGTTGAATATATGCATATCAAGGATGCGCTGCCGGACGGAAAGGTGGTGCCTGCCGGACAGGGTGCAGGAGAACTGCCATGGCTGATATCGCAGTATAAGGGAGAGGTATTGACGGTTGAGCCGCATCTTACAGTATTTGAGGGATTTGACAAGCTGGAAAAAGAACAGAAATCGGAAATGCGTTTTACCTATCCGGACTCACTGATCGCCTTTACGGTAGCAGTCAATTCGCTTAAGGATATCATAAGGTAGACCGGATGTTTTGACAGATCACGCGGACAGCGTCATACATAGCGAATGAAGCACAGATTAACAGTATGGGAGGAAAAATATGGAAAAAGTAAGACTTGGTATAATAGGATTGGGTAATATGGGCAGTGGGCATTTACAGTATGTTTTGCGCGGTGAATGTCCGCGTGTGGAGGTGACGGCGCTGGCTGACACGGATCCGGAAAAGCTTAAGAACGCTGCGGCAAAGCTTCCGACAGCTGCGACATTTGACAGTGTTGACGGGATTCTGGAAAGCGGTCTTGCGGATGCAGTGCTGATAGCCGTACCGCATTATGATCATCCGTCTATTGCGATCAAGGCATTTGAAAAAGGACTTCATGTTCTCACCGAAAAACCGGCCGGTGTGTACACGGGACAGGTTCGCATGATGAACGAGGCTGCGGCCAGGGCGGGTGTGAAATTCGGGATCATGTTTAACCAGCGCACAAATCCGATCTTTGCAAAAGCAAGGGAGATAGTGAAGAGCGGACAGCTGGGCGAAACGAAAAGACTGGTATGGATAGTAACCAACTGGTACAGAACCCAGGCATATTATGACTCAGGAACGTGGCGCGCAACATGGAACGGTGAGGGCGGTGGCGTGCTGTTAAATCAGGCACCGCATAATCTTGACCTGTGGCAGTGGATATTCGGAATGCCAAAGAGGATCCGCGCATTCTGTTCCTTTGGCAAATATCACAACATAGGTGTTGAGGATGATGTTACGATCTATGGAGAATATGAGAACGGCGCGACAGCCACATTTATCACCACTACGGGAGAGACACCCGGAACCAACCGCCTCGAAATATCAGGCACGAAAGGAAAGATCGTCCTTGAAGGGGGGAAGCTAAGATGGTGGCGTCTTAAAGAGGATGAGCGGATTACCTGCTTTACATGTCAGGACGGCTTTGCATCGCCTGAATGTGACTATGAGGAATTTTCAGGGGTTGAGCCCGACGGTCACCCCGAGATAATCAATAACTTTGCGGATTCCATATTGGATGGAACAGAGCTTTTGGCACCGGGGGAGGACGGCCTGAATTCATTATCGATATCAAACGCAGCCTATGTTTCCGCATGGACTGACGGGTGGGCAGAGATCCCGGTTGCAGAGGATATTTTCGAGGAGCATCTGGCAAAGCTCTGTCATGATGAAAAGCTGACCCGTAAGCCGCCCCATGTGAGCGAGTCTGCCGAAAAGCTGGCTGAGCGCTGGAAGGTCAGGTGGTAGTGAAAAAGCAGGCAAGGGTAAAGCTTCTGAAGGCATAAACGGAACCGGCAGAAATGAGACAACAGCAGCGTTAGCGTATTAGTCAAAAGGGACACGGATATCCGTGTCCCTTTCTGCATATTTGGTTATATCCGCAGGCTTTACAGGGCGATCTCCTGCATCAGACATTTCCTGCCGGTGAGGATCTCGCTTCTTTGGCCGGGCTGCTGTGAACCCGCATAGATCCTGTAGGTTCCGGGAAGTCTGACCCTGCTGCCGTCGGTGAGTACGGTATCGAATGCGCTGTCAGATATGGATATAGTCACAGCCACTGACTCTCCTTTTTTAAGGTTTACAGCCTTAAATCCGCAGAGGGAATGTACGGGCTGGTCACCTGTGTCTTCAGCTGAGCCTTTTACGGCTTCGGCATTTGAGATGTAGATCTGGACAGGCTCTGTACCGTCCATGCTGCCGGTGTTTTTAACGGCTATCCTTATATCATAGCCACCGTCCTTTTTGGTGATCTCCATGCTGTCATATTGGAAATCGGTGTAGCCGAGACCGTATCCGAAGGGATAGAGAACCTCATCTCCGGTGTAGCGGTAGGTTCGGTTTTTCATGCTGTAGTCAGTGAATTCCGGGAGCGTTCCATCGTAATTTACAGTGACGGGCATTCTGCCGGAGGGGGAGAATTTTCCGAAGAGGAGGTCTCCGAGAGCCGCTCCGCCGCATTCGCCGCTGTACCAGCACTGCAGGATCGCGGCGCATCCGTCCTCTAACTTGGAAACGTCCATGGCACTGCCGGTGTTTATCACCAGTATGATGGGAGTATC
>JAILBP010000063.1:0-6899 GCA_024680835.1 Lachnospiraceae bacterium | reverse complement strand
ATTCCCGAGCAGAATATCGCAATACTGGATGAAGACCTTACCATACCTGCCGGTAAGACATTGGATGTTAAGGGAGATATGTCGACAGAAAACTTTGATGAGGTAATGGACGGAAGTATGAGTTATGTTCAGGAGAATACTGCGTATGGTAATTTGACTAATTATGGAACTGTACTGATTAAGGGAAATCTGTTTACCTCAAATCAACAGATGGTGATAACGGACACAACCGTGGCAGATCATGAGGATAAGATGTCTTCAACGATCATTTCTTCGGGGAAAATGGTCGTATCCGGAAAGATGACAATATTTTATTCGACTTATAACCAACAAACAAATCCTAATACTGACTATTCAGGTTTCAGTGGTCTGGATTGCAGTGATCTGACGATAACGTCAAACGGCATTGTTGAGATCAATGGTTTGAATGGGTCGCTCAATCATGGGGTCAACTTTACACCTGACAGTATAGCCGGTATGACAGGTGAACAGTTCAATAATTCAGATCAGACTATCCTTAGAAAGGCAGCCGATGCAGATAGTACTGGAAGCTTTAAGTTGAAATTTGAACATTTCTATAATAATACGGAAGAACATTTCAGAGTTCAGATACTGGACAGTACAGAAACCTATACCGGCATTATTTATGATGAGCACTAATTTTTTGAAGCCGGTCTAAATACTTGAAGGTGCAGGCATGGGAATATATCTGAATCCAAGAGCAGGAAAGTTTTCAGATGCGGTCAACTCACCGATTTTTGTTGATCAGACAGAACTTATCCTGTATATGAACAGCATAGTGAATACTGAACAGAAATATGTCTGCATTTCTCGACCCCCGTCGGTTTGGAAAATCCATAACCGCCAATATGCTGGCAATGTATTACGGTACTAATGGCGGTGAGGGGGTGCTGGACAATCTGAAGCTTGCGAAACATGAAAACTGAGATAGATTCAGGGGCTGTTTATAATGGAGATATAACAGTCTCTGATTTCGATTGGGGTGAATCGGAAAATGAACTTTTTTAAGAAGAGCAGCATATTGAGAAACATCATAGTGGGCAGCATCATAGCGGTATTGTGCACGGCACTTTTCCTGAGCAATATCCTGTACAGCGTGGACAGCGCGCTGTCAGATGTGTTGTACCAGAAGGCGAAGGCATTGCCAGGGGATATAGTACTCATCAATATAGATCAGTATGCGCTGGATATGATGGGTAATTTCTCTTACTGGGGCAGGGAGACCATGGGAGATGTGCTGAATATCCTGAATGCCGATCCGGAAAATGCACCGGCTGTGGTGGGTATAGACGTGCTGTATGTAGGTGAGTCGCAGGATCCGGACGGAGATGCGTATCTCGCTGAGATGGCAGGCAGCGGATGCCCGGTGGTGGTTGCCTGTGCTGCGGTATTTGGCAATGAATTCGTCAATAACGGTGATGAGTTTTATATGGATGAAAACTCAGTGCTGGCGTTCGACCTGCCTTATGATGATCTCTATTATAATACATGGATAGGGCATATCAACAGCAAGTTTGACACGGACGGTATTTTGCGTCACGGTCTCTGGTATATCCAATATGATGAGGAAACACAGGTTCCTTCTTTCCACAGACAGATTTATGAGTTATACTGCCAGACAAAAGGGATAGAGGCGAATACAACCCCGAAGACAGACGAGAACGGAACATATTATATTCCATTCCAGGGAAAACCCGGAGATTTCAGCGACGGGTACAGCGTTTATGATCTTTTGACAGGAGAGATAGATCCGTCGGCCTATGCAGGTAAGATAGTATTGATTGGTCCTTATGCCGCAGGCATGCAGGACGATTTCACCACATCTATAGATCATGCTGTCAAGATGTATGGTATCGAGTATCAGGCCAACATGATACAAGCTTTGCTGAATGGTGATACCAAGAGCGAGGCAGACAGGCTTCCACAGGCCGTATGTATCTTTGTCATAACCCTCCTGATGTGGATCTTTCTGAAAAACAGGAGGATAGTAGCTGCCACAGCAGGCTGGATCCTGTCGGTGGGAGGATATGTGGCGCTGTGTATGTTGATATACAGCAAGGCAGATACGGTCATATCTCCGTTTTATGTGCCATTATATGTTACAATATTGTATGTTGTATCGGTGGCGGTCAATTATGTTCGTGCCGCACTGGAAAAGAGAAAGGTTACGGCAACATTCCAGAGGTATGTGGCGCCGGAGATCGTAAATGAACTTTTAAAAGAAGGCTCGGATATGACGGAGTTGAAGGGCAGAAACTGTGACATAGCCGTTCTGTTCGTTGATATTCGAGGCTTTACCTCCATGTCAGAGGTCTTAAGCCCTGAGGAGGTTGTGGAAATACTGGACAGATATCTGACTCTCACCAGTCAGTGTATATTCAAAAACAAGGGTACGCTGGACAAATTTGTGGGCGACTGTACCATGGCGTTCTGGGGAGCACCGCTGCCGCAGGATGATATAATATACAAGGCTGTAAAGACAGGTTTTGATATGATCGAGGGTGCAGCGGATCTCAGAAAAGAGCTTCTGGAAAAATACGGGCGTACTGTTGATTTTGGTATCGGTGTCCATTACGGCCCTGCCGTCGTCGGTAACATAGGTGCCCCGAACCGCATGGATTTCACGGCTATAGGTGATACTGTAAACACAGCATCAAGACTGGAGGCCAACGCACCTAAAGGAACCCTATACGTGAGCCGTGTTGTGGCGGACGCCTTAGAGGGCAGAGTAGAGTTTAAGTCTCTGGGCGATTCCATTAAGCTCAAAGGTAAGGCAGAAGGTTTTGAAGTTATAGAGGCAGTTAAATTGATCGGTTAATATTCCGTCAGTTAGTTTCCCAGAGGGGAAACCATTAATAGCTTGATTCGAAAACCATAGACAGGAGAAGGACATTGGAATATAAGATTTTGGGAGCGCGGGGATCTATCCCCGTCAGCGGAGAAAAATTTGCAAAGTACGGAGGCGCTACCGCATGTTCTTATATCGCGGCAGGAGATAAACTCATAGTGTTTGACTGCGGCAGCGGTATCATGAATATGGAGGAGGCAGCATGGCAGGGCAGGGAGGTTATATTTTTGATCTCGCACTGCCACATCGATCACCTTTTAGGCTTTACCATGTCGAAGATGTTTTTTACCGAGGGGCTTAAGATCAGGGTGATGGCACCTTCCTATGCAGGTAATGTCAGAGAGGCGCTGGACGGACTTCTGAAGGAACCGCTGTGGCCTGTGGGCGTGTCTGCCTTCAAGGCTGATGTGAGCTTTGAGGTGATGCCTGATGATGGGATTTCGGTAAGCCTTGACGGTGATCCGGAGCCGGATATTTTCATATATCATACGAAGATATTCCACCCCGGCGGAGCCTGTGCTTACAAGGTTGAGATCATGAACAAAGCTTTTGAGAAGGGCGTTCAGTACGGTGAGATCCGTGAGGATATGTCGGAGGAGGTTGAGGATTTCCTGAAATATGTTCTCATATATGCTACGGACTGGGAGGCAGCGCTGGATGACATCAACGATTTTATCGAGTTTGCCAGAGGCTGCGATATACTGGTGGTCGATGGACAGTACACGGATATCGACAGGGTCTTATACAACGGCTTCGGTCACAATTCCATGAGAGAGGCTGTAGAGATAGGAAAGAAAGTAAAGGCAGACAGTACAGTCATATTCCACCATGCGCCGTTTCATGATGACGCGCTGTTGGAGTCCTGGGAGAATGAGTTGAGCAGAAATCAGGGTGTTGTGTTTGCCAGAGAAGGGATGGTGATACCTTTTGTTAACTAAACAGCTCAGACAGATACTGAACATTGGTGTCGCTTTTTCTAAGGAAAAAAACAGGGACAAGCTGTTGGATGAGATCCTGACGGAAGCCATGGATCTGACATCCTGCGATGCCGGAACCCTATATATAAACAACGGAAAAGAGCTTGAGTTCAAGATCATGATAACACGCTCCAACGGCACCCATCAGGGCGGGGTGGGAAATGATCCCGTGTCTATGCCGCCGGTGGAACTGACGGAGAAAAGCGTCTGTGCCTGTGCAGTGCTCTTCAGACAGCTCATCAATATTCCGGATGTTTACGAGAGTGAAAAATATGATTTTTCCGGCCCTAAAAAATATGATGCCATCACAGGATACAGGACCAAATCCATGATGGTGGTTCCCATGGAGGACGATAAGGAGAATATCATCGGTGTCATGCAGCTCATAAATGCGCTGGATGAGGACGGGAATGTGGTGCCTTTCCATGAGGATTTCGAACAGATACTGACATCCATGGGTTCCCAGGCAGCTATCTGCCTTGTGAATATGAATTATTCCAAGCAAATAGAGGAAATGTTGGATTCCTTCGTGAAGACAATGTCAGTGGCCATCGACGAGAGAACGCCCTATAATGCCAATCACACCCGCAACATGGTCAAATATGCCGGAAGATTCGTGGACTGGCTTAACAGACAGGATGATACTCCTGAGAGCCTGCGTTTTTCACCGGAGAAAAAGCATCTCTTCCTCATGAGCGTGTGGTTGCACGATATAGGTAAGCTCCTGATACCTGCGGAGGTTATGGATAAGGGAGACCGTCTGGGATCCAAAAAGGACGCTCTTATCTTCAGAATAGAGAAAAAGAAATATCTGGATGAGATCGCGTTCTTAAAGGGTACCATAGATGAGGAGGAATATAACCGCAGGAAAGAAGAAATCCTGTATACGAAAGAGACGGTTGAAAAGATCAATAAATCCGGATTTTTGACGGAGGAGTTCAGCAGCTTTATACAGAAGGCCGGTGATCTCTCTTTCGTGGAGGACGGTGTGGAACAGAAGGTATTCACTGATGAGGATATCACCTCACTCAGCATTAAGAGAGGAACCCTGACAGATGAAGAGCGTAAGACCATGCAAAGCCATGTTGTCATGACCAGAAAACTGTTGGAACAGATGTCCATGGAGGGTGCATACAGGCAGGTCGTAGAGTGGGCTTCAGCCCATCATGAGCTTTTGAACGGACACGGATATCCCAAGGGATTGGAGGCGGAAGAGATTCCGCAGGAGGTCAGGATACTCACCATCATAGATGTGTATGATGCGCTGACTGCGGAGGACAGACCGTATAAACCGCCCATGCCGAAAGAAAAGGCATTTGCCATTCTGGATGATATGGTTTATCATGGTGAGGTGGACGCACATTTGCTGGAATTGTTCAAAGAGAGCAAGGCGTGGGAATAATATTGCGGTAATAGGAGTTTAATATGAAAGAGATCAAGAGATTAACTGCGTTGATACTGGCTTTTGGGATGGTGATCGGAAACACGGGTTCGATACACCTTTCTGCGGCGACTGCTAAAGGCACTACCTTGAGGCTTGAGCAGATTGAAGGTACGGTGACACTTAAAAACCAAAATGATACGGTAAAGACGTTTAAGTCCGGGATGAAGCTGTATAACGGAGATAAAATGTCCACTGATAAGAGCAGTTACGCATATATCAGTCTTGACAGTACAAAGGCGGTTAAAGTGGATGAGAGTTCTTCCGTTTCCATAAAACAGAACGGAACTGAGAATGAGGTAATGGTAAACTCAGGAAGTTTAATGTTTAATGTGACAGTTCCGCTTACCAAAAAGGAGTCTTTGAATATCCGGACATCTACTATGGTGACTGGAGTGAGAGGTACCATTGGAATAGCTGATCGTATCTCGGATGAAGAGTCAGAAATATTTATTCTGGAAGGAAAAGTTGAGCTGGCATCTATAGACAGCAAGACCGGCAAAGCTACTGCAGTATCGATAAGCGCAGGTGAAAAGGGTTTGTGCAGACGCATACCGGCGAAATTTGATAATATAGAAATTCCGAATGTTTTGGAGCAGAAGTTTTCTGAGGATGACATACCCGATTATGCCGTTATCGAGATCGGAAGAAACCTGGATATTCAAAACAGGCTTAAGCAAGACGGCGTTCTGGATGTAGAAAAGATACTTAAACGTTACAGAGAGCTGGGAGATACCGGAACCTATATCACAATAGGAACGCCGGTTACGCCCAATACCGTTTCGACAGATCAGGCAAAACCTGTTTCGCAAAACACCGCTGATAAAGAAGAATCTTCCGGAGGCGGTGGCGGAGGAGGTGGCGGAGGCGGTGGCGGAGGTAACTCAGGTGGCACCGCTAACGCAGAATCTGCCGTTAACATCAGCATCACTTCTGCAACCGGCGGCGGCAAGACATACACCTACGGTGATACCATAACACCCCTTGTAATTGATGCCACAACAGATGTAGCAGGTGCGATCACTACTTACCAATGGTACAAAGCGGATTCGCTTACGGCAAACGGCACAGAGATACCAGGAGCGACAAGTTCCACTTATACTCCGGAGTCCGAGATTGGTACAAAGTATTATTATTGTGTAGTCACATCGGCAAGAAGCGCAAATTCCACACAGAATGCTACTAAAAAAAGTGATGTGATGGATGTGACCGTAAATAAGATCAAGACTACGACCACCACAAGCGCACCGGTTATGCCTCAGGATGCGGATGTTGGATTTACCACGATAACTCTTGATGAGGTTACTATAGCAGCGCTAAACAGAAATCCTGTCAACGCAGAGGGCGGTAAAATCTCTCTCATGGGATTAAAACATTACAACAGCATGGATGAAGAACATCTTTTTGTCAGAAAGCTGGATGCCCCGGTTATCATGGCACCACCTGCGGTTACGGATAACAGGGTTGTGGAATACGGAAAAACTCAGATGGATAACCCTGCAGATGATGATATTGAATGGCAGGAGAGCAGGACGTTTACAGGGCTGACACCCGGAATGGAATATCATTTTTATACAAGGGTTGCAGCGACGGATTACTATGAAGCCGGCCC
>JAILBP010000062.1:0-30430 GCA_024680835.1 Lachnospiraceae bacterium | reverse complement strand
TGTTGATGTTCAGATAAGCCGTACCATCTTTTAATCCTGATGCATCCTGACCTGCGAACACCGGTACTGCGCCAAATGCCAACACGCCTGCTGTGGCAAGTGCCAGTATCTTCTTTAAGTTTTTCATTGTAAATCCCTCCTGTAATGTATTGTTTTGAGCACTGTTGCTCTATGTGTATGATTATAATTCAGAGGGATTTTTACTGTCAATCTTGTGTGGGTTTGATAATTTTATATGTTTTACACTCAAAATTACACCACAGTTTTTTCACAGGCAAAAGTCTACTTTACATTCTGTACATTAGCCTGCTTTGCGGCGGTTTTGTCTTTGTTCCGGGATGCGGCGATCTCCTCTGCTCTTTTCTTTGCCCTTTCTCCGCCATAATTTCTGGGCGTAATATGTTTTGGATCTGATCTCTTTTTGTCCACTCCCCTTATCTTATTTATGTCAGAGAATATACTGTTTATCTTTACCTCGGCTGCTTTAGGAGAATGTGCCGCCAGTATTGAAGCTGCATCCATCGCATTGTTGAATCTGTCTTCTCCTCCGGTTGTAGCCCTGACTTTTTCTTTGCCCTTGATATATATTTCCAGATTATTCATAAGCTTGCGATTGGCGTCCGCCAAAAGCTCTCCGGCATTCTCTGCTTTGGGGTCGATCTGCGATACCTCATTAACGGCATCATAGAGATTCTGATACTTTGTGGTGCGACCTTCCTTGGTCAGCATGTTTTCCGCCAGCATCTTCATCTCATTAATGTAGCTTTCCCTGTACTGCGGCTCTATCGTATACATACTGTCTGATACTCCTTTCTGAAGGGCATCAGCCACAGCTGTATGATTCGGATTTGTTAACAGAGCATTCACTTCTTTCATTTCAAGGAAATTCAGATCTGTTTTTGAAGCAAGCTTCTTTCCGAATTGCCTTATCTTCTTTTCATCGAAGGACTTGCCTTCCGCCTTCATCATCGCAGCTGCAACAGCATTTCCGATCAACTCTACCTTATCTGACCGGAATAACCCCTGAGCAGTGGATGCCTTCCTGAAAACAGCATTGATATAGTTATCATACTTGCGAGAGGTCGAATCAGCTGCTGCCGGCATAGGCTCCGTAATATTGCTTGCTTTCGCTGCAAGCATTTCTCCGGCATTTTTCTGCCTATCCGTTATTTCCTTGCTATACGCGCCCTCTATCCTGCTGTATAACTCATCAACTTTTTCCTTTGTGGGCTCCGGCATGATATTTTTGTATTCAATGCCAAAGAAATCCTTTGACATGTTCTTAAGGCGCTCTTCCTCCTCATTGCTCCTCTCGGCCGCTTGTTTTTTCAGAACATCCATATTCAACTGCTCGGGCAGGTATATGATCTGTCTCATATGCACCCCGCCTTTTTTCAGATTGTTCTCAAGGTTTCCCTGTGCATCCGGTCCTTCAGACCCGTTCATCCTGTTGATCGTGAAACCTTGTTTTTTCATATAGTTTTTTTCTATATTGGCCAGTGTATTAACCGATGTTGGCATTAAAGCTTTCCCATCCGCACTCACGGTGAGATACTCGCTGGGGACTCCGTAAAGCTTACTGCCGTCCTTTGAAAGCTTGATATCTGCTGCCCACTCCATGCGAACCGAAGATGCAGACGGTCTCACTACCTTCTTCACAAGAGCTTCTACCGAGATCTTGCGATCTGCATCCGGTCCCAATCCGTCATGTTTATTCTTGGAATCCTTGTAGGTTAACATTCCGTTTTTGTCAATTCCCGTGATGGTGATATAATGTCCTCCTGCCAAGAAACTGACCGGCGATCTCTCCTCTTTGATGGCGTGCAGGATGTGAGAAGACACCACTTCCTTTGTGCGTTTCAGATACTCGTCCCTGCTGATGCCCATACGTCTTACATCATCAGAGTATCCTGTTATCTCAATACCCTGCAGCATCGAGCCCGGTGCGAGACTTAAAAAAGCGTCCCCTCTCTCCATGATATTATTGCTCTTGTCTGATGTCATCGCTTCGTAGATCTCATCATTGAAAGAATCTTCCTCAGAAAATTTTCCTCTGATCTCCCCGCCTGTGTACTCAGGTCTGAAAGAGCGTACATCAAACTGGTTTACATTATCTATCCCCCTGCTCTTGAGCAGCATTTCCGTGCTGGCTGCCCAGCAGCCGTTACCTGTCGTCTGAAATGAATTCTGATGAATACCCGTGAGCTGTGCAGACTTATCATCGGCAGATACAACTGCGTATCGGCCGTTGTGCATATCCTGCGCCTGTTCTTTCGATATCTGCCTTGCCTTTAATGATACCTGTCTCTGCTTTAACAGTCTGGCCTTGTCAGTCACGGAAAGCCCATCACCGTAATTGCGCAGGATCTGATCTATGGACGGAACTCCTCCTGTGGATCTCATCCATTTCGGAAGTGAAGAACGGGAATATTCCCATGAAGAAGCGTTTCTCTCAGCCGCTCCCAGGAAAATATTATAGAGCTGCTCCTGAAGCTTACGTCCTTCCTGCCTGTTCCGATTTTTTACTTCACGGGTAGAATTTTTATCCTCCGCATTTTGGGTAACCTCGTCAAGTTTTGCAGACAGATCTCTTGCCTTTTCCATTTCCTCAGCATTACATCCGATCATAAGGAAATCATTCTCCCTCAATCTGTAAAGATCCTGTATCAGCTTCTTTTTTTCTTTTTCAGTTTTGATCATACGATCGGCAATATCACCGACGTTAGGCATTTTAAGATCATCAGTCGTGCGACTCTTTGGAACATTTTCTTCGAAAGTTTTTTTCGGCATAACAGCTCACTCCTTTTAATAATCCTCCGCATAACCGTTTATCTCTGCAGAAACATTGTTCATAAGAGCCATGATACGGTCATGTCAAAATATACTTATATATTAAATACCCCTGTAAAGACTACGGGGTTGCACAGTCTTTTTTATTTGTAATCTCTGATGTGCAGCTGTACCGAAACGCTGTCCTTCCATACGTTGATATCCGGTGCGTATGTTATATCCAGGCTGATGTTTCCGGACCTTCCCTGCAGGACTCTCGTAACCTCATCTTCTCCGAATTTATCCCTCAGATACTCTGTGATCTCATCCGCTGCATTCCACATAACACCGGTCATTTCGGCTGTTCCGTCATATAGAGTCAAGCGGACATGCTGTTTTTCGCTGCCCATGAGATAAAGTTTTTTTACAGAAACCCCCTTCGCTGCGAATACAGGCTTGCTGTTGCCGTTACCTGTAGGCTCCATTCTGTCCAGTTCGCCCACTGTCTTTGGCGTAAAATATGAAAACGGGACAACGGCATCTATCGTAACCTTCTCCGTAAGCTTTTCCTCATCAAGATCATCATGACTGTTGAGGAACGACCGGAGTCTGTCAACATTACCGGCTTCGAGAGACATGCCCGCCGCCATGGGATGCCCTCCGAACTTTATAAATAGATCCCTGCACTCGTTCAGCTTGTCAAACATGGAATAACCATCTATCGATCTTCCGGAACCCTTCACGCATTCCTCACCGTCAGTCAGTACAATAACGGGCTTATAGTATTTTTCACGGAGGCGTCCCGCTATTATACCCGCAATGCTCTCATGAACTTCTGGTATATATACTACCAGGACATTATCGTCCTCAAGACCCAATTTCAGGATCTGTGACAGAGCAAGCCCAACACCCTGTTCCGTCAGCTCCTGTCTCCTGCCATTGTATTCGTAAAGTTCTTTAGCACATTCGACCGCATCACCCTCACCACCGTCCAGCAGCAGTCTGACTGCCCTGTCTGCCGAATCCAGCCTGCCGGTTGCATTTATGCATGGTCCAAGTCTGAAACCGATATGATAACACTTTAGATCTCCGGGTTCTATGCTACAGACATACATAAGTGCCCTAAGCCCTGCATACGAAGAGTTTTTCATAGCTTCAAGACCGAGAGCTGTGATGGTACGATTCTCACCCTTCAGCTTCATGACATCGCCCACAGTTGCAAAACCCGCCAGCTCAACATAAGCATATGAATCTATATCCAGATTCATCCTGTGCTCCAGGAGGGTGATCAGTTTCCACGCCACAGCCGCGCCACAGAGGTCCCTGAAAGGATAGGTCTCATCCTCCCTCTTGATATCCACCACTGCCTGCGCAGGAGGTAGTCTGTATTTTCGCACGTTTCCCTCGAGCACATAGGGGATCTCATGGTGATCTGTCACTATCACGGTGATACCCTTTTCTACCGCATACCTGATCTCGTCATAGGCCGCGATACCGTTATCACAGGTTATAATGGTGTCAACGCCATTCTCTATCGCTGAATCCACAAGATTCATGTTGAGACCGTAGCCGTCATTCACCCTGTGCGGAACGGAAAAATCCACATCTGCTCCAAGCTTTTTCAATCCATCAGTCAGAATGACCGTTGCGCATACTCCGTCTATATCATAATCTCCGATCACACGGATCCTCTTTCCTTCTCCTATTTTTGAACTCAGGATCCCAGCAGCTTCATCCGCATCCTTCATCAGCGCCGGATCGTGCAGAAACTTACGAGAAGGAAAGAAAAAGCTTTCGAAATCCTCCTCATCAACTCCCCTGTTTTTGGCCAGCAACAGCAGAAGCGGTTCAATCCCGTATTTTCTCCCCAGCGCGTTATAGTCTCCGGGTTCATTTCGCAAAACCCATTTTTTATCTCTCACGTTATAACCTCACATACAAAAATATCTCTAATAAGGCAAAACGACAAAAGCATAAAGGCTTTTGCCGTTCTGTAATCTCTAATGATGAAAACCTTTCAACTCCACCGACAGCCTTGATATCATGCCGGTGTAGTAAGCGGTCTGTCTCTCATTCAGCTTTCCGGAAGCGCTCAGGCTGTCAAATTTCTCCTGAAGTTCCTTAAAAGCTTTCTGTGCTGCGTCCTTGTAATTGTTGGAGGCATTTCCCTCCACGGAATCCAGAAGCTCATCAAGCTCTCTGTGGTGTTTTCTCTGTAAAAATATAAACATATTATTTTGCCCTCTTCAACAGAATATACATTAACAGATCACGGTCCGGTTCCATGATCTCGCAGCCGTATATGGTATCACTTCCCTCGGTCTTCACGCGGCTGATGGATCCGTGAACCTTGATGTTGAAATCCTTGCCCCTGATCTTGTCATCCCATTTCAGGACAACCTTCTTTTGATCTATCTGATAATCAGATGATATCATAAATGATATTCCCGCATCACTTATATCTTTTATGATGACATCCTTTAATGCCTCTCCCTTCTCTGTAATGAGTTTTCCGGGATAATTGAGCTCCGTGCGCTTGTAGCACCGTCTCTCACTGCTCTGCGCAACAGAGTTGCAGGCACCTGCCGAAACCTCGTATATGATATCATCCCTGTAAGTCTCCGAGGAGATATTCACAGCATTGAATACTTTCCTGTTGCCCTCCTCATCTATACAGTGGAGATTGATGGTCATATCCTCATTGTCTTCCGACATCATCTCTACCACAACCCCATTGTAAACATAAGGCTTTAGCAAAAGCTTTCCGTCGATGTTACCCAGAACACGGGATGGCATTTCATAGTCACCCTCGCCCCAAATGATCTCTAATGTCACTTCCTGCCCCGATCTTATGTCGTCTATCTTTTTCATAAGATAATACCTCCTTAAGACATTTGCTTTTCATAAATCCGTTTCAAACCTGATGTTTTCATACGTTTTGATTTTACCATAAATAGGATTTTACGACAATAGCGGTTTTTGGCAAAAAATATTGTTGACACCAAATGGAAAAAATAGTATTATGTCATTCGTGTCAGGCAGAAGTGGCGGAATGGCAGACGCGCTAGCTTCAGGTGCTAGTGGCAGCAATGTCGTGTGGGTTCAAGTCCCATCTTCTGCATATCGTAAAAAGATCAGGCTTTTATAGCCTGATCTTTTTTTCTATGAAATATTGGCTGCCAGACCAACCGAGACATAATTATCATACAAAGCCCTGAGATCGGTACCGGGTTCAGAATCATAGCTTCTCAACCCATCCACCATGTAGGTGGTTTTGTCTCCATCCTGTGACAGAACCTTGTATCTGTCCCTGTAAAAAGAGCATCCCGAAACCTTTCGGTCACGCAGTATCCCTCCGCATTCGCTTAAAGAACAGCCGGGAAAATTCACATTACGGATAACCCTTCTGTCAACATCAACTCCGGAAAGCTCCTCCAAAAGCTCCTCTATTATCTGACCGAGATAATGATCCGTCACTTCATGATCGTCACACATCCCTTCAGAAAACGCGATTGAATGAACGCCCTGAAAAGCACCTTCAAATGCGGCTCCTGCCGTGGCTGAATACTGAAGATCCGTCGCAGCGTTGTAGCCGTAATTTATCCCCGAAAAAGCAAAGTCAGGACCGGCCTCCACAATATTGAGAATACCTATCCTGACACAGTCAACGGGAGTCCCGTCACAGGCATAGGCTTCAACTCCCGGAACGCGGAAATCGGTTTTCCATACATCCACGCTCTTTCTCAGGGTAAGGCTGTGTGACGCCGCACTTCTCTGTTCGAAGGGCGCCACAACATATACCTTCCCGTACTTTGCAGCCTCCGCGGCAAGACGGATGAGCCCGTCCGCATTTATCCCGTCATCATTGGTGATCAATATTTTCCTGTCTTTAAGCATTTTCCTGTCTCCGTATATTGCGGCGGCAATCTCACAGCCTCTTTTCTATCTCCTCTATCACGATCTTCAGCGCTTTGATCCGGGCATATTTTTTGTCCACCGATTCCAGAACATGCCAGGGAGCATTGACAGTGTTGGTCTTTTTCAGCATCTCGTCTATAGCGACCTCATAATCGTCCCACTTCTCACGGTTTCGCCAATCCTCATCAGTGATCTTCCACTGTTTTTCCGGTGTGTTCTGCCTGTCGGTAAAGCGTTCGAGCTGTGTGTCTTTGTCTATCTGAACCCAGAACTTTATGACGATGGCGCCCCAGTCCGTGAGCTCCTTTTCGAATTCATTGATCTCATTGTAAGCACGCTGCCAGTCATTCTCACTACAGAAGCCCTCAAGTCTCTCCACCATGACACGCCCGTACCAGGTCCTGTCAAAAATAGTGAAATGACCGGTTCTCGGAAGCCTCGTCCAGAATCTCCAGAGATAGTGTCTCGCCTTCTCATGAGGCTCGGGGCTGGCTATGGGCATAACCTCATATCCCCTGGGATCCAGCGCCCCGGTTATACGCTTGATGTTGCCGCCCTTGCCCGCAGCATCCCATCCCTCATATGCGATGATAACCGGGATCTTTTTGCGGTAGACTTCATTGTGAAGCTTTGAAAGCTTCTTTTGGAGCTTATCAAGCTCCGTCCTGTATTCCTCCTCCGAGAGGGTTTTATTCTTGAGAGAAATCTCAGACAGCTTTTTGGTCTTTTTCAGAGGGAAAACATTCTGCAGTACCGGCACTGCCAGAGAGCCTCTCGACAGAGCCATGTCTATGCCGCCCACCAGTATCTCCATCAGCTCGCACTCCGCCCATTTTTTGTTTTTGGCGTCTATTATGTACCAGGGAGCCTGTGGCTGGTTGGTCTCACGAAGATACTCGTCAAATACCTCAAAACACTTGTCGTAGTTTTTATTCTGCCACTTGTCCCAGTCGCTGACTCTCCATTTGGTGTTCTTGTCATCCAGGAGCACATCAAGACGTTTCTTCTGCTCTTTCTGATCGATATGGAAAAAGAATTTCAGCACCAGATAACCGTTGTCAGTGAGCTGGCGCTCGTAATTTTTCACACTGATGAGGCGGTTTTTGTATTCCTTTTCGGAGAGCTTTCCCGTGAGGTACTCGCCTGTGAGCTCCTCCATCAGGCTGCCGTCCAAAAACTCGTACTTGCCTGCCTCCGGGATCTTTATAAAGTGACGGTACAGGAAAGGTTTTCTCCTGTCATCCTCGCTTTTCTCGCTCATGGTGGCGACCTTGAAGAAACGAGGGTCTATGTTTTTGATGACCTTGCCTAGGACACTGCCCTTTCCTGCAGCTCCCCAGCCTTCCAAAACCACCAGAACCGGCAGCTTCTGCTCTTTGATCTGTGTCTGTCTGGCAGCAAGTTCTGCCTTGAGTTCCTCGAGTCTTTCCTTTATCTTTTCGTCCGAGTCTCTCTCGGATCTCCTGTAATCTTTAAGCATAAGAAACCCCCTTCGTATTGCCTGAACCGCCCTTACATCAACCGGTTGGAAGATTCGTACAACGACGGATTCCGCCCGCCTTTATCATACCATTCCGAACTCCGGCTGTCATTCCACAAGGGATTACTGCTGTCATCGTCATACCCGAAATAGCTCTTTATCAGCTTATGCAGATATTCCGTGGTGGAATCATAATAGTGTACCCCGTCCTGAGTTGAATAACCGTGCTCCACAAGTTTGTCATATGTGTTTATATATGTGTACGATATGCCTGCACCGGCCTCCATCTTCTCGTTGAATGCCCTGACTGCTTCATCCGTGATACTGTATTCTTTTCCGGGCTCCGTGGGATTAACACTGAGAAAATAAGTGTCCGACTGAAATCTGTTCTCGTTAAGAAATTCGATATACTCGGGCGCCTGAGTCAGGTTGTTGACTCCAAGCCCGATGATGACAGCGCAATTACCCGATTCATAGCTTCTGATAGCGCTGTAATGGTTCTTGAGAAATGATAAACTGACACCCGTTTCGCATACAAAAGTGTCCTCCTCATCGGCAAAGGAACTCATGGCCACAAACCTTGAGTCACCGACAAAAATAAATGTATCATAAAAAGGCAGCTCTTCCGCGCTGTCGTCTTCCATATCGGATGCTGTACCGGCTTCATCTGCCTCAGGAGCCCCACTCTCGTCAGCCGTCTCCTCAGGTTCAGAAACCACCTCTTCCGCAACATCCGATGTTTCTCCCACCGGACTGTCCATTGCAGCAATACCGGCCCTCTCTGACGATATCACGACAAATGCGCAAACCGCCACAACGAGAAGGGATAATACCGCCACAACAGTGACAAGCCGGAGGAGAAAAGCATTATTTAATTCATTGAGTGATTTTAGTTTTCTGGACATAACTGATTAACCGGGTCCATCCCGGCCTGTATCCCATCAATCCAAGTCATTATATAGATCAGCATACCCTGTGGGATTCATGGTGAGGTGTCTCGGAAGTCCGCCAACCATCATCGGCTGATAATCACCCTGTATGAGCGGTCTTACGTAGTTGACGAACTCATCCGTAACGTAATCTCCCTCTTTGGTGATCCACTTCCTCGGAACAAGCTTCTCGTCATTGGCGATCCTGTGAACATCATAAACACCCGTTGTGCTCTGATACGGATCATCCGAAAGACGATCGATAACGACCATCACTCCGCTGCTGCCTTCATCTGCAGCCTTTATGGCAGCACCACCCACCATGAAAGCCTCGTTAATATCTATGCGGCTCGCAAGGTGCGATGCAGATCTCTGAAGTGAAGAAAACTCAACGCTCCTGGTCTTGATGTCAAGTGTATCATGTATATAATTGGCAAGATATGAAGCGGTACCGGTCATCTGAATGTGTCCGAATGCATCGGTGGAATCACTGCCTGCTGTGAGCTGGCAGATATATTTGCCCTCGGAATTTTTGATACCCTCCGATACGGCTGCCACAACCACATCTTTTTCTTTTAAGAGATCCTCAACCCTCTTCTGGAAAACATCGATATCAAAGGGAATCTCCGGCAGATAGATGAGATCCGGTCCGTCACAGTCCTCACCCTTGGAGAGAGCTGTAGCTCCGGTAAGCCATCCTGCGTTTCGTCCCATGACTTCGATGATGGTAACATTTTTCTTTTTGTATGAGAATCCAAGACAGTCTCTGATGATCTCCTTGGTGGAAGTTCCGATGTATTTGGCGGCGCTTCCGTAACCCGGTGTGTGATCCGTCAGAGCCAGATCGTTATCAATGGTCTTCGGGCATCCGATAAACTTCTGCCTTGCCCCTGTCAGCATAGCGTAATCGGAAAGCTTTTTGATGGTATCCATTGAGTCGTTTCCGCCAATGTAGACGAAAACTTCTATCTCCATCTTATCCAATAGCTCGAAAACCTTCTCATATACGGTCCTGTCCTCATGTATCGCAGGCATCTTGTAACGGCACGTTCCCAGAAATGCAGACGGTGTACGCTTTAAGAGCTCAAGATCCATCTCGTTCTTGATGTAGTCAGAGAGATCAACGTACTGCTCATCCAAAAAGCCCTGAATACCGTACATCATACCGTAAACCTTGTTAAACCCACGGTCTTTGGCTGTCTTGAATACTCCTGCCAGACTGGAGTTGATAACTGCGGTAGGTCCGCCCGACTGTCCCACGATAACATTTCCTTTTTTCATGTAAAACCCTCCTTCCGATACATTAAACCTGTTGCTGTACGCAACGAAAACAACTAATAATAATGTATCGCCAAAAGGGCAAAATGTCAAGAAAATATGAGCTTTCCGACCTCTCCGCCAAAGTTTACGGTTTTGTGGGATTCACATGAACCATAACATGTTTTACATTCGAAAACTCCCTCTCAAGAACATCATGAACATTCTCAGCGATGTCATGACCGGCGCCTACCGTGAGGTTCCTGTCAACCTCTATCTCGAGATCCACATACACCTTGGAGCCGAACATGCGGGACTGCACCACATCCACGGCTTCAACCCCGTCCTGATGCGATACGAGCTCCGTAATCTGTCTGTCGAAATCCACCCCGCAGGAAGTGTCCAGCATTTTCGCTATGGCATCCTTCAGTATATCGTATGAGACCTTCAGTATAAAAACACATATCACCACACTCGCCACAGGATCCATCACCGGAAATCCGAACAGCGCGAACAGTATTCCAACCAGGGAACACACCGATGAGAGCGCATCCGATCTGTGATGCCATGCGTCAGCCTTGAACACCGGTGAATCTATAACCTTTGCGTAATGCATTGTGTACTGAAACATCAATTCCTTCATGACGATGGAAACCGCTGCAGCCACTGCCGCTATCTGCCCCGGCACCGTAAGCTCCGAATAAGAACCGCTGAAGATCTTTTCCAGACCACTCTTTCCCATGCCGAGTCCTGTTACCAGCAGAACCGCGCCGAGGCACAAGGACGCCACGCATTCCACTCTCTCATGGCCGTATGGATGTTCCTTGTCCGCCGGCTGTTTGGACAGCCTCAATCCAATAAAAGCTATAAATGTTGCGAAAACATCGGACAGAGAATGTACCGCATCCGAGATCATGGCCCCGGATCTGCCGTAGAATCCCGCAAACAGCTTAAACGCGGTCAGCAGGATATTTCCGAATACTCCTGCAAATGTTATCTTGAATACAATCTTTTCTTCATTCATGACTATTCCTACAATGCAATCAGACCGGGGGATATTATCCCCCGGTCAAAATATTCTGCCGCTGAGTGCATCAGCCCTTAAAATCTATAAACGTTCCCACACTGCGCTCTTCCTCGGTGCGAACCCGCTCCGACGCGCTGTTATATGAGTAGCTCTGTACCTTGGACAGAAGATCTTCCACTGAATCAGCATCAATCTTTACGTATTCACGATCGTCAGTCTTTACTCCGGTCTCGTCCTCCCCGTCTTCCGCAAGCTTATCGGTCTTTGCTTTTCTGTCTGCCCTGGCTTTCTCAATGCGTTCCTCCATGGCTTTTTTCTCTGCAGCCCTGTGTTCTTTGGCTTTGAGCTGTTTCTTCTCGGCTGCCTTTTTCTCTATGCGCTTCTTCTGAAGCTCCTGAGACTTGTCGACAGTGGCAAAAAACGACTCCTTACCGTTTTCATCGACAGACATTCCAAAGTTTTTGATGGCAGCTCCGCTTCCGGACAACGAGTTCTTGAGATCATTAAGCTTTGTCTGTGACATCTCGATGATGCCCTCATATTTCTTGCGGAAAGACTCGTCTGTCGCCATGCGCTCCAGCTTTTCCTCATCTATCAGTACCACCGTCTTATTGGCATTACCGTAAGCTGCTGCATTCTGGGCAACCTTCCCCTTCATATCACTGCTGACAGCTATGAACTCCATGTTGTGGAATTTGGACTTCAGCTTGTCATAGTAATCCTTAGCCGCATCCGAAAGCTTTACGTCACCTATGGCATTACCGTACTCCGTGTTCCTCGGCACCATAGAACCCGCCGCATCGATGGGAGACCACGGTTTGGTCTCAACCTTTGAGGCGGATGACTTATCAGCCCTTGTCTGCTCTGCTGCTCCGGCGCCTTCTGTCCTCCCCTGTTTCAGATCCCATGTTTTGTTTATCTGCTGATACGCAGACACTCCACCTATACCTGTCATATTCCTCACCTCCGTGTTTGGTCCTAAGGGGTACCGCTTGCGGTGGATCCCTTAGGACAGTCTGCAGTTTACACAGCCTGCTTTACACAATCTGCCTGCATACTGTTGAAATCCGTTTCAAATGACATACAGCCAATTACACTTCATCCTGTATATCGGAATACAACATGCAATACTTTACACCCGGGTAGATTTTTTCGCACGTAACCTGACTATAATGTGATGTTACTGCTCCTGCTGATGGTACTCTCCCTTCCTGCAGACTTTTTATCAGCAAGATCTTTTTTCAGCTCATTCCTCTTCTTGAAATGATCAAACTCCGGTCTGTTTTTATCTGTTTTTTTCGATACCGGAACATCCATCATCTTCCGGTTCTCGTGTTCATATTTCAGTGCTATCTCCATTCCCTTATCCTTGACAGCTTTCATTCCGAAGTCGACCAGATCCTTCCACGTCTTAATACGGGAAACAATATTGCCGAAGGCTGCACTGTCCTTTATGCTGTTCGCACGCTCATTCAGTTCTAAAAGATTAAGCTTATCGCTCTTGTGTGCACTGAGTTTGGCGATGACAGAGGCTGCACTCTTGGCGACTTCGTCTCTGTAATTATCGAAATCCGCGCCTTCAATTTTACCGTGATTAAGCTTCTGCAGGATCTTGAGCTGATCATACAAAATAGATTTCTTATCCACTCCGTCGGTTGCAAGCTTTTTGTCATCAAGATAATCCGCCTGTCCGCTCTCCAGAGCCTTCTTCATGTCGTTAAAAGCATTGACCTTTCCGGGCTGATAACTGTCGGAAACATCCACGCTTACACACGCATCCTTGAACTTTAACTCATATTTTATGAGATTGTTGTGATCTGCAGTAAACTTGTCCAGTCCCAAGGCATCACGGGTACAGTTCACAATCTCCATCGCTGCGCTGAAACGTTTCTGTCCCACGGTCGTTTTCGGCGTCCAATCCGGATCTTCTTTCCACCTGCTACCGCGCTTGAGTACCACATAATTTTCCGCTACCTTCCTGAGCTTATCCAAAAGAGAAATACGGTCATTCCAGTATTTTTTGCCTTTGGCGTCAGGATTATCTTTTATGAATGTCTCGTAAGCCTTAAACGCTTTTGTCAGTTCTTCATGTTCATCGCTGGATGTAAGACCGCTTTTCAGCCTGTTCTTAAGATCAGCATTCGCCGTAAATCCATTTGTTGCTTCATGTAAATGCTGTACAAACTGTCTGGTCTCAAGGAGCTTTTTCTGTCTTTCATTTTCCTGCCTCTGTTCCTTGACATATACATCCTTTCCTTTTTTGAATGTATTATGTATATCTTCATTCAGTCTGTAACCGAATTTATCATTCAGAAGCGTGACAGCCTTGTTCATCTGGAAGAAGGTCGGAGACAAATGCATCACGTTTTTCAGCATTTCGGGATCATTCAGACGGTACATGAAGGTTCTCAATGAATCCATGCCTTTCTCCACTTCGGCATTATCCGCCTCATGACCGAACATTGCTCCGAAATCCGTGGCAACCTTTTTAGCATCATCTCTGATACCGGTGTAGACATCTCTTTGCTCATCTTCCGGATGTGACTCAATGTACTTTGTCGCATCGGACACAAGCTGATTCATGCATATTTCAATGCTCTTAAATACTTTTCTGTTTTCCACTGACAATGAGCGGTATATATTAACACTATCCTCGGCTGATATTTTCCCGGCCTGAGCTTTTTCTTCTTTCTTTTCTTCCTTCTTTTCTTCCTTCTTCTCTTCCTTCTTCTCTTCCTTCTTCTCTTCCTTCTTTTCTTCCTTCTTTTCTTCCTTCTTTTCTTCCTTCTTCTCTTCCTTCTTCTCTTCCTTCTTTTCTTCTTTCTTTTCTGCTTCTTTCCCGTCCTTCTTATGGTCTTCTGCCTTGACTTCGGGCTCGGCATTACCTTCTATTTCTTCCTCATCAACCTCTTCTATGATATCTGCGGAATCCATCCTGATATGTTCTTCAAGTTTTTTCCGGAATTGATCTTTCTTCTTAACCTCCACTTCCGGTTCTGCTTCATCATTTTCATCGTTATCATCATTCGGAATATCCGGCTTTTCAACCTTATCATTTTCCACAGGTTTCTTTTCCGGTTGAATGATCTCAGACTGAAGCTCCCTCTCCATCTTTTCTTTGAGCTCATCTAAAGCTTTTTTTCTGAGATATTCATCCAGCAGGCCAACATTAGCTACAAAGTCAAAATACTTATTCGCAACTCTGGCACCCTCAGCCAAACGCTTGAGATCAACACCTGCCTTATCCATCTGGCGGATGTAATCCTCAGTCAGCAGTCCTTCAAGACTGATTTTGAAATTCTTCATGTTGAATTTCCAGTCGCGCTCGGTAACCGCTACACGATTGGCTCTTAAGAATAACTCCTGCTCTACATTATATGCCAGTTTAACAAGCTTACTGAGCTTTTTATCCTGTATTTCTTCCGGAAAATTCGATTCCAGATCAGCCAGTATTTTTGCAGCATTATACAGCTTTTCGCAATCCATGGAATTGATCTTATCCGGCAACTCAGGCTCATTCGGCTTGACCAGAAGATCACGATATTCCTTATAAGTGAGGAATTCCTTGTTTTTCCCGCCGGAAAGGTCTTTGACGGGGTATTTTTCAGCCAGATCATTGATCCTTGTCATATCAACGCCCAGATCAAAATACTTATTCAGGTTATCCACTACATTCTTAAACTCGTGGATATGCTCTTTTCCAACCGCTTCCAGAACAAAATCAAGATTAGACTTATTCTTCAGAAAATCCCTGAATCCCTGTAAACTCTTAAAACCATCGTTCCATCGTCCGATGGCTATTTCCTTCTCTGCCTTTTGGGGATCATCCTGAACAACTGTAAGATCTTCTCCAGCAACCCAGAGATTCCGGATTTGATTCATGTAATTTTTGAAGGATGTTCCCACATCAAACGCACCCTGCCATTTATGACCTTTAGGCCCATTTTCGGGATCCTTACCCTCCGGTTTGATCACCTCTGACAGTTCTTTTTCAGTGAAATCAAAAAGGGCTTTTGTCTGCTCCTGCAAAGTCTTAAACTTTGGCTCTCTTGCAGGATGGCTCTTTTTCCACGCTTCTATCTCGCCATCTTTTTTCTTGCCCTTCTCATTGGCTCCAATGATCTTGTAACCGTCAATGACCTTGCCTTCCATGATCTTCATATCGAAAACATTGTCAAGGGCGTACACAAGATTGAGAAAAGTCTCACGTGTTTCCTCCAAGCCGTAAAAATTCTCGTAAAACTTGCTGAGATTGTCCTCATAGGTCAAAAATGCCTTAAATTTTGGAAGATCATCAACAGCTTCTTCCCATTTTTTTCTTTTATCGGGATCCTTAAGCTCCTCTGCCGTCATTCCGAGATACTTGAGCTTTTTGAAATGTTCCCGCATTTTATTATAGAGGAACCTGTTCGGATACATCGCAAGTCCATAAAACTCGAGTTCATCTATGCTGTGCGCGATAACCTGCAGCTGTATATTCTCGGGAATTTTCTCCAGATTCCGGTATCCTACCATTGTTGCATTTTTTACATCTATATCATTGGGTTTCTTATGGAATCTTTCCGTCCATTCCTCCCTGTCAGGCAGTTTCATTTCCTCAACATCATATACTATCACCGGTTCGGGTTTGATCTTCATGAATTCGGGATCATGTGTCTTTTCTATACCCTTCATGTCAATGTCAACGCCAAAATCTTCTTTGAGTACCTCAAGTCCCTCTTCAAAAGCCTTAATATCAAACCCGATATGTGCAAGTCCGCGGAAATTTTCCGGTTCTGAAAAGAACTGCTTGTTATACTGCTCCAGCCCGGTAGCCATTGACTCAAAGTCATTCTGACTCAAGTTCCATTTCGGGTCAGTTGTAATGTACCCGACAACGTCCCTTTTGAGATGGAGCATCGCATACGGAAGCCATCCGCTGGCAGGATCCGACGGGTGTTCTTTGTTAAACAGATTCACCTCGTATTCTGTATGTGAAAGTCCCCATCTGGCGACCTCACTTGAAAACTTTACAAGCTTCTGCTGTTTTTCCTTTGGAAGGCTTTCAAATACTTCCTTATAATTCTTTCTTGGCATCTTTTTCCCTCCGGGATATTCCCTAAACAATTCTCCGATCGGTTCTCTCTTCCTTCGAACCGAAATCATTTACTAATCATAATACTATTATTTGGGTCAAACAGGTGCATTTTTTCCAAAAATATTTTAAAAATTTTTTTTCTGTTCACATTTTTTTCTTTTCTGCTATAATGAGTGCCGCTAAAAAATCAGAAAACAAAGAGGTTCAAAATGAAACAGGACAAATTAAAACCAATGCTGTTCTCCGTCATCAAACAGTATGACGGAAAAAAATTCGTAACTGACTTTATCTCAGGCATTATCGTCGCCATAATCGCGCTGCCCCTTTCCATAGCGTTAGCTCTGGCATCGGGTGTATCACCGGAACAGGGTATTTATACCGCTATCGTTGCAGGCTTTATCATCTCTTTTCTGGGCGGCAGCAGAGTTCAGATAGCAGGTCCCACAGCAGCCTTTGCCACCATAGTGGCAGGAATCGTAGCCAAAAGCGGCATGGACGCGCTGGTTCTGGCTACTATCATGGCAGGTCTTATCCTGATAGTGATGGGTATCTTCAGACTGGGATCCCTGATAAAGTTCATCCCCTACACCATCACCACCGGCTTCACCGCCGGTATCGCCGTGACCATCCTCATCGGACAGATCAAGGATTTCCTGGGACTGACCTATCCGGACGGCACCGTCACCATAGAGACAATGGAAAAAATGCGTGCCATAGTAAGCAACATCACGACCATCAATGTCCAGGCCCTCATCGTGGGTATCGTGTGCCTTGCGATACTGATACTGTGGCCCTTCCTGACGGAAAAAATACCTGCATCTCTCATTGCCGTAATAGTCAGCATATTCATGGTAAAGCTGCTGAATATGAACGTCAACACAATAGGTGACCTGTATACCATCAGTAACTCCCTGCCAATTCCGAAGCTTCCGGCAATATCCGTTGATGCCATCATAAAAGTGGCTCCGGACGCTTTCACCATTGCGATCCTGGCAGCCATAGAGTCTCTGCTGTCCTGCGTTGTGGCAGACAGTATGATCAACTCCCATCACCGTTCCAACATGGAGCTCATCGCGCAGGGTCTCGGTAACATCGGTTCTGCTCTCTTCGGAGGGATCCCTGCCACGGGAGCCATCGCAAGGACTGCTGCCAACATCAAAAACGGCGGACGTTCACCAATAGCCGGCATGGTGCACGCGCTGGTGCTGGTACTGGTGCTGGTACTGCTGATGCCCTACGCCGCCCTCATCCCCATGCCGGCCATAGCTGCAATACTTTTCATGGTGGCATATAACATGTGCCAGTGGAGACCCTTCGTCCATTTATGCAAAACAGCACCAAAGAGCGATATTATCGTCCTGGTGCTGACATTTGTACTGACTGTGGTATTCGATCTGGTAGTTGCCATAGAGATCGGCATGATCCTCGCCTGCGTTCTGTTCATGAAGCGCATGAGCGAAGAATCAGGGGTTAAAGGCTGGAAATATTACGATCCCGAGGAAGATCCCGATGGCATGGAACTCAAGGAAGTACCAAAGCATGTCCGTGTCTTCGAGATCTCCGGTCCCATGTTCTTTGGTGATGCGGACCAGCTCGCAGACGTGAATTTCAAGGATTTCACCAAGGTCATCATCATAAGGATGAGAGGAGTCCCCGCCCTCGATGCTACAGCCATGCATTCCATGGAGGCACTGTATGAAAAGTGTTCAAAGAGAAATGTACAGCTGGTCTTCTCTCATGTTAATGAACAGCCTTTCCGCACTATGGAAAAGAGCGGTTTTGTCGATCTGGTGGGCAGGGACAATTTCCGTCCTCATATAGATGACGCTATTGCATGGGCTTCTAAGCTATGATACCTGCATAGTCATATCCGGCTTCCTCTACGGCAGCCTTGATAGCACCCTCATCAACAGCTTTGGATGTTTCGATGGTGACTGTATTGTCATTATGGGACGCAACAGCGCTCTCAATACCATCGATTGCCTCCAGAGCTTTTTTTACATGAGCCTCACAGTGCTCGCACATCATTCCGTTAACATTGATTTTCATTGTACCTGTCTCCTTTTCTTTGTCATGATCTATTTCTGTGTTTATAAGAGCGCATTTTACCGGGTCTTTTACGATCCGGTCTTTTCTTTTGTCATAGGGTTTGATGCCGTTTAAGCGCAGCGCATTGGATACCACGCAAAAGCTTGACAGTCCCATGGCCGCAGCTCCGAATACGGGGCTTAACTCCAGTCCGAAGGCTGCTATGTAACAGCCTGCAGCAAGGGGGATTCCCAGAACGTTGTAAAAAAATGCCCAGAACAGATTTTCATGGATATTTCTCAGGGTTCTTTTCGATATCCTGATGGCTGCGGCCACATCCCTTATGCTGCTCTTCATCAATACTACATCAGCCGCATCCATGGCTATGTCCGTTCCGGCTCCTATTGCTATTCCGAGATCTGCGGATGTCAGCGCCGGAGCGTCATTGATACCGTCGCCCACCATAGCGACCCTGCCGTGTTCCCTGAGCTGTCGTATGACCGCTTCCTTACCATCCGGTCTTACCGAGGCTATCACCTCATCCACACCGGCCTGCGACGCTATGGCGCCTGCGGTAATCTCATTATCCCCCGTCAGCATCACCACATGGATACCCATGTTCTTAAGTTCGGCAACGGCCTCAGCAGAATCCTCTTTTATGACATCCGAAACGGCTATCACGCCGAGAATCCCCTCTCCTGTCCCGAAGTACACCGGAGTCTTTCCTTCCGCAGCCAGAGCCTGTGCCCTTCGTTTCATAGCTTCATCCGGCCTTACGGAAACACTCTCAATATACCTTAAATTTCCTCCGTAAACAAGCCTTCCTTCAAGCTTCGCCTGAAGTCCGTTTCCCGACAGCGCTGCAAACTCCTCTGTATCCGGACAGGTTATATTCCTGGAAGCCGCATATTGGGTCACAGCCTTTGAGATTGGGTGTTCACTCTTTGATTCAAGCGCGTATGCAACCTTCAAAAGCTCATCCTCTGAAACTCCGGATGAAGGCGCTATATCTGTCACCCTCATCTCTCCTGTGGTGACAGTCCCGGTCTTATCCAATGCCACTATCTGCGTTTTACCGGCCTGTTCCAGGGATGCCGCTGTCTTAAACAGAATACCGTTTTTTGCGGCAACACCGTTACCCACCATAATGGCCACGGGGGTTGCAAGCCCCAGTGCGCAGGGGCAGCTGATGACCAGAACCGATACAGCCCTTGCCAGAGCAAATCCTATCTCTCCTCTAACCGCCAGCCACACAATAAATGTCACCAATGCGATACCTATAACCGCAGGGACAAAGACCCCGGACACCCTGTCTGCGATCTTCGCTATAGGAGCCTTTGTGGCCGCCGCATCCTCCACCATTCTGATGATGGCCGACAGGGTAGTGTCCTCTCCTACCCGCGATGCTTCGCAGACCAAATATCCGGAGGTATTTATGGTGGCAGCTGTCACCATGTCTCCGACGCCTTTTTCCACCGGAAGACTCTCTCCCGTTATCATGGATTCATTTACGGCACTTTCGCCCTCCACCACCAAACCGTCCACCGGTATGCTGTCTCCCGGTCTTACCGCAAACTTGTCTCCAACCTTTACATCCTCAACCGGCACTTTAACTTCCGCACCGTCCCTGATCACCACCGCCGTCTTCGGTGAAAGATCCATAAGTCCCTTAAGCGCATCTGTGGTCCTGCCCTTTGACATAGCCTCCAGCATTTTGCCTACGGTTATCAAAGTCAGTATCATGGCTGACGCTTCAAAATAGAAGCTGTCCATGTAATATGCTGTCTTTACGGAGTCGCCATCCATCACAGCGCCAGTCATGCCAAAGAGAGCGCTCACACTGTATATAAAAGATGCAGACGATCCCAGCGCTACCAGCGTATCCATGTTGGGTGATCCATGGATGATCCCCTTGAAACCGTTTATAAAAAACTTCTGGTTTATCACCATGACCATTCCGGACAATAATAGCTGATACAGCCCCACAGCCACGTGATTACCCTCTAAAAAGGCGGGCAGCGGCCAATTCCACAACATATGTCCCATCGACACATACATCAGCGGGATCAATAAGATCACGGATGCAATGAGCCGTTTCTTCATCTTTGGCGTTTCTGTGTCCTTCAGTGAATCAGAGCGGTCTGTTCTGTCTTTGCCCTGTCTTTCCGATGCTTTGGGGGCAGCACCGTATCCCGCCGCCTCCACTGCGGCGATAATATCTTCTGTCCGGGCATTTCCCTCAACCCCCATGGAGTTTGTCAGCAGGCTTACCGCGCAGCTCTCAACTCCATCAACCGCACCGACAGCCTTCTCGACCCTGGCCTGGCACGCAGCACAACTCATTCCCGTAACCGTATACTGTTTCATGTATTCTCCTGTTTCTGTAACAAACGAACCCCGGTCCAATATGCATGCCCAAGTCCGTTGTATAGGATGTTTTTAATCCGTTCACTACAAATATAGCCCATCAAAAAAAAATGTCAACCAAATTCACGGCAACCGGATCTGTATGCAAATCCTCACTCTTTTGCCTTTTCTGTATAACAAACTGCGCACATCATCAGATGTGCGCAGAATTAATCAGATATGCAAAATATATATCATATAAGATCTATACCGCAACCTCCAGCTTATCGGCCTCCTTATACTGCTTAAAGAAGAGCATGTATACTATTCCGGCCAATGCAGCGATCGCAACGATCAATCCGATCACATTCAGATTGCCTGTAAACGCATTACCAAACTGTGTGATCATGAATGCGATCACATATGCAAAACCGCACTGATAGAGGATCGCAAACCATGTCCATTTTGCACTGTTCATCTCCCTCTTGATAGCACCGATAGCTGCAAAGCAAGGTGCGCACAGAAGGTTGAATACCAGGAACGAGAAGCCCGTAACCTTAGTAAATGCCAGAGCCATTGCCTGCCATGCAGTCAGCTCTCCGCCGCCATAGAGGACACCCATTGTACCGACGATATTCTCTTTTGCCACAAGTCCGGTGATGGAAGCGACAGCCGCCTGCCAGTTGCCCCATCCAAGCGGAATAAACAATACGGCAAATACGTTTCCGATCCTGGCCAGTACCGACAGCTCCAGTTCTTCCTCTTCCAGCATACGGAATCCGTCCCCGGCAAATCCGAAGGATGATGTAAACCATATTACTATGGTCGACAACAGGATGATGGTACCGGCTTTCTTGATAAACGACCAGCCCCTCTCCCACATAGATCTGAGCACATTACCCAAAGTCGGCATATGATAAGCAGGAAGCTCCATAACGAATGGTGCCGGATCTCCGGCAAACATTCTTGTCTTCTTCAGTATTATACCAGAGATGATGATAGCTGCCATACCGATGAAGTATGCTGATGTTGATACCCATGCAGATCCTCCGAACAAAGCTCCCGCGATCATGGCGATAAAGGGAACCTTTGCTCCGCAGGGGATAAATGTAGTGGTCATGATGGTCATTCGTCTGTCGCGCTCATTTTCGATGGTACGACTCGCCATAACACCCGGAACGCCACAACCCACGCCGATGAGCATCGGGATGAATGATTTTCCGGAAAGACCGAATTTTCTGAATACCCTGTCCAAAACGAATGCGATCCTGGCCATATATCCGCATGCCTCCAAAAATGCCAGCATCAAAAACAGTACCAGCATCTGCGGCACAAAGCCCAGCACAGCTCCGACACCGGCCACAATACCATCCAATACCAGTCCCTTGAGCCAGTCTGCCGCATTAGCAGCATCAAGAGCAGACTCAACCAGTGCAGGAATGCCCGGGATCCATGTTCCGTAATCCGCAGGATCCGGCTCATCACCGATCTCATCCAGGGTCTTAACTGCCTGCTGATAATCATCAAGAGAAGCTGTCTCCTCACTGATCTCGAGAGTCTCCTCATCCTCTACTGTGTAGATGAAGTCATCAGTGGGTGCAGCACCGTTTTCTTCAACATAAACATTATATCCGTCTACTATGGCAGAAGCCTCTGCGTAGCTCTCTGACACTTCTCCGTAACCACCGTCTATTCCGAAAAGATGGAATCCGTCTCCGAAGAGTCCGTCATTTGCCCAGTCGGTTGCGGGTGCTCCCACAGCCACCATTGCTATCCAATATACCAGGAACATAACCGCTGCAAAGATCGGAAGTCCCAGAAAGCGGTTTGTCACGATCTTATCGATCTTGTCCGAGGTAGTGAGTTCTCCCGCATTCTTCTTTTTGTAGCAGGATTTTATCACCTCAGCGATATAAACATAACGCTCATTTGTGATAATACTCTCGGAATCATCATCCAGTTCTTTCTCTGCAGCTTGTATATCATTTTCGATATGAGACCTGATGTCAGAAGCGATGTGCATCTGCTCCAGAACCTTGTCATCACGCTCAAATATCTTGATAGCATACCATCTCTGTTGCTCCTCCGGCATGTCATGCACAACAGCTTCCTCGATATGCGCAATGGCATGTTCTACAGGACCGGAAAAAGTATGCTGCGGTACGGTCTTTCCGTTTTTGGCTGCGCCTATTGCTTCCTCGGCTGCTTCGATGACGCCTTCGCCCTTCAGTGCGGAAATCTCCATAACCTTGCATCCCAGATGCCTTGAAAGCTCCCCGATATTGATCTGATCACCGTTTTTTCTGACGATATCCATCATATTGACAGCTATCACAACAGGTATTCCCAGCTCGGTAAGCTGAGTCGTGAGATAAAGGTTTCTCTCAAGGTTAGTACCGTCTATGATATTCAGGATGGCGTCCGGACGCTCATTTATAAGATAATTTCTCGCAACAACCTCTTCCAGTGTGTACGGTGACAGTGAATAGATGCCGGGAAGATCCGTGATAGTCACATCATCATGTTTTTTCAGTTTTCCTTCTTTCTTCTCTACCGTTACTCCGGGCCAGTTGCCCACAAACTGATTTGAACCGGTCAGTGCGTTGAACAACGTGGTCTTACCGCTGTTCGGATTACCTGCCAGTGCAATACGAATACTCATTTCATTCTCCTCCGCTCATATAATTTTATTTCACTTAATTTACTTCTATCATCTCTGCATCTGCCTTGCGAAGTGACAACTCATAATTTCTGACCGAAACCTCGATAGGATCTCCTAACGGTGCAACCTTACGCACAAACACCTCCGTATTCCTGGTGATACCCATGTCCATGATCCTGCGCTTGACAGCCCCCTCACCATGAAGCCTGACTACCGTCACAGTCTCTCCCACACTTACATCTCGTAATGTTTTCATTTCATCCTCCTGTATGATAAATTTCTTGACAGATCCCCTATGAAAAAGCACTAAAAGATCATCCCCCTTCGCAGGCAGGTCCTTATGCCCTTTCAAAATCTAAACATAGATTTTTCTGGCAAGCTCCTCACTGAGTGCGACCCTGCTTTCTTTGACCTTCACTATCAGATTGTCACCAAGCGAGCTTATGACACTAGTCTCTCCGCCTACGTTAAACCCGAGATCCTCAAGATGTTTTTTTACCTCCGGACTGCCAGATATCTTTTTGATTACCTGTGGCTCACCTTTTTCAGCATATATCAGCGGCATCATTTTCATCCTCCCTGTCCGTGAAATCACTATATTTTATGAGTAATACATTAGCTTTTGCTAACCAAGGCTCACAAAAACGGTTAGTCTTTTCTAACCAAAAAACAGTGTAGTTAGTCTTTGCTATTCTGTCAAGTACTTTTTTATAAGTTGCTTTTTGCCAGCGAGATCTTACTCCTCTTTCTCAATCTATTCTTGAACTGAAATCCAAAATATGATAAGTTGTTGTGTATGCGAAACACAAAGATCTGATGCAGACGCACTTACGATAAGGAGGTTCGATATTATGGCTTTATTGGAATCCGGAGAAATGTATATTGAGACTATATATGTTCTGTCACAGAAAAAGAGCTCGGTAAGAGCAATAGATATAGGAGAAGAAATGGGATATTCAAAGCCCTCCGTAAGCCGCGCACTGCGCGTACTCAAAAACGAAGGGCTCATTAAAAAAGATGATAACGGATTTATAACGCTGACAAAAGCCGGTGAGATACTGGCCAAAAGCATCTACGAGCGCCATACCGTGCTCACAAAGCTGCTCATAGACATAGGTGTCGATGAAAAGACCGCTGCCGAAGATGCCTGCCGTGTCGAACACTACATCAGTGACAAGACCTTCGACGCTATAAAGGCTCATGTCAAAAAACGCAAGGGCTGAATCCTTACACTCTGACCTCTGCAACCTTTCCGGCCAGGATATTCTTGTAATCCTCAAGATTTTTTCTAAGAAGATTAGGAGTGTCCAGTTCATATGGGCATCTGCTCCTGCACAGCCCGCAGTCAACGCACTCCTCTATCTTCATCATAAAGCCCTGCCATTCGTCCGACAGGAAATTCTGTGAGGGAGAACGTCTGATAAGCTGTGACATTCTCGCACAGTTATTGATCTGTATTCCGACTGTACACGGCATACAGTAACCGCATCCGCGGCAAAAATCACCCATGAGATTTTTTCTGTCTTCCCTGATAAACGCAGCAATCTCATCTGTCATTTCAACTTCCCTGTCAAAGAAACCAAGCCATTGGGCAAGCTCCTCCTCTCTCTGAATACCCCAGAGCGGGAGAACATTATACTGACTCATAAATGCCATACACGCAATACTGTCGGTCAACAGTCCGCCCGACAGGCCCTTCATGGCCAAAAAACCCATATCTGCCTTTTCAGCAGCCTTTACAAGTTCGATTTCCCTGTCTGTGGCAAGATAACAGAAAGGGAACTGGATAGTCTCATACAGGCCGCTTTTCACTATCTCCTCAGCAACACCGATAAGATGTGCGGTAATACCGATATGTCTTATTTTGCCCTGTCTCTTTGCCTCCACCATGGCTTCATACATTCCGGTACCATCCCCCGGCTTATAGCATTGCTGAACGCAGTGAAACTGATAAATGTCAATGTAATCGGTTTTTAATTTGCCAAGGGATGTCTCCAGATCCTCCCAAAACTTCCCGGGAGTCTTTGCCATTGTCTTCGATGAAATATAGATCTTTTCGCGCATCCCATCTATCGTGCCAAAGGCCTCACCCAGCTTCTCCTCGCTGTCTGAGTACGCCCTTGCCGTGTCAAAAAATCTCATTCCGCCTTCATATGCACCGCGCAACAGCTTCACAGCCATATCCATATCCACTCTCTGAACCGGTAACGCACCGAATGCATTCTGCGGAACCCTGATCCCGGTCTTTCCCAATACAATTTCTCTCATAGACTCATTCTCCCCCTTAATCAACTATCTTACAGCTCTCCTGTCTCATTGTCGGAATGCACTTTCACTCTCTTAAGTCCCTTAACGCTTTCATTGATTGCGCTTAAAACACCATTTGTATCATTATAACATACCGGAATACTTCTTGCCACAATTAGTGCTTATTCTGTTCTAAGTCTCTCTACCACGCTCCTCTTGCCGAGTCTTTTACAGGCCGCTGTCGGGATTGCGAGAGTAATGACCAGTATCACAGGGAGGCATATCGCAAGTGCCGTAAGACTGAATCTCCATGAAAACATAGGGAGTTCATTCACGAATGCTTTCACAGCGGTCACATTTATGATACCCGATGCAGTCACTGTCAGTACGGATGTGTATATAAAGTATCTGAGGCCTTCTCTTACGAGGCTTCTTTTCTGCTGCCCCGGTGTCATCCCCACAGCTTCCAGTATTGCAAACTCACGGCTTCTTGAGATAATGGACGCTATCATTGTGTTGCCGTAGTTCATAACTCCGATGATACCCAGTATTACTGCTACTAAGATACCTGCTATGGCAAACAGTTCTCCAAAGGATCTGTTATCCTCTGTCACGCTCTTCTTTGAGATGTAACCCAGATCTGTCTCTTTAATATAGCTGCCGATCCATTCCTCGAAGGACGATTCCCTGTCATCCTCTACATCAATAAGCGTACGCATTGGATTACACTCACCGTAAACATCAAGATACTCGTCTTCAGGCAGTATGAGGTTACATTCTATCGGAGCATATACCGGATATTCGATCACCATAGGAATGTCCGCCAGCGCATATACTGTATATTCCCGTCCCTCTATTTCAACCCTGTCTCCCGGACTTACAATATTAAGGAATCCATCACCGGCATACTGCCATCTCTCTGCCATAACATAGTTTCCCGAGTTAAACTTTTCCCAATCAATACATGTCGTTCCATCCATGGTCTGAACATCTTCCAGCTTTTCAGCCACAAGCTCACCTATACCGTAAGTATTACCTTCCATGGTGCGTTTATCATGTATCTCCTTTAGATAATCATTTACGGAATAACCTTCATCCGTGTAAAAAGATTCTATCTGCATCATTACGATCTCATCAGAAAAGAAATGTTTTTCAATGCCACCCCACACCTCCGATGAAAACCCATGACCACTGTTGTTAAGATATAAGTTACCGATCTTTTCAACACCCTCCTGCTCATTCACCTCCGCAAGGAATGAACTGTCAACAGCATTTACATTCTTTTCCCTCGCCCCTGCATTGTCGAGGAGCGCATCCTGAACACAGAAATCACAGGCTACATATTCCTCCGCATAAGCCTCCGTGCTGAAGCTGCTCATCAGCGTATATGCACTGTTCAGCACAACGAGGGACAATGTGATGGATAACACGATGGCCAAAGTCCTCTTCTCAGGTTTGCCATTTTTATCAAGTCTTCCCGTAAAACGGGATGCTTCGACAGGTGAGATCCTCCCCACCATCCTGCATGGTTTTCCTGCGCTTACAGCTACCGTGAAATACGCAAATACCACCGTAAACAGGATGATCCATATGCTCATATGAACATGACCTTTATTTGCACCCACAGTGTTAATAAATTTTCCGATCATTGGGAGAAGCCACCCGCCTATACCGCATCCTATCACTAACCCCACGGGAATTGCCTGTAAGCATATCCGTCTTATCCTGTGCTTTACCATGTTCTTAATCTGTTTTCCCGTGGTTCCGATGGTCTTGAGAAGTCCATATTCCTTCATATCGGATATCACATTCAGATCAAAAATATTGTATATGATAAGATACCCTGAGAACACGAACATCACCAGCGCAGCGGCACATACCAGGGCAGCAGCCGGATCGATATAATTGTACTGCCCCATAGACGAGTTCCTGAATTCACTCAGCAGACTTCCCACTACCGTAAACAGTGACGAGAAGAGAACCGTTGTCAGTATGACCGATAATGTCATCACCGAATACTTACCTCTGTTAATCTTCAAAGAACCCACAGCCAGTTTTTTTAACGCATTTTTACTGTTAGTTGACATTATAAAACCCTGCCTTTTGTTTTTTTCTTACAAAGACAGGGTAACATATGATTCTTTCCAGATCGTTTCTAAAATCTTTCATTTATGAAAGATTGATCCATCATTCCACACTGTAATTTATTTCTTTCTCAATGATCCTCATGCATTTCTTATAAAATCATCTGTTATTTTCATTATTTCCGATAAACGGTGGATATTACCTTCTACATCATCCACAATTTCCAGCGAATGATTACATCCTTCAAATGTTTTGATCGGAACACCTGCTTTTTCCGACAACGCAACAACTTCCCGGTAATCGCCCCATGGGTCATCCGTGCCAATAAATGCCACTGCTGTTTGTATTTTGTACTGATAAGTGTATTTTAACGGTGTGTACAGGACATGCTTTACATTCCTTATTCCATGTTCAGCCGCATAAGCACAGCCAATGATCGTTCCTATGCTCTTGGAAATAAACAAAACATCATCATACAGAGTCCAATCAATAACTTCCAATTGTTGTTCAGCCTGAAAATATAATTTATCAAACGCTTCCTTCATTGCAGCTTCATTTCCGCGAATATTATTTTTATCAAACGGAACGAATGAAAGTTTACGATATTCCTGATAACCGCATTCACAGGCAGCATTCAATCCATAATATAATAAAGGCTTATCAGCCGTATAACCCAATCCCGGAAATATGATCACCATTCGTTTCATTTACACACCTTCTATCTCAAACTTTTCAGGTACACCTTGTGCTCCTCAGTCACTCTGTAACTCTCCAGCGCTTTCTGAATAGCCTTTTTATGCACCCATTCATCCAGTTTTTTCTCCTCAATGTACCGCACGCTCTCATCATATCTCTTCGCCAATGCTGTGGCAAAATACCATGCAACCATCATCTTCAGATAATAATCCTCGCCCTGCTTTGATGCCACAAGGCTAAGATATTCTTCCCTGAAATCATCTCCAAGGTATTCATTCATCAGCATACGGATCCCAAACCGCGCAGTATAAACATGCTCTGATGCGATCCATTTCCGGATATAAGGCAGCAGCCTTTCGTGCTGTTTTTTGAAAGACTTTGGTGTTGCCTGATCCGACACCGGCCAGCAATCAATATAAGGCAGAAATGCCTCCACCGCCTCTATACATTCATCAAAATCCTTTATCAATGCGACCACAAAGAAATGCACCAGATTTTCCTCATAATAGCGATGAGGCAGCTCAGCCAGAAAACCGTCCTTCAGATCACTGTTGAAAACTTCCTTTGCGATTTTCCTCATATCCGGAGTTCTGACTCCGATGATGGTGTCCGGAGAAATATTCGGAACCAGCTTCGCCTGGAAATCCCTGTATTTATCATCTTTTACTTCCAATAACATTTCATATACCGACACACTGATCCTCCTTATCATTCAGCACTGCTGTATTTTTCAGTACAGATTAAATTACCGAAGCCGTACCTCCCTCACCGTAAACTCGCCCTGCTCATAGCCGTAACCGTCACCGGCATCTTCATAAAGTTCATACGGGATCTCACCTTCTCCAAAATGCCCCGACACGGATTTCTGAAACAATAAGCTTAATCATTGATATTGATTATACATGAATCAGCGAAGCTTTTCCATAGATTTTGATACTATGATTTAACAAGGCTGAAGAATGCACCGTCTTCACCCAGAAACACCATCATGCCACCCTCCGGCATGGGCAGGGTATCCGTCATGCCTTTCACATGTGACGTATATACCACTTCACCGAATTTATTATATACATAAACCGCACTGTGTTCAGGCCTTTCAGTGATGGTAATCTCTGCATTCGCCATTTCTTTTCCTATCTTAAACCATGCAGGCGCATCAGAGGAAAGAGCGATCTCACTTAAGGAAGCATCAAAGTACGGTATGTTCTCTTCCGAAATAAACTCCAAACCGTTGCTTGTTACAAGCTTAAGTCCATCCTCATCTTCTTTCAGTGTGATATCCATCAGATCGCGGTTGCTGCTGGATGGTATATCCGTAAATGCTGTCGCATGAGTAGCGTCCGTGATCTTTAACAGACGTGTTCCCAGCCCGCTGTTGATAACAAATACATATCCCGGAAACTCAGCCGACGGCACCACTTCCATGAATGCCGTATCGTAAGCACTTGACGAAGGCCTTTCACTATAGATGATAAACTCCCTTCCGCTTGTTTTCTGCACAAAATCTTCTGCTTCGGCACATGCAGGCTCTTCTTCCAACTTTTCACCGATGTAAAAATGCTGTGCCTGCTCTCCTATCCCGGGAAGACGTGTATTCTGATCGGCAGCCAGAAGGATCCTTCCGTCAGCACCCGTCTGAAATGAAATGTACATCGGATTTAGAGCAAACCTCATCTGATCTGTCCCGCTGTCTTCCACTTCATACGCCAACTGTGCAAACCTGCCGTCTTCCGTCAGCGCAAAATCCTGACAGCTCGTTTTATACGGTCCTACACTTTCCACATGCATATACTTATGTTCCGGGAAAGAGATCTTATCGATCACGGCTCCCTCCATCCCCGAAACGGCATACGCTCCGGCCATGGTCTCATATTCTTCCGGGATATCATAAATATTTACTGCTGCCGGC
>JAILBP010000051.1:0-2171 GCA_024680835.1 Lachnospiraceae bacterium | reverse complement strand
TTCGGAGAGAAGGCGGTCTTAAGAATGCTGGCCAATAATGCCTCCATTGATTATCCGGGAACCTTCGGTATGACTGAAGAAAACTATCACAAAGTCCAGCAGATGCTGGGCTCCCTGAACGGTATAATATATCTGACCGGTCCTACGGGCTCGGGAAAGTCCACCACACTGTATATGATGCTGGCCGAGCTTTCAAAGCGTCCGGTCAATATTTCCACCATTGAGGATCCGGTAGAGAAAAACCTTCCCAAGCTCAATCAGATGCAGGTGCATCCCGTTGCGGGACTTACCTTTGAGGTTGGTTTGCGTGCACTTTTGAGACAGGATCCCGATATTATCATGGTAGGAGAGACGCGAGATGCCGAGACAGCCAATATTTCTATCAGGGCTGCCATCACGGGACATTTGGTATTGTCAACACTTCATACCAATGATGCGGCTTCCTCTGTCATAAGACTGGTAGATATGGGTATAGAGCCTTATATGGTATCCAGTGCCTTAGACGGTATCATAGCTCAGCGACTTGTCAGAAAGGTCTGCCCGTACTGCAGCCGCGACGAGATCATGAGCGATGAGGACAGGCACTTCATAGGCAGGAGCAATATCAACTTCATAAAGGTCGCAAAGGGCTGTAACCACTGCAACAATACCGGCTACAGCGGCCGAATATCCATCCATGAGATCCTGGTGGTGGACAAGGAAATGCGAAAGATGATATCCTCCGGTGCCAATACCGAGGAGATAAAGGATTATGCAATACAGAAGCAGGGCATGAAGACCCTGCGTGAGAGCTGCATAGACCTTATTGAACAGGGCATCACCACTATGGAAGAGTTCAAGCGTGTGGCTGCATTCGACTGATATATTCAATAATATAAAGAGGATCGGGGTGTTATCTCCGATCCTCTTTTTACGGTTCTCAGTTCAAGGCATAATACAGACCCTTCATCGCCATGAGTTCCTCGTGGCTTCCCTGTTCGGCGATTCCCTTATCCGAAATATACAGGATACGGTCGGCGCTTCGTATGGTGGACAGTCTGTGGGCCACCATAAATGATGTTTTGTTTTTCAGTATCTTCGCTAAGGCCTTCTGGATCAGTGCCTCCGTTTCGGTGTCGATGGAGCTGGTCGCCTCATCTAAGATCACGACAGAAGGATTTTTTAATATGATCCTGGCAAAGGAGAGAAGCTGTTTTTCACCGGCGGACAGACCGGCACCGCGCTCTTCGAGCTCATGCGAATAGCCGTCGCTGAATCTCTGTATAAATTTGTCTGCGTAAATCGTCTTTGCGGCTGCGATGCATTCCTCATCCGTAGCATCGGGGCGACCGTATCTTATGTTTTCCATGATGGTGCCTTTGAATACAAAGGGCTCCTGCATCAGAACGCCCACCTCTTTTCTGAGAGAATCCAGGGTCACTTTGCGGACATCCTTATCATCTATCCGGACGCTGCCCTCCTTTACATCGTAGAACCTTGTCAGCATGTTGATAACGGTGGTCTTGCCGGCACCTGTCGGTCCCACCAGCGCAATGGTCTCCCCGGGTTTTACATGCAGATCAAAATGCTCCAAAACATTGGCATCCTCTTCATATGCGAATGTCACATCATTGAAATCCACTTTTCCCCTGACATTTTCCAATACCTCACAGTCCTCCTCGTTTGCAATCTCCACAGGATAATCTATGGTGTCGAAGACCTGCTCCAGATTTGAGCTCACCTGAGCCAGCTGCTGTATCAGAATAGCTATCATGGTCAAGGGTCCGCTGAATTGCGTCATATAGCTTGTGAAAGCCACCACAAGACCCGCGTTCACAGTCTGAGAGCCGCCCAGTATCAGGGTCAGAGCCACACCGTAAAGACACACGGTGCCAAGGTTCCAGAAGGTCTCCACGATGGGAGTGTTAAGCTCGTTTCGTTTGAAGATCCTGAGCCACTGTTTTACACAGGTGTCATGGATCTCAGCGTATGTCTTTTCGCTGCTCTCCGTGCGGTTGTAGCTCTTGACGATCTTTTCACCCATTATGGTTTCCACCACAAAGGCGGAACGGTTGGAATTCTTGGCACGGAGTTTTGCAAATTCTTTTCTGATGAAGTATCTCAGTGTGAATATGCAGACCATCATGGGGATCACTATCATGAACACGATCCCTGTCAGTATGGGGCTTAAG
>JAILBP010000082.1:0-7989 GCA_024680835.1 Lachnospiraceae bacterium | reverse complement strand
GGTGTTGAAAGCGGTGGTGGTGCTGTCCGCAGTCATCGGCGTTTTCTTAAGTGCTTATGCAGGCAGAAAATCCTTTATGGGCGGCAGCAGGGTGTTTATGTATTTCACGATCCAGTCCAACATAGCCATAGCGGTCATTTGCGCTATCGGTCTTTTCCTGCTCTTGCAAAATAAGAATGTCGGAGAAGCCTGGCATGTGATCAAGTTCGTGGGAACGGTGTCAATCACTCTTACAGGTGTTGTGTTCGGGTTTGTATTGGCGCCAACATTGGGGGCAAATGCATGGAACATCCAGAATACCCTGACGCATCTGGTGGTGCCGGTGACAGCAGTTGCAGACTTTTTCGTGACAGCACCGGGAGCCGGTATACGGAAAAGAAATGTGTTCTATGTGATAATACCGCCGCTTCTGTACGCAATATATGCGGGCATAGGATATGTAAATAACTGGCAGTTCTCGGGAGGATATAATTATCCGTATTTTTTCCTGAACTGGGGAAGCCCTGCCGGGGCCTTCGGCTTTACGAATGAACTTCCCTTTATGGGGACCGCATGGTGGATACTGGCACTGCTGATCTTTCTCATAGTGATAGGGTATGTCTATCTGATCATCGCGGATCTGTTTGGAAAGAGGTTGGAAAAGAGAAAATAATAATACTGTCAGAGGAAAAGGCCGGTTACGACCTTTTCTTACTATAACCATAAAAAAATATTGATTGTATACAGCCTTTTCGTGTAAAATGCATCTTATAAAACTTGCGAAGCAAGTTTGAAAAATTTTATGCAATAAAATTTTTCGAAGCCCGTAAGGGCTTATAAGATTTGACAATAGAAATCATGAAATGATTTCTATTGTACAAAAACAAATGGAAATCATGAAATGATTTCTATTGTACTAAAACAAATGGAAATCATGAAATGATTTCTATTGTACAAAAACAAATCAAAATCATGAAATGATTTCTATTGTACAAGGCAAGTGGAAATCATTTCATGATTTTTGAGATCCGCAAATTCGAGGGAAAACACAGTATGAATATAAAAGCTACAAATAAATTCATGCAGGCAGCCATAGATGAGGCGTACGAGGGCATAAATGCCGGTCACGGCGGTCCTTTTGGCAGTGTGATAGTGAAAGACGGAGAGGTGGTGGGCTACGGACATAACCGTGTCTTGTCGGAAAACGATCCTACCTGTCACGGAGAGGTGGATGCCATACGAAACACCTGCAAAAGGCTTGGAACTCATGATCTTTCGGGGTGTGAGATCTATACCACCGGTGAGCCCTGCCCTATGTGCCTTTTCGCGTGTATGTGGGCGGGCATCGACAGGATTTATTACGGATGCGATCTGGAGGACAACAGCAGGATAGGCTTCAGAGACAAACGCTTTGATGAGCTTGCAGGCGGGCGGGATAAGCTTGAGGGTTATCTCAACTGTATCGATAGGGAGGCCTGCCTTGAGCTATTTGAGGATTACAGCGGGTCGGATCATAAAATATATTGAAATTCAAGGATTGAGGAAGTGCGGGTCACGAAACAATCCTTGAATAAGTGATTGACTCTTGAATCATATTGTGTTTTTTAACGGGAAGTTTAGCAGTGAATAAAATCTGGAACATAGCGGTATGGTTGGCGTGGTTTTGTTTCGGTCAGAAAGGGATATTTATGGAGCACGGATTTGAAAGGCGTTTTATACCGGATTCACCGGCTCAGAGGCTTTGCGAAGCCATGGGACTCGGCTTTAATCTGGGGAATACACTGGATGCTACCATGGGTGGAAAACATGGTATCACAGGTCTTGATCTTGAGACAGCCTGGGGAAACCCTAAGACTACCAGACAGATGATATCCGCAATACGCGCGGGCGGTATTAAGACCATGAGGGTGCCGGTGAGCTGGCATGACCATGTGAGCGGTACTGATGATAAGATAGACAAGGCATGGCTTGACCGTGTATGTGAGATAGTGGGCTGGTGTCTTGATGAGGATATGTTTGTGCAGCTCAACACACACCATGATATCGTGGATGGTTTTCTGGTGCCGGGCGAAGCAGGATTTCCGAGAGCAAAGGCATTTATGGAAAATGTCTGGGGACAGCTGACGGAGACATTCCGTGATGTGGACGGAGAAAAGCTTTTGTTTGAGTCCATGAATGAGATCCGCATGCGCGGAGAAAAATACGAGTGGACGCCGGATTATGAGGATCCGGGCTGTGTCAGCGCCATGGAAAACATCAACAGGCTGAATGAGGCATTTTTGAAAACAGTCAGAAATGCAGGCGGCGAGAATGCACAGAGATATCTGATCATACCCGGGTACTCGACCTCCACGGAGGGCGTTTGCTGGGACGGATTCAGACTGCCGGAAGACAGTGCGCAGGGGCGGCTTCTGGTCGCATCCCACGTGTACTCACCGGCGCACTTTACTTTTTTCCTGAAGGAAGGAGAAAACCAGCTCACCTTTGATCCCGGTGACAGGGCATCTACGGCACCTGTCGATGAGAGGCTTGAGAAGCTCTATGATAAGTTTGTAAAGAACGGGATACCTGTCACCATAAACGAATTCGGTGCGGTGGATAAGGATAATGATCCGGAGCGCACCAAATGCCTCGGATATACCGTGGCAAAGGCACGGAGCCTTGGAATACAGTGTTGCTATTGGGATAACGGTAGGTTAAAAGAATATGGCGACGGAATGGCTATATTTGACCGCAACACATGTACATTTGTCCACAGAGAGATGCTGGATGCAATGCTGTAGGGAAAGGATATTTTCAGTCGCGATTTTACGAATGCGTGCTGTGAAATATGCCTTGTGTGACACGTGATAATATGTTACGATATTCCATGTTTATCGGGTGTTGACAAAAGCCCGTATCAGTGAAGCTTTGTATGGTCAATGACATTGGTTTTATGCCGGATTCAGGAGGGTTTTTATTATGTTTGATGCAGACAGTACCGTATTTATACCTACCGCTCCCAAGGAGGAGGATGCGACAGTTCGTGTTGCGCAGCCGAAGCTTTATGTTTTCTGCGGGGGAGATATTGCGGAATACATATTGATGGGACAGCAGCAGATGGGACGCCCCACGGAAAAGAACGTTCCGTCCATATCCATACCGGACGGACATGTTTCCAGAAGGCACGGTTATTTTGAGACAGTCGGCGCAGAGGTAAAATATGTTGCGCAGGAGACAGCCAACGGTATCTATCTGAATGGCAGGAACATACCTGCAGGTGAGAGTGTTGTAATGCGCGACGGCGATGAGCTTCATATTCCGGTGGGCGGTGATGAGGCTGACGTAGTGCTGGTGGTAGCAATGTCGGATGAGCGTATCCAGATGTGGAGAAGCCTTGCCAATGCTTCGAGGGATGAGCTCACAGGTCTTCCAAACCGCAAGGCATATACGGCATGGTTCCAGAAACGCGTTATGGGCGGCGAGCTGGATCACTCATGTCTGTTCATACTGGATATAGATAAATTCAAGGGCATTAATGATACATATGGTCATGAGGAAGGCGATCACGCGCTCATAACCCTGGCTAATCACCTTAAGGAGACCATGGCGACAGAGTTTCACGCAGGCCGCTGGGGCGGTGACGAGTTTGTGGGGATTATCGATGCGGATGCCAATAAGGCTTATGAGATACTGACCGCAATGCGTGAAAAGATAGCTGCGCAGAAGGTGGATGATCTCTTTAATATGACTATCAGTGCCGGTATCGTGGATATAGGCAAGATGAAAGACACCGAGCGCAACATCCACAGGATGATAGAGTTTGCGGATACCGCCCTGTATGAGGCCAAAGAGGGAGGCCGTAACTGCGTACATATCTGTAACTGACGCAATATTATTTTTCATGAGAGGCTTATGGTAAAACACAGGTCTCTCTTGTTGATTTTTAAAAGGAGAAGCATTATGAGAGCACACAGGAGAATATCGGCGGTGATCGTGGCGATCGCAGTATCGCTGTCATCATTGATGATCCCGCAGCCGGTGAGGGCTGCCTCAGATTATATTATCGAGGATACGATGCTGGATTTTGCGAGCAGCGGAAGTTATACCGTCAAGTTTGCAAATGATGAGATAGAGAGATATGTGCCTGTATACATCGGCAAAAAAGGAATTATATCCATACAGTATGAAGTCAGCGAGGGCGATGTTGCATTTATCGATGCTTTGGATGATGTGAGTTCTGTCGACACTAAGCAGTTTAAGATCGTGGTTGGTGATGATTATGTGGATTATAATTTCTTTACTTTCATAGGCGCAGAAGATGAAGTGACCGGTTTCGCATCGTTTTCTTATCAGGAGGATGAGGGAGAGCTTTTCTACCTGGATGTTACAGTGCTTTCCACAGAGTATTATCAGGCATATGCCGACAATACGTGGAGCGACCTGTCTAAGACCGAGCAGGACCGCATAGTGGACGAGCTCCTGGGAAGAGGCAAATCGGTGACCATCAAATGGGAATTCAGTGAGATAGATATAGATAAGTTGAGCCTTGAGGAGACCGATGTTACACTTGCTACTAAAGGCAAGCTTTCGAAGATAAAGCTTGAGCCTGTCGTAAAGCCTGAGTTCGCCACTAATACAGAGCTTTTATGGTCATCATCCAACACTAAGGTTGCGAAGGTTTCGGACAAAGGAGTTGTGACTGCAGTAGGTAAGGGCAAGGCGAAGATCACAGGAAAAACTCAGGACGGCTCCGGCAAGAGAGTCACATGCAAGGTCAAGGTAGTAGACCGTAATATTTCCCTGGGAACGGATAATATGAGTATAGGTCTCAAAGAAAAGGCAACTCTTTCCGCAAAGGTGATCCCGGAGGAGAAATACTCATGGAAAGTTAAAGACGGCAGTATAGTAAGCGTAAATAAAAAAGGTGTCATAAAGGGCAAAAAGACAGGTTCTACTACGGTTTATATAGAAACTGCGACAGGTGCCAAGGCATCTTGCAAGGTTACCGTATTCGAGCGTAAGGTGACATTGGATAAGAGTTCCGTAAAGTTAAGCGTCGGCTCCACCGCATCGGTTTCAGCAAAGGTTACTCCGTCGGAGTCTTACACCTGGTATTCAAATGATGACAGCGTGGCGGTAGTGGACGGAAACGGAAAGATCACAGGTGTAAATGCAGGGACAACATCTGTATATGCAGTGTCTGCCAGCGGCGCAAAGAGTAGTAAATGCGCAGTAACGGTTGAGAAAAAAGCTGATGTTACTGTCGATGATACTGTCAAGACTCCGGTTCTGTCAGTGAATAATAAGACAGTATACAAAGGCAACACGATAAAAGTAACCCTGGAGAGCGGTTCACAGGGCGGAACATGGAAATGTTCTTCGGGATTTACAATAGTGTCTTCGAGCCAGACAGAGATCATTCTGAAGGCGGGAAGCGCAGGAATCGGTTCGGTGACTTATACAGTAGGCGGCAAGAGCGCTGTTGTGAATGTGGAGGTTATCGATCTGTTTGGATAATTATTGTACGGTCTGCAATAAAACCGTGCCTCTCACACAGAGTGTGGAAATAATGAAATTCGGAGTTTGAAATGACAAGAGATGATTTGCGGCAGTATGAGCCGTTTTGGGACAGCTGGTATATAGATGAATCTCTGGGTCACGGCAGTTTCGGTGATGTTTACAGGATAAAGAGGGAAGGTCACGGCAGGGTTTTTTATTCGGCGTTGAAGATAATGTCTTTTCCAAAAGATAAGGCTGAAGCTGATGAGATGCTCATGACCTGTGGCGGTTCCTATGAGGAAGCCCAGAAACGATATGATGAGATCTTAAACGGGATCCTGGGTGAGATCGACATCATGGAACAGCTCAAGGGGCATACCAATATCGTGAGCTACGAGGATCACAAGATCATCGAGCACAACGAGGGCAAAGAGCTGGGATATGATATTTTCATCAGGATGGAGCTTTTACGTGATCTTTCACACTGTGTGCTGGAGGATCAGGCACATTACCTGTCGGAGCCAGAGGTCATAAAGGTCGGTATTGACATGTGCGATGCCCTGGCGCTCTGCCACCACAGGAATATCATACACAGGGATATAAAGCCTGCAAACATATTCGTGTCGCAGGACGACAATTACAAACTCGGTGATTTCGGTATCGCGAGAAGTGTGTCTGATATGCATCTGACGATGTCATTTAAGGGCACATACAATTTCATGGCGCCGGAGATATTCAACCGCGATAAATATGACAAGCGGGCGGATATATATTCTCTTGGTATAGTGCTCTACTACATGATGAATAATTTCAGGGTTCCGTTTTATGACGGTACCTCCGGAACAGCAGGCATGAATATGAAGGAGGACGCTCTCACGAAACGCATGAGAGGCGACAGACTTCCCAATCCGGCGAATGCTTCTGCCGAGTTCTCCGCCGTTATATTGAAAGCCTGCGAATATGATCAAAGAAAGCGTTTTGCAACGGTAGAAGAGTTCAAGGAAGCGCTGATGTCATTGTCCAGGGGAGATCGCGTTGTCACGGGCGTTTTCGCTGCACCGGTATCGGACGATGATGATGAGGGTACGGTGGCTTCGGTCAGCGGACGTAAGATTCCGGAAGATGACAATGACGCAACGGTGGCATCGGTAGGAGGTCATAATATACCGGATGACGATGATGCCACAGTGGCATCGGTAAGCGGCCGGAATGTGACGGAGGATGATGATGCGACCATGCTGTCATCTGCTTCACGGAAAACATCAACGGATGACGATGGTGACGCTACCGTTTTATCGACTACAGGCGGTACTCCGCGAGCCAAAAAGAAACCGGATGAACCTGTGAAGGATTCACAGCAAGCTATACAGCCACAGCCGTCTGCCCAGGAGGGGAACAAAAATACAAAGATCGCAATAGTCGTAGCTGTTGTGGCATTGCTCATAATAGTGCCGCTTGCGGTCTATGTCATATCACGTAACGGTAATGGTAATACTGAAGTCGGAACTGATGTTGTGGAAGATACCGGAGATAATGCATCGGGCGGAGAGACTTCTGTTTCGGATGACAAGGCGGGAAGCGACAGCGATAAAGATGTTGCGGGTTCGGATACTGTTGATACGGATGCTGCAGGTGATGGGGCAGGATCCGGGGAGGATAAACCGAAGGCAGATCCAAAGGTGGAAAATGTGAGATGTAAGAGCGGCAGCAATAGTTTTGAATCACTTATCACGGATCTCAATATAGATCTGACAACAGGCAATTTTGCTGCTGCGGGAGATACATTCGCTGATCTTTTATTTGACTGGGACGGAGATGCAGGTACTATAGTCATAACGGCAGAGGACAGTAAAAATGCAGGTTCAGCCCAGAATGTGGACGGAACTGTTTCCATCAAGAGTGGAGATTATGTGTGGGAGTTTCAGCCGGAGTCGGATGAGTTTAACACCGCAACCGGCAAGATTCACATAACAGTGCTGGATTCGGCGGCATATAAGGGATTGGATGCCATACTGGCCTGTCCGGACAGATCGGGGATATTGAGCATAGACCTCAACAAGTGCGGATTGAGCGATCTTTCGATATTGGAAGGCTGTGTGAATCTTGTGGTGCTGAACGCAGAGTTTAATGATCTCACGGATATTTCGGCATTGTCGGGCACACCGGCACTTCAGTTTGTCTCTCTGTATGGCAATGATAATCTTCAGGATATTTCAGTTTTGTACGAGCTTAAGCATCTTTCGTCGGTAAATCTGCCGGATCAGTTATCCGATAAAGCGGGAGATTTTGAATAGTTACCTTTTTTGTTAATCAGCATGGTACAGAAGTGGATTTATACCGAATAGACATGGATTCATACCGAATAGACAGATCCCCTTGAAAGAAGGTCAGTTGACTTGTACGGTGAATTGTGGGAGTTTATATGAAGCCCGCTTAATGGGTGATAACGCGTACGGCTCACAGCAGGAAATGAAGCCTGTCCTGTCGTGAGCCGTGTCTGTGGATTTTGAGGGAATCTGAGTTTTTGAG
>JAILBP010000239.1:0-4339 GCA_024680835.1 Lachnospiraceae bacterium | reverse complement strand
TAGATATTATGCTTTCGCTCCTCTGCGCAGCCGGACAATCTCATGGACAGGTTAAACAAAAAGAACTCGTCGAATACTATGCGGTCCCTGGCGGCCTTCAGATCATCGAAATCTTTTGGGAAATGTATGCCGGAGTAGGCACTCTTGATATCATACAATCCATACTCATCCAATATCTCCCGAGGCATAAACTCAAAGGTGGAATCCACACAGGCTACCGCTTCCTCCATGTTCTTTGTCAGAACATTATTGGAGATGCCTTTTGTCAGATGGTATACAGGTCTCGGCAGCCCCTCTATCTTCGCATATTTATCAGGTGTATATATTGCGGGCTGGCTCATCTTTGGTGTCATGCCCGTAAAGGTAACCTTGCCGTAGAGCACATATTCATAACCCAGATGCAGAACATTGGGGATGTAATTGCCGTTAAACCACACGCATTCGAGACCGCCTCCGAATAATGCGCATGCTATGACTCCTGTGCGAACCTTTTTAAGTTCCACGCGCCTGTTGACCTTTACCCTGACCGCAAATACAGCTTCCCTGTCCACTGCTGAAATGTCCACAGCCTCAGGATAAAGGCAGTAATCCCTGGGAAAAAACAAAAGCATATCGTTAAGACGATACACTCCCAGTTTTTCGTATATTTTTGCGGTTTTATCACCTATCCCTTTTATGGATGTGATGGGACTGTCTGTGTTCATGAAACCTCCGGATCCCTGTTGTCCACCTCTAAGATTTCACCAGGGAGGAACCATCATGACGAAGTCATGATTTGTAATGGTTCCGACCGATAGGACAGGATTGCAATGCAATCCTGTCAATTCCATCTTCGGTGTCCTGCAGCAGCCGGATTCAGATTATGATCCGAGTCCGGCTCGTCATCTTTCATCGAGCAGGCTGACTCCTGCTCGATGACAACCCTGTTGTCCACCTCAAGGCAAGATGCCTTTCGGTGTCCTACAGTTGCCAAATACAGATCATCTCGTGCAAGCACGATGATCTGTATTTGGCTCGTTGTCTTTACAAAATATACCCCGTAGCCTGCTACGGGGTATATGAATATCTTTTACTGATCTTATTCTGCCGAGAAAATATAATAATATACCGGCTGGTCGCCCTGCTCAAGCTCAACATCGATACCATCGAACTTAGCCTCGATCTCAGCGCTTAAGGCTTCGGCATCTTCATGAGCCACATCCTCACCATAGTAAATGCTGATAAGACCGGTCTCATCGCTCACAATGGATTCTAAAGTATCAAAGATGACCTTATTCATATCGGACTCTGAAGCCACAATGCCGGAATCCGTGATACCCATGTAATCATCCTTTTTGATATCTATGCCGTCGATGGATGTATCCCTGACTGCATAAGTAATCTGCGCAGTCTTTACTGTCTTGATATCCTCATTCATCTGTGCTGCCTTGGCTTCCGGATCATCTGTCTCCACCATGTTGACCATAGCTGTGATACCCTGTGGCACTGTGGTGGTGGGAATGACGAACACCTTCTTATCCTCAGTCAGATCCGCTGCCTGATTGGCTGCTAATATAATATTCTTATTATTCGGGAAAACATAGACATTTCTGGCGGGAACCTTCTCAATAGCTGATAAAATATCATCCGTGGAAGGATTCATAGTCTGTCCGCCTTCGATCACCATGTTAACTCCAAGTCCCGTGAATATCTCGGACAGTCCTGCACCGCAGGAAACAGCGATATATCCGTAATCCGTGTATTCCGAAGGATCAACCTTGGTCACGGTGCTGGAAGCATCTTTTGCAAGCTCACCCGCAGCCTTCTCCCTGGCAGCTATCTCAGATGCGTTCTTGATAAGGCGCTCCTCGTGCTCCTCACGCATGTTATCAACCTTCATACGGGTAAGTGAACCATGTTTTAAGCCTTCCTCGAAAGCCAGTCCCGGATGATTGGTATGTACATGAGTCTTTACGATCTCATCATCTGCCACCACCACGATGGAATCACCTATGGAATTCAAAAATGCCTTAAACTGACTGATCTCTTCATCAGTCAGCGGTTTATCCAGCATGACGATGAATTCGGTACAATATCCGAACTTGATCTCTTCGTTGGTCTCATTGGATATCTTTACAACACTGGTCTTCTCAGCCGTGATAGCTGAATAATCGATCTGCTTGCCGCAGAGTGCATCATATGCGCCCTCCATCACTACCACAAGTCCCTGACCGCCGGAATCTACCACTCCCGCCTGCTTTAACACCGGCAAAAGTTCCGGAGTCGTAGCCAGAGTCTCACGGGCAGTTTCCAAAAGTCCCGCAAAAAACTCGATAACATCATCTGTCTCAACAGCCAGTTCTCTGGCTCTCTCGGCAGTAACCCTGGCAACAGTGAGGATCGTGCCTTCCTTCGGCTTCATAACCGCCTTATATGCAGTCTCAACAGCCTTCTCGCAAGCCTCAGCCATTATCTCTGTAGTGATACGCTCATATGGAGCGATTGTCTTGGACAATCCCCTGAAAAGCTGTGACAGTATAACTCCGGAGTTACCCCTTGCACCTCTCAAAGTACCTGAAGATACAGCCTTCGCGTAATCCTTCATCTCCCCGCCTTCTATGGCTGCAACCTCTCTTGCCGCAGACATGATGGTCATGGTCATGTTGGTACCGGTATCACCATCCGGAACAGGAAAAACATTGAGCTCATTTATCCACTCTTTTTTAGCATCCAGATTCTGCGCACCGGCCAAAAACATCTTCTTGACTGTTCCGGCGCCAATAGATTTCTTACCCACGATCTTCCTCCTAATCGATAACTCTGACGCCTTCTACAGAGACGTTTATCTTTTTGATCTTCAAGCCAGTAAACTCTTCTATCTTGTATTTAACCGATGAATTGACATTCTCCACCACAGTATTGATGCTGACACCGTATGCTATGATAACGTGCAGATCTATGGTGATCATGTTGTCCTCATCGATAGTCACATTTATGCCGTGTGAAAGATAATCTCTCTTAAGCAGCTTGACAAGACCGTCCTTTACATTTACAGCAGCCATACCCACGATACCGAAGCTCTCAACAGCCACGGAACCGGCGTATGTAGCTATAACATCTGAATCGATGGTCACTGAACCGAATTCATTCTGCAATACACACTTCATACCGGTTACCTCCCTATAGTATAATAAGTTCCCTTAAAGCAACTTCATCTCATGTATTATATATGTTTGTAATAAAAAAGAAAAGAAAAACTTTTAAACTAAAACCGGTGCAGAAATAAACTCTCTGCACCGTTATAATATGCTGTATACGAATTATTCACCGAAAACAGCCTTGTAGTCAGCCTGAAACTTGAGGATACCTGCGTCAGTCAGAGGATGCTTGGTCATCTGCTCGATAACAGAATACGGTACTGTAGCGATATCAGCGCCTGCAAGTGCACAGTCCGTAACATGGATCGGATTGCGGATGCTGGCTGCGATGATCTGTGTATCAAGACCTGCGATATCGAAAATCTCTGCGATCTCACGGATGAGATCTACACCTCTCTGATTTATATCGTCCAGACGTCCAAGGAAAGGTGAAACATAGGTAGCGCCTGCTCTTGCAGCCAGAAGTGCCTGGTTTGCAGAGAAGATCAGGGTAACGTTTGTCTTGATGCCCTCAGCTGTAAGCTGCTTGCAAGCCTTTAAGCCTTCTACTGTCATGGGGATCTTAACTACCATATTCGGATGAATTGCAGCGATCTCACGGCCTTCTTTGATCATGCCCTCAGCGTCTACTGTAGTAGCCTTAACCTCACCGCTGATGGGTCCGTCCACGATAGAAGCTATCTCTGAGATAACCTCCTTGAAATCCCTGCCCTCTTTTGCGATCAGTGACGGATTGGTGGTAACGCCACAGATAACGCCCATGTCATTTGCTTTTCTGATGTCCTCTACCTTTGCGGTATCAACGAAAAATCTCATATCTTTTCTCCTTTACTTGAAAATGTGTGTTTAAGCAAAAGGGTGCCTCAAAAAGAAGCACCCGCTTATGTCTTTACATATTATCTTAGGCTCTCTCAACCTTGCCGGAACGAAGACATGAAGTACAAACATACTGAGTCTTTGTAGCGCCGTTTACTTTGCAGCGAACAGACTTGATGTTGGACTTGAACATTTTATTTGATCTTCTATGAGAATGGCTCACATTGTTTCCAAAATGAGCTGCCTTCCCGCAAACTGCACACTTTGCCATCTGTAACACCTCCTTGACCAGTTTATCTTAAGGCTCTACGCCCACACTCGAAGTAGTTTATCATAATCTTCTGTCCATTGCAAGAAAAAAATTGTAAAACCTTATCATCTCTTTC
>JAILBP010000236.1:0-6928 GCA_024680835.1 Lachnospiraceae bacterium | reverse complement strand
GCGTTGATACGTGCAATCCAAAGTCTTCTGAACTGTCTCTTCTTCTGCTTTCTGCCTGAGTATGCGCTTGTAAGTGCACGCATAACTGACTGTTTTGCGATACGATACTGCTTTGAGCGTGCTCCTCTGTAGCCCTTAGCCAGTTTCAGTGTTCTATTATGTCTTTTCTTGGCGTTCAAACCGCCTTTAATTCTTGCCATCTCTTTTTCCTCCTGTTCAAAAGATCAAACCACTACCGTATCTTAAAGATATGGCAAGATCTTCTTCATGTTCTTAACATTTGTAGCATCAACGGTTGTTGCGTGACGAAGATTTCTCTTTGTCTTTGTAGATTTCTTGGTCAGAATATGTCTCTTATAAGCTTTGTTTCTCTTAAGCTTTCCTGTACCCGTTGCCTTAAAGCGCTTTGCAGCAGCTCTGCTTGTTTTCATCTTTGGCATGATAGATTCCTCCTGATATAAAAATTATTTTTTCTCTCCCAGCACCATGGTAAGGCTTCTGCCTTCCACCTTTGCCGGTTTTTCCACTACTGCGACATCCTTCAGCGTTTCCGCTATGTCATCTAAAATATATTTAGAGTCGTTCATACGGCTGGTCTCCCTGCCTCTGAATCGCAATGTGATCTTAACCTTATCCCCTTTTTCCAGAAACTTCTTGGCAGCATTTACCTTGGTGTTCAGGTCGTTGGTATCGATGTTGGGAGAAAGACGTATCTCCTTGGTCTCTACCGTGCGCTGCTTTTTGCGTGCGTCCTTTTCCTTGCGGGCCTGCTCATATTTGAACTTTCCGTAATCTACGATACGGACAACAGGCGGCTCTGCCTTGGGCTGTATCATCACAAGATCCACACCTGCCTCCTCGGCAAGCTTTCTTGCGTCGCCTGTGGACATTACACCGAGCTGATTGCCGGCCTCACCTATAACTCGCACCTCTTTGCATCTGATTTGTTCGTTGATCATCAATTCGCTAATGGTCATTACCTCCCGGGAAAATGTCCCTGTAAATGAAAAAAGTGGATACATAAGTATCCACACAAAAAATCACACTAAAAAAATATGATCTGTAACCCGAGTCGCCCATGCGCTAAGGTGAGAGTGGATACTCTTCTTTGCTCAACATGAGACAGATTACCACAAGACTTATCTCCTGTCAACAAATTTTTGAAAAAAATTTTATTCGTAAACATTATTTGCTTTTCCCGCTCTGCGGTTCAGCTCATCCTGCATTTCCTGCAGGAAATCTCCGGGGTTGCACGCGGCATATTCATCCATATACGCATCCCAGTCGGAGTCGAAGCTGCCGCTCATAACTAACAGCGGAAGCCATTTTCTCTTGGTCTCGTTCATCCTGTTCCAGGCCTCTCCGCCTTTGGTAGCATCCGTCATGCTGTTGGAATAAGACCACATGGGAAACCAGGGTTTCTTGATCTCCTCTATGGAACCGATCATCTGCGGATAGGATTTGACTTTGTATGCCTCAAAACATGCCGCCACCGGATCCGGAAGGCTCTCTATGAATTCCGAGGGCTGCTCATTCGGAAAGTTGGCATTTATGCTGTCATCGCTGGTGCCACCGTATTGCGGCATGAACCCGTATTGACATAGATGGCGTTTTTTGTAGGCATCATCCGATACTTTCTTTCGGATCTCGTCCGTTCTGTAAAACAGACCGTTCTCATCCACCAGATAGTCCTCGCCTTCCACTCCCCAGAATCTCAAGTTATGTATATCCTGATCCAGCATTGCGTTCAGAAATGAAAAAGCCAGTTCCGGATCCCGGCATGATGTGGTGACCCCAATGCCTGAGCTCACATTCAATGTATCTCCGTAGGTATGCCAGCGATTATCCATCCCCTCTTCTATAGTAAGACCGAGAGGGATGTAGCTGCATCCCATCTCATCAACCCCAAGTGACTTCTGGGTATCTATAATATCCATAAAATCCCAGTACTGGTCGCACATGCCCAGCACTACTCCGTCTGCCAGTTTTCCAAGGTACTCGTCGTAATTCTGTGTGGCAAACTCGGGATCCACTATCCCCTTCCTGTACTCTTCATTCAGCTTTTCAAAATATTTACGAGCCGTATCGGTAGTATTATAGTCCAGGATCTGCGGCTTTGACGGATCTGTGGTGTAATCCACCATCACGGAACCGTCATTGGGGTATCCGTCCAGAAACTGCGGCGCATTTTCTATACAAAAGAATCGTCCTGTTTCACACAGACAGGTGTACGCTATAAGTTCGCGTGTATTGCCCCGGGGATCTTTATCCGTGGGGTGAGCAGCTATATAACGCTCCAGCAGATCAAAATACTGATCCAGAGTCTCTATCTTCGGATAGTGATCCCATTCCAGCACTCTCGCCTGGATCCAGAAGGCCTCATCATTGTGCATGGTCTCGGTGGAAGCACCCTTTGTGTTCTGGAATACGTTGCACCAGTAAATATGACCGTCTTCACGCCTGAACATATCCCACTCATCCTTTGTATAGAAGGCTTCAAGATTGGGATATTTTCCGCTCTCAAGATAATCGTCCCATGGTAAGAGTACACCCTGTTCGTATAAAATCTGACTGCCGTCGCCGCCGTCTATAAAGTCCGGATAATCCCCGGTTGCGATCAAATTCTCGACAGCTTCCTCTTCACTCTGGCCGCTTTGGGAACTGAGCCAGTTTTCCATGAGGCGTACCCCGGTCTTTTTGGCGATGAGCTCCCGGACATCATTTTTTTCATTGATCTCAGGTCTTGGCTTAACACCAAAAAAAGTGAAAGTCGTGATACTGTCCGTATCTGTCGATTTCACTGTTGATTGTTGAACGGTATTCGATTTTGAACTGCCGGTATCTTCCTGCTTTCCACAAGATACAATACTGCCCATAATGAGTATTATGGGCAGTACGTATAATAAAATCTTATATATTTTTTGCATATCCTATCCTTTTACCGCACCTGCCGTAAGACCGTCTACGATCTGATTGGCAAAGATACTGTATACTATGATGGTGGGTATGACGGCTATAACGATGCCGGCAAACATCTGAGTATAATTTGTACTGTGCGGTCCCACGAATTTAGTCAGTGAAACGGGTAGCGTTTTCTTGGCATCATCCGAGGTAAATACAAGCGCAAACAACAGCTCGTTCCAGTTACTTACAAATGACATAAGTCCTGTTACCATGAAACCTGTTCTGACCATTGGGATACCAACCTCTCCGAACAGTCTCGGTACGGAACATCCGTCAATGACAGCCGCCTCAAAAAGTTCATTCGGTATGCTGTCAAAGAATCCGGTCATAATATAGATCGTGATGGGTAATGAAAACGCCACATAGGGAATGATAAGACCTACCAGCGTATTAGTCAGGTGCCATCTTGCGAACTGGATATAAAGCGAAAACAGTACGCAGTGGATGGGGATCATCATTCCTATCATGAAATACGTAAGTACCAGCTTTGAGTATTTCCAGCGCAGCTTTGATATAGCAAATGCTGCCATGGAACCGATCACAAGAGATATGATAAGTGTTGTGGTGGATACGATGAATGAGTTAAGCGTTGCTCTTCCGAGGTGACCTTTTGTCCAGGCGAACACAAAGTTTTCTATCATCAATGTGTCCGGGAAACTCCAGGGTGAACTCTTAAATGAAGCATTGGGCTTGAGTGAAGACATCAATATCCACAAAAGCGGTAATATGTATATCAATACAAGTATAATCAAAAATGCATAAATTGCAATATTTATTATTTTGCTTTTTCTTTTGTTTTTTTCAGCTGAGCTGTTCTCAGTAGTGTACTCAGTAGTGTTCTGCATCTTTTGCCTCCTCCCTTATTCATCATAGCTTTCAGATTTAACAAATTTATTGATAAGGAATGTTACCAGCAGGCACATACCAAGCAGTACCATACCTACGGCACAAGCATATCCGTATTTGTTATATCTCAGACCCTGATCGTAAATGACCGTTGCCATAACGTGAGCCTTACCGCCCTTACCACGCATAGCCTCCGGGAGCATACTGAAGATCAGATCGAAGAACTTCAGGGAACCTATCGCATTAAGGCTCATTGCCGTAGCCACCATGGGCTTGATGAGCGGTAATGTGATGGTGAAAAACGCCTGCGACTTTGAACAGCCGTCAATGGCAGCTGCCTCATATATACTCTTGCTGATGCCCGAGATCTGGGCCATATACAGCATCATTGACTGTCCGACGTACTGCCACAAAGCGACAAAGGAGATCACGATTATCGGCAGGATAATGAATCCGCTGGTATCGGAAAGCCAGAGGGTTCCTTCATTGGCATTTTCAAGAAGACCTATGTTTTCCATGATCTTGTTGATACCGTACTTGGGATGGAACACAAAATACCACAGAAGACCCAAAGCAGCGGAACTCAGTACGCAGGGCAGATAATATACATTCTTAAAGAAGTCACGACCTTTTTTGATATTGGTGAGCAGAGCGGCCAGTACAAGACCGCAGATCAGCTGGGTCACGCATGAAAAGATCATGAAAAAGATCGAATTCTTGAATCCGGTCTTCATATCCGCATCCTTGGTAAAAATAGTTATGTAATTCTGTAAACCTACAAATACCGGCTTGGAGTTTAATTTGTAATCACAAAGTGAGTAATAGAATGCCGAAATGATCGGTACGATCAGAACAGCCGTGAACAGAATAAAGGCCGGTGCCAAAAATAATATGATGTTACTCTTTTTTCTCAGAAGCTTATCCATATTTTCCCCTTAAAAGGTCAGCACCCGCCAGGCGGGTGCCGACATAAAAGATCAGTTTCAGTTTACGAAATCTTACTTCCAGACATTGCTCTCATAGTATTCCTGGATAGGATTCAGAGCCTCTTCCGGATCTGCGCCCTTGAAGATCTCTACGAAGCAGCTGTCGAATGTAGAGCCTGCCTCTGAATCAACGAGTGACTCGTTGTAGAATCCGAATGTAGCGCTTGCGCTCTTGAATACATCCATAACATAGCTAAGCTCCGGCGGAGCGATTGTCTCGTCATACTTAACGTTTGTTACAGGAATCTTTCCACCTTTTTCTGCTGTGTACTTCTGTGCTGTATCATCTACAAAGTACTTCATCAATGCAACTGCTGCTTCAGGATTCTTGCTGGTAGCGCTCATTGCGATTGAGTCAGACTTAGCGATAACACGGTTGGGATCTGCTGAAGAACCGTCAACTGCCGGGAATGCGAATACGCCGACTTTCTGCTCAAAACCGGGCTCGCAGCTTCCGTTGATCTGTCCGATTGCCCATGAACCCTGGATAAGGATAGCAGCTTCGCCGTCATAGAATGCAGCTGTTGCTACGTCGTTATCATCAGACTCAGCTGTGGGCTGGAAGTACTGAGAAAGCTCCTGGATCTGCTTTGCAGCGTTGATAACCTTAGCGTCTTTCCAGTCTGTCTTGTGATCTTTAACATCACTGAGTACAAGACCGTTTCTGTCGCAGAGGTATCCGGCTACCATTGAAAGGCACCATGCTGTACCTGCAGAGATTGTGATCGGTGTTACACCGCTGTCCTTAAGCTTCTGGCAAGCATCAAGAAGCTCGCTGTAAGTTGTGGGAACCTTTGCTCCTGCATTCTCGAACATCTCTGTGTTGTAGAATACACAAGCTGCTGCGATGTTAAGCGGAATAGCGTAGATACCTGCGCCCTGAGTAGCCTCGTCACCATAGGTGCCGCCTGCGAATACTGCGTCTGAAGTGAATGTATCTTTCCAGCCGTCAGCTGCAAGATAATCGTCCATCTTCTGAGCGATAGGCTTATCTGTCTTATCTTTCAGAACATAATCATTTAAGTTTGCACCCGGAGAAACGATGAATACATCCGGGCAGTTGCCTGCAGCTATCTCAGCATTCAGCTTTGTGTAGTACTCCTCAAGGTTGGTAGATATAACCTTTGCATGGTACTTTCCTTCGTAATCCTTGTTGAAACGATCAATGGAATCCTTGTAGCCCTGAGAGATAAGATCCTCTGAAGCCTCGAGATCATCCCAAACCATAAAGGTGACCTCCTGAACTCCGCCGCTTGAAGCAGAACCTGAATCACCGCTTCCTGTACTGCCGCCTGTGCTACCGGTGTTGCCGCCACAGCCTGCCAGCATTGACACTGACATAACTGCTGTCAAGGCAAGTGCTAATACCTTTTTCATTTTCATATCAAGATTTCCTCCTTTTGTTTTGCTCCGGTCAGACCGGAATCATTTAGGTTGGTTTAATTCTATGACATCAAAATGAATAAATATACAGACAAACTTTCGTCAATTACCCGACAAAATATACAATACCAATTTAAAGAGACCGACATGCCAGCTAAGCTTGCTTAGGTTAGCATGTCGGTCTCTTTAAATGCCCCCGATATGAGCAAGAAGTGGAGCAAAGCTCCACGAGATTGCGAATATCGGGCAGGATTGCGAAAGTTGCGATAGCAACGAAGCAATCCGTTGGTATTGATATTAGTAACGTGATTATATTTTAGGTATGATCCCTCCTGTACTTTGACGGGGTACATCCCATCCTCTCGATAAACTTCTGAACAAAATAATCGCAGTCTTTGTATCCTACTTCCTCTGCTATGATGATGATCTTCTTGTCTGTGGTGGACAGCATTCTGGCGGCTTCCTTTATCCTGATATCAGTCAGGTAATCCTTGAAGGACTGACCGTATTTTTTCTTAAATATCTGGCCGAGGTAGGCACTGTTTATAAAAAATTTCTGGCTCATCTCCCTCAGGCTGATATTCTCGGCGTAATGGGTCCGTATCTCTTTTTCAACATCCCTTAATACACCCTGGGCTGCCCGGCCTCTGAGCTGTGAGATGTACTCTGCGTATTCCAGGCAGAATCCCAGAAGATATTCGCTGTTTTCTACTATCTTGCCGTCCTCAAAAGAGCTTTCGCCTATAAAG
>JAILBP010000176.1:0-20635 GCA_024680835.1 Lachnospiraceae bacterium | reverse complement strand
ATCCTTATCCTTGTTTCTGTCTAAATACTTCTGAATGGATTCCTTTGTCTTCTCAAGATCATCTTTGCTCTTTTGAAGTTCCTCTTCAGTAGGCTTATAATCCTCCGGCTTGCCCTTGGTCATATTCTCCCAGCTCAAAACGGACTTATTATAGTCTGTCAGCGCGTTTTTATACTGCTTGCTTCCAAACCATACACGGGACCTTCCGACCCTGTGCTGCTTCATCTTAAGGTCTCTCGACTGTCTTCGCGCATCCTGACCGATCTGATTATCAGTCAGATTTGCAGATTCTGCCTCGATCGCTTTCTTTCTGCGGTCCATAACACTCTTAGTGGTCGACGCATCATTTTTCAGACTACCCATCATATCCAGACGGGTTTGCTCATATCCGCTAAGTTTCTCTTTTTCTGCTTTACTTCTGATATACTTGTCAACATTTTCATTCAGCTCGTTATTGAGCTTTGATATTCTGTCAACCTCTGCAGAATTGAGCTTATAGTCTTCTCCCTTTGCCTCGATTCTCTTCCACTCTTCCTTAAGCTCTTTGGCAATTTCCTTTGCCCGCTTGAACTCAGCGCTGGATATTGTAGTCTTCCTGTCACACCTTTCCATCATGGCATATGACGATTCAGCTTTTGCAGACATTTCCGCATTGGTGTATTCCTTTGAGTCCAAAGTATTGGCATATTCCTTTTCCCATTTCTCAATGGTCTTCAACTGGGCATCCATATACTCTGAAGCCCGTTCCATAGCGGCTAATCTCTTGGCTGTTTTTGGATTTTTTTCAAGATCCTTATCGTCTTTTTCGACGCGGTAATCACCATTAAGCTTCTGGGCTTCGGCAATTTTGGCCTTCAGATTCTGAAGCTCATAAGGGTTTGGTGTACCTCCATCTTTGTATCGTTCTTTTATTGTTTTCCATTCGGCGTCCAGCCTTTCAAAACCCTCTACCGCTTTATCAAATGCCTTGCTGCCGAAATGAACATTCTCCCTGGCTTCGTCAAACTCAAGCTTCAGCCCTTCCATATCGCGGGAAATCTGGTCGGCAGACGGTGCTTCATTTTCATTTGCGGCTTTTTCACGATGCTCTGTCAGTTCTTTTTCTATATCCGCCGAAACACTGGTCAGTATCTCCTTGGCCAATTCCATGGAATTTACACGCGCAACGGTGTTATATCCCATGTTTACCTCGTCGATATCTTTTTTGGTATCCAGATAGGCATCTGCTTTTTCTATTGCATCATCAAGGGTTTTTTGAATATACTCCAGCTCCCCGGCTGTAGGTTTATAACCGGCTCCCTTGTTCTTAATCCTCTCAAAGGCCTTGGTAACCTTCTCGAAAGACTCATCGGCCTTATCGAACTCCTTGCTACCGCGAAACTTAAGTCTTGCTTCCTTTATCAGAGCGAATTTAGCATTCAGTTTCTCATAAGTCTGCGAATAACCTGCCATGATAGTACCTCCCTTATTTACGTAAACGGCATGTCTTATTTCATGCCGGACGGCTCTGATTGCTCTGCAATTCTCACTTTAATACGCCGTCTTTAACGATCATCTATATACTATACCCCTATTTTAATGTTTTCGTTTCTTTTTCTTTTTATTTTTTTTATTATTTGTATTCGTTGCGTTTTGCTGATCAGTATTCAACTCGTCCGTTACAGGTGATTTTGTGACTGCTGTTTCTATAAGAGTATTTTCTATAACTGTTTTTTCTGTAACAAGTTCTTCCGGAGCATGTGCCTTTGGATTCACTTCTTCCTTTGCAGGGGGCTTTGATGCCGGCTCGGTTTTCTTTTTCGCCAAAAGAGAAGCTACTGTGGCAAAAATACTGCCATTTTTACGGTTCTCCTTCTTTTGTGCCATGAGCGCCTTTTTCTCTGCGGCTTTTTGTTCTCTTCTGAGTTTCCTTGGACTTTTGAGTTTATTTTTGGCCTCCTGCCTCCTCTCCCTGATCTTTTCTTCAGGAAGCGGATTCATGGCTTCCGGCATGGATTTCTCAAACTTTGATATTACATGTTTTGTGGACAATGCTCCCGTCAACCCTTTGCCGGAATATGCGAAAGCCTCTATGTCCTTTTCTCCCATATGCACAGTTAGCACAACCGGCTGCCCCGTTATGGAAATGCAATAAACGGCCTTAAGTTTCGGTGCAGATGACAGTACCAGTTTCCTGCCCATGCTGCTCAACGCGGCATCGAGACGGTTTTCGGCGTCCTTTCGCTTACCGGGAATGCGATACCACATCATCCTGCACTGTAACCCGAAGATGAGGACGCTTCCAAAACCGTCCTGCATACCAAACTGAAACTGCATGAGACCTTTTCTGGCAACCACAAAAGCGCCTTCTTCTATTCTGAGTCTGCCCAGGAGCGAATCCCGGATCTCTTTCCTTAAATCATCCATTCTGACCTCTGACAATAAATGTCACCAACCGGTAAATTAAGATAACGCCAATTTCATACTCATTGGCTAAGCTTTACTGTTCAGTTCTCTCCATCTTCTGGGATTCGAGTGACACTCGTCCCTCATTAATGGAAACCACCAAAGTAAGCCTGTACGCATTTCCCATATCCGTAAAGACAACGGTAGCATCTCCGTTTGCCAGACCGTTTATTATGAAACACTGATCTTTGTCGTAATATCCGTATTCTCCGATATCCAGGATAATGTAATTTCCGTTCTCGTCCTTCTCCGGCTCATCATACTGTATTCCCGGAATCTCTTCCTGCTCTGTTTCCTTGAAAACACCGGTAGAGCTGTATGTCCATCCCATGTTTACCACAGGCAGTCTCACCAGCAGGGATCCGCCCTCATCAATCCATGCTTCATAATCCAGCACATCATCCTGCTCGCCTGAAAAAACACCCTCCGTAAGATGTTCTGTCTCTACAATTGCTTCGGTGACAAATTTGTTTTTCCTGTCAGACGGCGTAATAGAAAGATTCATGGCTATACTGCATATTATACTTGAGGAATTTAATTTCTGTTCATCTGCAGACACTTCATTTTCATCAGGCGTGGGAAGATCTTCCATTACCTCCTCGGAAGCCATATCATCTGAAACCACATCATCCCTGTGCTTTGCTTCCGGACCTGTGATCTCTTCATATTTGTCGGGATTATCCTTATGACTGTCAATTATGGTATTGTATGCCGAATAGTCTTTATCGGCATATCCGTTGTCAGTCTCTTTCACTCTCTGAAACGAGATACTGATACTGCCTCCCGATACCGGTTCCACCTTATAGGTGATCTTCCCGGCCTTCTCGGCTTTTTTGACGTCAAGCTTTATGATATCCTCATCAACACCCGTAACATCCCATTTTGCATCCGGCGAAGCGCTGCCATCCAGCGTCACGGTAACAGTACCGTTGCTGTTGATCTCATATGTATAAGGATATCCAATATCCTCGCCACCGGTAAACTTTTGTGTCTTACCGCATCCGCTCAGAACTGCCGCAGATGCCAGCAACAGCAACGCTGCCTTACAAACATTTAATATGATCTTTCGCATTGTCATAATCCTCAAGGCAATTAATCTGCCTTCCTCCGTCTTTGAAAACATTACAAATCCCGTAACAGCACAATTCTGCCTTTAAACAACAATACGTAGGGAACAAAAAACTGTTCCCTACATAATAACTATTCTGCACTATTACCTGAACCGTCACCCGAACCACCGTCCGTTGTTCCTGATGAACCGCTGTCCGAGCTGCCGATGTCTTCCGCGCCGGATCCCGATGAGGGCTCCGTGCTGCCGGCATCCGAAGTGCCGTTTGACTTTTCTTCATTTCGGGAAGACTTATCGTCATCAGCCCCGTCGTTATCAGTCTTGTTGCCGGTCTTGCTGTCATCGGATGAGTTGCTTTCCGATGCGCTATTGTCTGAAGTTCCGTCATCAGATACGCTGTTATCTGAAACTGCGCTGTTATCTGAAACTGCGCTGTCACCGGAAACCGTGCTGTCGCCGGCAGCAGTATCATCTTCCCCTGCTGCGTCGTCATCGGATACTACCGGTCTGGGTGTTACGGCAACCGTAACATCCAGATACATTTTAACAGTCGGAATCTCAACAGATTCTATATAAATCCTGTATTTCTTCTCCTCGTCGTAATTTACGGGAGCCGTGAATGAGAATCTCTTTGATGTCTCATTATGCGTTATGACGCCATCTACTATACCAGACTCGAATCCGTCTGCCGTGATCTCTGTGGCATAAACTCTGCATCCGTACTCTGATCCGTTTGAAGTGGGCAGAATATGAAGCGGCTGTTCGCTCCTCATCATGAGCTTAAGCTCCTCGCCCTGTCTCATGTTTACCTGATCAAATACATCGTCTTCCTTGCTGTAATTGTAATTGTATACATCCGCAGACAGACTCAGATCTGAGAGCAGGATAGTCTTGGGTCTTCCCTCGTATATACGCTCCTCTATAACTCTGCTGATAGGTGTCTCGGAATCAAGCTGTGCCACAACCTTATCCAGGCTCCATCCTGCCGATCCGTCCATTGCTTCGCTCTGAGGTTCGATAATAATACGTCTCAAGCCCGCTGCTCCGCCTGTTACCAGCATTTCCACAGTCTGTGTAGTACCTGTCAGGAAGTTTCCTGATCCATCAGTAATATATTTTCTGAGATCTGCTATCTCAAGCGGCGGATCATTAACCTGACCTTCCTTATCCGTTGTGTAGAGGGTAAACTTAACCGGTGAGTTGGTACCGCTCTCATATGCACTTGACGGATGTGTGGTACTGAACTGTATAGAGAGATGTCTTACAGCTTCCTCATCATCAGTTCCCGTTGAAGTCACTGTCATCTTCTGAACGTTGTTACCTACAGTAATACCCTTTGCAAAATTGTAATAGTTTTCAAGCTGCATCTCGCCATCGGCAGTCACATGGTAATTGGCCAGACATGCACATCCGATATTAGCCTCAACCGTGCCTGTAGTAGCAATACGGATTCCCGTTATCTCTCCTACAAACATCTGATCATAATCCACACCGATAACCTGTCCCTCATACAGCTTTTTGATCAGTTCATCGGTAGCATAAACATAAGGTGATACATATTCGGCACCTGTAGCATCAAACGGAAGCTTATAGGTTATCGCAAACGCTATATCCTGCTTCTCCGCCAGAAGATTTCTCTGCTGTGTACCCGGCGCGATCTGGAGATAAAGCCTCTGTTTCTCGTAGTAACCAATCTTGCCCATGTCGTTTGAAGGAGCCTTGTATATAGAGTAGTAAGCATTTTCATCTTCAAGGTCTACATAATAAGTATTCACTACTACACCGCTTCGGATCTGCTGTACAATCGCATAATCCATATTCGCATTAGTGCCCTTCAGGGAGCTTGCCTCAACTACAAGCTGGTTGAGATCAGACATGCACTGCGCTTCAAGTCCCATTGTATAGAACATTTCGGTACCGTCTTCATCCACATATTTCTCAAGCTTGCTGCATGCTGCCTGACGAGGTCCGTTGTACAGGTGATTGTACAATGCTTTTACTCCGATATCATAAATACCGATTCCGTCATTAGATCCGCCCATCGTCGGGAATATGAAGATATTCATCTTATCATTAGCCGATGTGGGTGTACGAGATATAACACTGGTAGCAGTACGAAGCTGCGGATCGATCTTTATCTCATTTTCATCGAAGTAAATATTACAGGGCTGGGAAGTACCTCCTATGATAAAGTGATATTCATCTTTATCCATGTATGCTACAGGTTCTTCCTCTTCATTTCTGTCATACTGATACTCTTCAAACTGATTGATCTTCAGCTTTCCTGCATCCTTGACTATCCTTGCCGACAGTCCCGTCACTGCCCATGTTACGGGATAATCCGTAGCCGATACACTCAGATCCAGATGATTCAGTGAGCCAATATCATCAATGTTCAGGATAAATCGATCCGTATGATTGGCTCTGAACATGGAATTCTTATCGCTGGTCGCAAGACCGTTATCTTTAGCTACTGCTTTGTTTCTGTAATTGTACAGCTGCTCTACAAGATCAAACTCTCTGAAATCAAGCGTTCCGTCACTCTTGGTATAAGCAAGCTTTGCATTAATCGTACCATAGAGCTGAGGTCTTGGAGCCTGACCCGCCTTTACGCCGTACTGCTCGGCATCTTTTTCGGTGTATTCCTCAATCTGATATGAACCGGTAGACAATGCAAACTCGATCTGTACCACGTTGGTAGTGTAGTCTATATTCACAGATCTTGCCAGCTCGGCAGCACTCCTGCCTGACTTACCTTTTCCGCCGTATTTATTTCGGCTGTCGCTGTAATCTGCTCCGACCCATCCGACATTAGATGCTACCCAGCATATATGTGTTCCTGAAGCCGCAACCTCAGTTACCTTGATATCATTGATGCGCATCTTGTCTTCAGGTTTGGCATTCTCATCTATCTCATCGGATATAATGTTGATGCCGGTAACATTTCCATAATCTTCATTCATGTTGACTTGGAATGTGTGCGTTCTGCCGGATACAAACTTATCACCTTCGGACAAACCCTGGTTACCCAGCACATAAGCACTGGTTCCGTATTCGAACTCGAGCTGGAAGAAGAACTTATTTTCCGAACCGGAATCACCATTGCCTCCCGTTGAAACAATATTACCGTCATTGTCGGTAGCCACAACATCATCATATATTGATATCTGTACCTCATAACTCTTGCGTTTCTTGACAAATCCGTAATCCTTCATGGCATCCGCATAGGTTATGGCGTATTTTGTGAAATCAAATCCTTCATCCTTGACAGCAGTTACTTTTGAAGAAGTGAAATCCACATTAACCTCATCACCATTCTGGATCAGGGTCGTATCAGGTATGCTGGCTATCTTGATCGCTTCTGTATCAAGATTTCTGTAAATGTTTACATATGTACTCTTGCCGTTCTCCGTCAGCTTATCTGTCCATGCAACACTTCTGGTGGGATAATTCTCAGTCAGAGCATACATGCTGAAATCTTTGAACTGATAATCCGCATTACTTCCGGGCGGTGAACTTATCACTGCTCCGGTAAAATAATTTACATCCTTGAGCGCCACCAAAAAGCTGGTCGTTTTGCCGGATCCTGTAGTCCAGGCGTAAGCAAAATCACTGCCGCCCGTGCTGCCCGGCCAGTATCCGTAATAATCCAATACTGCATTTTTTATATTGATCTCATCAGTTTCCTGCTTCTCGCCCTTGGTGTTCATGTAGCTGAGTTTTATCTTCAATCCGGACACTTCACCTGAATTCAAAGCACTCTCGGTAGTAAACTGACAAACATAATAATTCTTTTTTTCTGTTGGAAGGGTAAGCTTTTTACCTTCCTTCAATCCAAGATCATTTACCGCATTCGATACAAGTCTCTTTCCACCGACACCGGATGCCGTCTGGCAGTATATCGGAGCCCCGACATAATCATATTTCAGCATTGCATTTTCTACCTTCGGTATTATGGCAGAATTGCTCATATCATATATAGCTGCGCAGAGATAGTATGCATCATCCTGCTTAGAAAGCTCAGAACGTCTTGTGTGCAGATTCTGCTCTCCGGCTTTTGTTATCGCTCTCTTGTATGAATAGCCTCTCGAATCCGTCCATTTGTTGTAGCTGATACTATTAACATCATAGACAATATCCGCTATTGCCTCGGCTTTTTCGCTTCCTACCGCCAATGTGACCGAATCTATCTTTCCACAGTCCGGAATGATACCGGTAAAAGCGAGACCGCCTCCCTGCTGTCCAACACCTAAAACCGGCTTTCTGCTGTCTGTCTCGTTCAGATTGCGATATGCCCAGTGTACAGCACTGGTGGCAGCAGGAAGATACAGGAATCTCGGCTGTCCGTAAACATCCACGTATGTGATGTTCAATGTGAGGTTTTCGATCATTGGGAGTCCGTTCAGCGGTGCCTTATTACAAGCATAATCATTTATAAGGCTCTCAAAACCTGCCCCAAAGACATCTGCAAAATCAAAGCGGAATCCGTAGTTGTGTTTTGTCTGTTGGGATACGTGCTTTACATAATCCTTGCCTTTAAGCTCATCCCCCTGCCTTACTTTGGCATCTACCATCATATCAAGATATCCGGCATCAAGCGTTGACCAGTTGTATTTTTTGATGACATCTATATTGAGCTCACCTATCAGCTCTCCATCAAAATCAATGTACCAGGTATTCGACCACTCACCTGCCATTCTGATTCCATACAGGGTATCTACCTTGAAAAGCCTCATGCCCTGACAGGTCCACTCATCGTTTCCCTTTCCTGTGAAACCATCAAAGTATTTGATACTCTTTATGGGAACATCCGTGGTAAAATAGTACTGTGCCATGCTGTATGATGCCAGACTGGATACCGAGGTGTCAAAAAGTCCGGTTTTTCCTTTATATCCGTACATCTTCTCGATGTCATTCGCTATCGGAACATCAGACCCGACCTTAGCTACCTGTATACGTCCGAGATACTGTGAATCCTGATTTGGGAAAAACAGCTGCCTGTACTCATTATTATCCGTTCCGATATACACGATCTCCAAAAACTGGATGTTTTTGCCGTCGTGAACACCGGTCACAACCTCAAAAATATAGGCGTTTTTTCCGGTTACGCTGGTACCGCTCAAGGCACCTGCATAGGCATTGGAATCCAGCCCTGTCAAAAACATCAACAAAGCCGCAACAAATGCCGTCACTCGATATCCGATTTTCCTGATCCGATTTAATAATCTCTTCATATCCGTTTCCTCGCAAGTAATATCCCGGAATCATCATCCGTCTGCGATCCGCCTCTCACGCCAATATCACTCAAGATTCAGCAGACCCGCAAAGCCGGTGATCTCAAATACTTCCATGATATTATCATTGATATTTCTGACGGTGAGTTTACCGCCCTTCTTTACCATCTTTACATGGATGCGCTTTAAAACTCTGAGACCGGCACTGGATACATAATTTAAGTCCTGCATATTGATCACAAGATCGTCAAACCTCTCCGCAGCGGCATCGAAATGCTCTTCCGCCTGAGGTGCAGTCTGTGTGTCCAGATTTCCAATAAGAAGCAGTTCTCCCTCTTCGCCTCTGTTTACAAGCTTAATCTCCAAATTAGCCATTTTTAACCTCCTGATTGAAATATCATCCCGGGTTTTCGCACAAGAAGTCCTGTTCTTATACGGTATACCCTGTTTAGAATACAAAAGTTGCAAATCATCAAAAAATACTTAAATATTATGCTTTTTTCTTATGCTGCTTTCTTATGATGTTTACCAATGTACCCAATTCCTCGAAAGTGATGTCTGCAACCTCTCCCGGAGCCACAAGATCCGAAATATCCTTGGCTTCGTATTTTTCGGGTTTCTCTGCCACTACCTCGGCCTCGGAACGGAGCAGACTCATGATGTCAAAGTCTCCGCTGTCATCATCATCTTCTTCGTCCTCGTCGTCATCACTGTCAAAGAGTGAAGAGAAGTCATAATCGTCTTCATCGGCATACTCATCTTCCTCTTCTTCGATCATGGCCTCAAGTTCTTCATCGGTCAATTCCTTGCTGAGACGTTCATCCTCTTCCTCTTCTTCTTCATCGTTCAATCCGAAGAGATTGTCAAGCCTCTCATCCTCATCCTCGTCATCAGCTTCATCTTCCTCATCCAGCAGACTGAAGAACTCATCATCGTCATCATCATAATCCGGCTCTTCGTCATAGGAATCTTCCGAACTTGATTCTTCATCCTCATCATCCCTGTCGTATGAGCTCTCGTCCATGTCGTCATCAGGTGAGAACAGATCAAACTCATCGTCTTCATCTTCATCGGAACCAAACAGACCGGTTAAATCCTCATCCTCTTCATCATAGAAGTCTTCTCTCTCGGCTTCCTTCGTCTTTCTGACAGGCTTCCTGCGGCGGGATCCCACATCAGGCACAGGAACCGAATCGTAAGTACCGTTTGCCTTGAGTTCGTCCATAACCTCTGTCAGTACTTTGCTCCTGATATCCGCCATCAACGCAGTGTAATCCACTGCCGGTGCAACCAGTTGTATCGGCTGCACTGCAACAGACTGCATTGCAACCTGTGGCTGCATCGATGCCACCTGCTGTGCTGCCACCTCCGTCTGCGCGACTGCCGCCGGTTGTGCAACTGCCGCCGGCTGTACCGGTATCTGCGGAGAAACTTCTGCTGTCTGAACCTGTTCCGGATGCTCCATCTGCTGAACAGCTGCTGCCTGGGCTGCACGTCTCGGCATCATGGGATCCGATGCAGCCAACACCTCTGCTGCACGTTTCTCCTCCAAGAGCCTCTCCAGCTCCTCATCGGACATATCAAACTCTTCATCCTCAAGTATAGCCTCAGGCTTTCTGCGGATCTTGCCGAGAGCTTCGCTCTTCTTGGCAGGAGCTACATAATCCTCCGAAACCTCCTCGAATACTACTCTGCTCTTCTGAGACAGCTTTGTCTCTTCTTTTGCCTCAACTGCTTCGTCCTTTTTATTTGATCTGTAATTCTCATCATGAACCGCACGGCTGCTGCCTATGAACTCTTCCCAGTACCTTGCGCCCTGCTCTCCGGAGTAATATGCGCTGGGATGATCCATATCCTGGAACATATCCACCATGTTCTTGGGCACTTCAACACGGAAGGTTGAACGGCTTGTGGCGCTCATGATAGTGAATGCCTGTCCTCTGGGTGCCTGTATTATACGCTCCTGCTCAGTCTCGTTGATACCGCCGGCCTTCTCATACAGTTTGCAGAGATCCTGCATATCATTGGGTGCAAGAGAGAATATAAAGCTGTACTGGCAGGCGTTGATGATAGCCGTAGATTTTCTGGCAATCTCCTCGCTTCCCACAAAGTCCTTGATATTCTGTGTGATAACAATCTGCATACCGTTGTATTTACGGATACGCTTAGCCAGCTGGAACATGAAATCCAAGGCCACAGGGAACTTGGTATCTATGAATACATGGGCCTCATCTATTACTACTACAACTTTTCTCTTTAATCCGTACTTGGTATTGTAATCCCTGTTTTTGATGATCTCGTTATCAATATATTTGAGAACCAGCAGCATCTGTGCGTTAGCGATGGTGGTATTGCGGTTTGAAAGCATCGCCTGGAAGTTAAATACCGTAAAGTTCTCCTCGGTGGTGACCGTAGAAGGTCCGTTCCAGATATTGGCGTTTCGACCGCCGGTAGAGAACTTAGCCACGTAGTTGATGAGTGAACGCAAAAGCGATCTTATGTATTCGTTATCTGTCCTCTCAAATTCCTCCAGAATTGAATCGTAAAGATCATCAAATATAGGATAATCCTCCGGAGTCAGCTTTGAAAGATCTGTCTCAGGCATAATGCCCTTGTTGGTATAGAGACGCTCTGTAAGATTGTTGAGGTACTCCAATGAATCCTTATCGATCTCAGGCAGGATCTGTCTGTAAAACTCCTCCAAAAACTGCAGGTGGGTAGAAAAGCTTCCGCCCGAATTGCCGCCTTCATCATCATCAAGCGCAGTGATGATATGGAAAGGATTAAGCCTTCCATACTGGGCGTTAGCCACATTTATGACCTTACCGTGAAGATTGTGCGCAAGCTCCGAGTACTCGTTCTCGGGGTCTAATATGAAGATCTTCGCATCCTCCGAAGCAAGATTTGACAGAAGACTCTTGGTAGCATAGGATTTACCTGATCCGGACTTTCCGATGATAACCATGTTGGAGTTAACTCTCTCGGAGTCTCTGCGGAAGAAATCTATAAATACCGGGACACCGTCACTGACGCCCAGTTTGAAACCGGCCTTATCTGCTATATGAGCATAGATCCACGGGTAACCGGCCGCAATGGAGTTGCTGGGGATACCGCGTCCCTGTTTTGACTGGGGATCGTACGCGCTGATCTGGGTTGCGATAAATGCATCCATCTGATCAAAATCCAGCGCACTTAGTCTGAAGTTGCTCTCCTGCCATGTCCTGCGTACATGTTTTTTCATGCCGGAAATATCAGGCAGCAGAGACTTTAGTTTATCTTCACCCCTTGACACATTTGTGGTATGAAGGTCGTAAGCAGTGATATAAACATTGCATTCCATCAGCTCTTCGCCTTCGCCCTGCAATGTCACAAGAAGCTTTCCCAATGTTTCTATATGGGACTGCAGCTCTATACGCTTGGAATCCACACCGGTAGCATTGTATTGGCCTCTCAGTTCCTGAAGAGAGTGGTCGATGGTACGTATAGCCTTTAATCTGTCCATGGGCTTGCATTTTACAACAACCTTTGTGGACGGAACAGACATTACTCCCGCAAGCCAGGCATCGCCGACCATCGAGGGATAATTAACCACTCTGAAGTTATGAGTCACGATATCATTGATCTCGACTGTTCTGGTCTTTATATTGAGTTTTTCGGGCATTGCCCACTGAACATAATCCTCAGGCTTTACATCTTTGATCTCACGCTCGTCAAAATCTATCTGGTTGGTGTACTTAAGGAAAACCGCAAGTTCAGCATCACCTAACCGTCTTGCGCTGAGCTCTCCATTATGCAGGTTATCTAAGGCGCTCCTCACCTGAAGATTCAACTGCTTTTTATCACTCTCAAACAAAACCATGTAATAGAACGGCGCTACTACCTGGTGATCTGTGCACAGACCTTTGAGCTCGGTCAATCTGTCGTTTTCTATATCCACTCTGGCCTGGAACTCAGCCTCGTTCATCATGCCGCTCTCATAAGATTTGCGGAGCTGGGCAAGCTTTTCCTTCTCGACTGCTATGTAGGAATCATATATGATAGGACGCTCAATCTTCACAATATTGGCAGCATAGCCCATATGTACGCTTCTGAGCACCCTGCCGACCCCGGCTTCAATGGAGTTGTTACGCCTGTGAGGGCTGAAAAATCTGAATTCCACCGGATCTATCTCAATAACGGCGCCATAATAACTGCCACCGTATTCGATCAAACTCTCCTTTATGCCTGTAAAGGGCATGATATTATCCATAAAAGCATAGCTGGCGTTCTCTTCCTTGCCCTGCTTTGCCTCATTTTTAGCTTTCTTCTTGGCAGCACTGCGCTCTGCCCTGGCGAGCCAGACCGCGTTTTTCTCCTCCTCGGTGGCAGTCTTGCTCTTTAATATCTTATCTTCCTGCTTTATAAGCTCTTTTAATGCCTGCTTACTGAGCTTCTCGCTCTCCTTGTCTGCTTTCTTTTCTTGTTTGGCGGCTTCTTTTTCTGCAGCAGCTTCATCATTCTGTTCCAAAAGCTCCTGCTTCATCTCCTCTTTGTTGTCTTTCTTTTTGAGGAGCTTGTCGTCATATACTCTTGCATAACGACGAACATATCCAAAATGCCTTATGATATGCAGCAGCATCATGTAGGTAGGTTCCGTATCAAGACGCAGCAACAACAGCGCCGTTATGGAGAATACCGCTATCGCTATACCAAATTTAAAAGGCAGAGGTGACAGGATAACAAGCACCAGCATGGCCAAACCTATGGCGGCCACTACTACATCCGCTATCGAAACCCCTTTAAAAAGCTCTATTCTGACTTTTGTCTTTCCGGGTATAAATCTCATATCCGATCCCTCTTAAATAATTTTTCGGGAGAAGTCTGTCAAAATCAATGTTTTGTCACACTCCCTTAATAACGCAACAAACCCCGAAGACAGAAAGTCCCTGTCTTCGGAGAAATAGCTCGATATTTATTATCCGTTTGCCGGTGGAGGATTATTTCCGTTATTATCCGGCTGATTTCCGCCGGGGTTTCCGCCGGGGTTTCCGCCGGGGTTTCCACCCGGATTTCCATCCGGAACAGGATTACCACCACCGCCGTCAGGTAACGGCTCGGGTTCGTCATTTGATGAACCGTGATTGTTGTCCGGAAGATCTCCTCCGCTGCCGCTTCCGCCGCCACTGCCACTTCCGCCGCCGCTGCCGCTTCCGCCTCCGTCGCTGCTTCCGCCACCGCTGCTGCTTCCACCGCTGCTTCCGCCGGAAGAACCGCCACCGCCTTTAGCCCAACCGAACAGCTTACCCATAGCCGTATCTGCTGCTGATGTAGCATCCTGGCTTATAGACTGCATGCCTGCACTGTTTGCCATGATACCTGTCAGCATACCGCTGGCCTTCTTTGATACCGAAAAACCGGCTATCATCATGAAAAGCTTACCTATAAGATTTAATATAGGTCCAATATTAATAGATGTTCCGCTTATTTTGACATCTGTGAAAAGAACCAGCTTATCACTCATGATGATGGGTATGAACAGCATCGACACTCTCATGGCAATGACTGTGGCCAATACGGATGTGCTCTGTACGGTAAATGCAACTGTCCACTGTTTGCGTTTCTCACCGTCATCCACCGGCTCAAAAGCAAAGATAAGCGGTGCTATCAGATACAACAACATCATGTTGAAGATTCTGGATATGCACGAGAACACTATCATACATATGTTCCACAACAACATGTAGCCTCCCAGTATCAGCAACAGATAATTAAACCTGTAAAGACTGAGGGAAAAGTCGGCATAAACAGAATCATAGTCGTAAATACTCTTCTGACCGTAATAATATGGTCCGCGAAGTGCATCAGTCATGGATGGATTTTGGTTATAAACTGTATTCTTGGCAGCCTTATAGGTACATACCAGGAAAAGGAACTGCTCCAGAGATACATCCTGCGCCTTGTCCTTACTGATGGCCAGTCTTTCGTAGCTGGCCAACGGCCTTAAGCCTGTGTTAGTCTTAATTTCGGTCATAATATTCAGGATTGCATCCGAAACAGGCTTGTTATATACATCCAGTTTAAGTTCTGTATCGACATTTGCGGCATTTACCAGCCTCTGCAGCAATGACTGCCATGTACTTATCTCATTGCCATCCTTATCTGTCGTAACATAATAAAGCTCAAAAACGCCCTCGTCCAGAAGATATTTCAGCTCCGGTCTCACCGCATTGTAACAGCTGTTGATGTTATATGATGTATCCGGTGAAGCATTAAGGGAGTAGTTTCCTATGGTATTGAATATCCTGGCCATGGATGCAAACTGCTCATCCGTAAACTCAATCTTCTTAGGTTTGCCGAGATCATCACCATAATCAAACACATAATTGACCTGCTGCAGCAACGTATTCGATAAAGATATGACAACCAGCAGAATAAAATTCATGCTGAATATCAGCAACAGGCTCTTGGCCATACTGCCCAAGATTGCTCCCATGGAACGCTGATCCTTGTCACGTCCGTCAAACATTTTCTTGATGACAGCCACCATGGTGGCTCCAATACACAGTGCAAATCCTATAAAGGCCATGCCCATATATATATTTGACACTGTCTTATTCTCGAAGAAAACATTTGTCAGGTAAGTTGCTTTTCCGTCATAGGTAACTCTTGTAACACCGGCGAAAACACTATATACCTCGTATACCAGACGAATGATCTCACAGATAGCTATCACTATGCCATAAAAGAATTTGTAGAAGAGATCTGCAATGGCCTCAGCGATACTATCCATAATGCTGTCTACAATATCTCCTCCGGCACCGAATATGCCATCCACAATATCCCCGATTCTGATTAATGATAGGTAATTCATAAATATCCCTCCGCGCTTCAACTACTCTATCTGGTCTTCAGATGGGTTCGAGTATAGTAGATATACACGCCCACTGCTATTATGATCAGTAAGAGTATGATCAGTAGAATTACTCCGTAGCTGTCGAGGTATATCATGATGATGAACTGGTACTCGGTAGAATTACCTGCTTTATCGGTCACAGTTACAACATATTTTCCGCTCTGAGTAAGAACGTACGATACCACCATTGGGAATTCTTTTCCATCCCGGGCAATGGAAATCAAAGCTTCCGGATCCTCATTGACGATAGTAACAGGTCCGCTGGCCCTGCCTTTTTCGTTAACACCCTCCAGCACCAGTGTTGGCGGTGTGATGTCCACCGTAAGGTTGAGGGCGTATTCAAGACCATTCTGGTAGCATTCATATGCCACATAATACTTGCCCTCTTCGGACATGTCCACATAGCCTCCGTAGTACCCTGTATCTTCGCCGTTGTAGGAAACCGATATGATGTCAAATCCCTCAGGCATTGCATAACCCACAACCGAATTGGTCATCTCTCCGCAGATAGTAAATCCCAAGATCTGTGTTTCATTACCTGCGTTCATTACGGTCACGATATAACTGCCTGCATAAGTAAACTGACCATTTTTGTGATCTATTACGTTTCCATTTAAATATACCCTGGGATCTATGCCATCGGTTGCAGAAAAGTCAACATTATTTTGAACGATCATGCCATCTGCAACGCTGCATGATATCTCTCCGCCCTGTTCATCCACCGGAAAAACATAACATGACCTGCCGAAATCATAGTAGCATCTGTCATTTATCCAAACAGTACCGCCCTGATCCTCATCCTCGTCGAAACTGAAATCAAGAAGGGAACTGTCTTCGCCTGTCGGTTCGCCGGTGAAGGGATCGATCTCTCCGTTGTAATCAAAATCGCTGGCCGCAGCGCTGACAGGCGCCAATGAAAGAGTGATCAACCCCACTCCTGCTACGCACGCGCTCCTAAATATAATGCTCTTAAAAAATCTCTGAAGACCCATAATCAAACTCTCATCTTCCTGTCTTATAGTGTTCAATATCCCGATAGGACAAATACTCCATCAGGCACTTTCAGCCTCCGACTCTCCCAATACCGCGTCATTTCTGGCAGACAGATCGTAGAATACCTCATCAGCGCGGAACATATTGCTGCGGATCTCTCCCAGATCCATCTGTCCCATCTGATAGTATTTGCACAGATAACTCGGTGTATACTTGGTCATCAGCGGGTAGTTACCGAAGGTAACAATTATGGCATTTCCGGTAGACTCCTTATTATTGAGCTTCTGAAGCTCTGACGGATATATAAGGGGACGAACCTGCTGCTGGTTGGATACGCTGTAATCACCCTCTTTGGCTCCCATGCTGGCCGAAGTGCTGGATGTTCTGACAGTAACATTACCGCAGAGCTCGGAGAACTCCTTACAGGTTCCAATATCATTGGAACCGATGAACATCTTCATACCACAGTTAGACTTTACAATATCCGCCACTTTCTCACCGTATACGTTATTGAGCTGGGAATAACTCTGTACCACCATGTTGAACCATATCTTACGTGAACGACCAACGGTGATCATCTTGTCGAATTTCTCTATCTTGGGCATGTTACCGAACTCGTCCAGTATAAAATATACATTACGGGGAAGGCTTAAGTCCTCTCTCGCGCTGGCAACCTTGATCAGAGCCTTGTACATACACAGGATGAATACGGCTGCAAGACCGTGTCTGGTATCCTTCTCATCCGGAATCTTCATGAAGAGAGCCGTGGGTTTCTCTGCAAACTCCTCTGCCTTGATATCGGTAGCCGAAGTAAGACCGCAGAGACCACGGTCGTTGAACATGTTCAGCTTATCAAAGGTTATGGACATGTAAGAACTCATAGTACTCTCTGCAGCAGAAAGAACCTGTCTGGACAGTGTGACTGCCTGCGACAGGGGATTTCTGCCCTCAAAGTATTTCTTGAGTGCTTCAAATTCATTTTCGGAATTGGTGAGAGCCTTGTTAAGATTGAAGAAGTTAAATTTATCCTTGGTCATACCGAGGTCCGGATCTTCACTGTCCTCCAACATAGCAAGACAGGTCGCCATAATAATGGATCTGGCGCCCTTCTCCCAAAGCGGATCTTTTTCATTTTCGATAGGACAGATAACGGATACAAGGTCGTTTAAGTCCTCATACATCTCGTCATATATTCTCTGTCTTGTGACTGCTATATCATCCTGGCAGTGAGATGCATCCGCATATGCCTTTCCCTGCCATTCGATCCAGACTTCATCCGGCTCCGCAGGACCATCCATCTGCTTGAGATCCGGATAATTCTCCATGGGATCCCTGTGAGCCTTTATGCCGTTCCCGGCAAAAAGATAATCCTGATACATATCCCACACACCGCCCAAAGGATTCCAGCGACTTGACGAGTAAGTATCTCGCAGATCCAGCAACAATACGTTATAACCTCTGGATTGCAAAAACTTTGAGTGAAGGGAAAAAAGCTCTCCCTTGGGGTCAGTCATGATCATGGAACTTCCGGCGCTGGTGGCGCCCAAAAGCTGTATCATGGGATTGATGAAGGTAGTCGTCTTACCTGAACCGGTGGCACCAATGATAAGCGAATGCGCTCCCGGAAGGAAGTTGATGTACATCTTCTTGCCACTGACATAGGCTCTGACCGGAATACCGTCTTTCTTGGAATCTTTGAGCTGATCGTATGTAAAAAGTGGGAAATATTTGTCTCTCTCTTTATCCGTCAGGTAGCGGCTGTTCTCAAGAGCGCCCTCCACCATGGCGTCCAGGCCTTTCTTTTCTTTCATCTTGCGGCTGGACATTGAATGGTAGTCATTGATAAAGAAGATCAAAAACAGAAATCCGGCAGCGATCACTCCCTCTATCCATGTCAGGGGCTGTAACATCAATCTGAAATCCGTTACAATCGGCTTTCCTTTGCTCAGATTATCAAGATTTTCAGTGACAAGCCTTACCACAAACCCCAGCACTCCGGTGGCAAACACACCCAGGAATACATATAAAGCCAATAACTGCGGTTTGATTTTTTCTAATAAATCTTTCATATTCTACCCTCATATAATCTGTTACAAACAATCAGATCTTAGTGTAGTGAGCTTCATTACCCTTTGAGTCATAGTAATAGTAATTTATATCAACAGAACTTTTAAGTCCGGGTCTGTTCCCGACTGTAATGGCACTGCCCTCATAAGCTTTTATAACAGAAGTTGACACAGGGGTGAATGAACCGTAATGAGGATCAAGTCCCAGAGTGGCGGCGCTGGAATTTGTGTCATATTTTGTATTCACAAACTTCTTAAAGTATTTGCGCACATTGTAACCCAGGAACAGTCTTCCGCCCTTGTGATTCTCTATGGTGGTTTTATCTTTCATGTCAACCCTGCCTATTGAAAGCAGACCGTGATTCACTACCAGAGACTGTCTCGGTGCCTGTTTGCCTGTCGGATCTGTATAAGCCTTGAAAGTACATGTGGCATTCTGTGTCGAATTAAGGCACTCTTTGCCAAGTCCGATCATCGCCCTGCCACCCGGCATCACTATCATGGTACCGCCTATAAGGTTAATCTGTCCGCCTCCTTTCGAAGGTGAAAAAGGTATTATGGTGGCTCCGTCCTGAACCAATAATGTTCCGTAGCAATTTATGGTACCGTTCACAAAGAAAGAACCTTTTGTGACAGTCAATACATGACCTTCCGGAATGGTGAGTGTGCATCCGTCTTTCAACAGGAAGTCATTCTCTATCTTAAAGATCTTCTCAATAGTACACGGCTCATCTATAACACTGTAGAATTTCTCAGTTGCCTTGAAAATCTTAAAATAGCTTGCCTTTCCCCATCCGGAATCACCACAGCTGTTGATGGTCCAGTCTGCATAGGTATCTATGAACGTGTCCTTTGCACCGCTGCGGTTATAGAATATCTTGTATGTGGAACTGGGCATGCTGCGGCTGACGTCCTTGTCTTTGTTGAACATATCGCCGTCACTGATAAAAGTGAAATCATCTCCGCTGTCTTGGAAATGCAGATTGTGCGAATTTACCCAGAGATACTTGTCATTAGGCATCATCTGAATGGCATATTTGCAGCTGTCCTCGTTATCGCCGTCCGTACCTTTGTAATGAAATTTCGGTGCATTCATGGTATCTTTTGTGATAAAGGTTCCACCCGGTCTGACAGTGAGATCTATATAAGGATCGTCACTTCTGTCCTGCATATACCAAAGTCCGTCCTGCTCGCTCCAGCTCGAACTGCGGTAACGTCCCTGAGAGTCATAGCTATTACCCAATGTAACCCATTTATCGCTGTATGAAAGAAATCCGGTAAAAGTATACTTGTAATCTTTAAGGTCATCCACTCTCGTCCATTCGATAAAACTGGTCGTATGGTTGGGATCCGGGTTTTTCGCAGCATTCACAGACGTATCTCCGGACATTCCCCACGCTGCTACCGTAAGCAGCATCGTTCCGGCAAATGCGGATATTCGCAATCTGAATTTTGTATTCCTTTTCATGTTATACCTCCGATATCTCTGAAAGCATCTCTCTGTTTGTATCTCCATGATCCGATGCAGAATATGCTCCCGCATGCCCTGCATCGGATCACGTCCGATGTGTCTGCCGATCCTGGGGCGGCACGGACCCTATAGTAATCCGCACCGCCCGACAGACATGTTCCCTAAACCGGGGATTGATTATACTGTAGTCTTTGTAGCCCACTTTGTAAGCGGATCGATGGTAAGTCTGAGTACCAGCATCAGCACGAAGATGAGCACGAAACCAATGATAGCATTCTTGAGATGGCTCTTTGCCTTCTCTCTCTCCTGCGGCTCCTCAGCCTTTGCGAACTTAACTCCCAGGAATACACAGTAGATACTGCCAAGCGCGCCTACAATACCGATAACCGGTGTCAAAAGGCTCTTGATAAGGTCAATGATCGGCTTTGAAACACCTGCGAAATCCGGCGAGTTAGAATTAGCACT